>DATBID010000366.1:0-3864 GCA_036557125.1 Bryobacteraceae bacterium | reverse complement strand
GATGACGTCTGGCGTCCGGAATCACACCGTCGGCTACATCGCCCCGTTCCTAATCTACGTCGGGATGATCGCCCTGCCTCTCCCGCCGCAAATCCTGTTTCCCGTTCGCTTCGTGATCGTCCTGGCCGCTATTCTATGGCTCTCTCGGCCTCACCTCTCGCTCAAACCCTGCCACCCTCTCGCCAGCGTGGCCGTCGGAATGGCCGTTTTCCTCCTTTGGATCGGCCCGGACGTGCTCTTCGGCCCCGCCTACCGGGGCTTTTGGCTTTTCAATAATTCGCTTCTTGGCCACGCCGGAAGCTCTCTGCCCACTGCCGCCCAACGCAATCCCTTTTTCCTCTCCGTCCGTGTGCTCTCCAGCATCGCACTTGTCCCGGTCCTGGAGGAGCTTTTCTGGCGCGGCTGGCTGATGCGCTGGTTAATCCATCGGGAATTCCTCAAGGTTCCTTTAGGGGCTTACCAGGCAGGCGCATTCTGGATCGTCGCCCTTTTGTTCGCTTCCGAACATGGCCCGTATTGGGACGTTGGCCTACTCACCGGAATTATTTATAACCTTTGGATCATCCGCACGAAAAACCTTGCAGATTGCATCTTGGCGCACTCTGTTACAAATCTTGCATTGGCCATCTACGTACTGATCGCAGGCCAGTGGCAATACTGGCTATAACCAAACCATTCTGGCCCGCATCTAAATAAATGACAGGCGTCCAGAAGTTTCCTTCTCCCCTGTCGGTGGCTCCGTACGATAAGCGGTTGGTCGGGCCCCGCGGTGCGGAGCCACCTTCTCTTTAGGCTGCTCCTCCGCTCAAATTATGGCCCGAGGACGAGATAACGAATTCGCTAGGCACGCCGCCTGCGAACCCCGCGCTTAATTTCTTCCCGGGACTCCCTCTCCCCAGCCTCCATCGCTTCTTTGTAATGCGGCGCTTCCTTGAACACCAGCCGCATAGCGACAGTCTTGTATCGGCGGCTCTCCGCCGTGCCCGCCAGATAATTCTCCTTGCTCGTGCAGTGGGCATCGAGCTGATCACGATCGTGGTGCTTTGGCGCCACCCGGACCACCTCATTTTGAAACCGGACCATATAGCGATAGCCGCCCTCTTTCAGCGCAATCCTCTTTTCGATGAAGGGCTTTTCACGACGGATGAGGAGTGGAATCCAAACACATTCTTCACTGAATTTTTCGATTAATCCGACGACGAACCAGCGCAGCTTGCGTGCGGATATCACAAGAAAGACATGCGGGTGCCTGCGATAACGTTCCGAACGAAGTCTGTAGGCGAGATTCTCTTCGTCCGTACACAGCGAACCGTTCTTTGGCCAGCGATGCTTGCAGGTTTTGCAATACCATTGCGGACCGTCGAGGTCGAGCATGCAGCCTCCGCACACGAACTTTCCAGCCCTGGCTTCTTCCACCCCTTCCTCAGTCAGCAAACCGTAAACGATTGGGACAATATTGTTGGAACCACAAAGCGGACAAGCTCTTGGGCGCGGAAGTCGCGGGCCGAACGCTTCGGATCGAAGCCCAACGTCGAGGATGATCGGACGGGTCACGAATCTCTCCTGATTGTTACACCCCTTAGGCAAACGGGCGAACGGCTTAGTCCCATGAGTCCTACTACAAATGCGCGTGGGTGGACGGTGGTAAGCGGAGACGAAACCCAGAGCCTCGCGGTGCGGAGCCACCTTCTCTAAACTCCTCAGAAAGTTAGGTTCCTGGGATTCGGGGTTCTTTCTATGCAAGCCTCCGAGGACCGGCTGGCGTACAATATCCGGGCAGTATGCGCCGCTGTTATCCCTTGATTCTCGTAACGGTTCTTCTGCTGGCACCCGCCGGGCTTCCGGCCCAGGTGGATTTCGCTGGCGAATGGGCTCCGCTGTACCACGAAGACTATCCGGAGCGTATCCCCGGGCCCGAGCTCGGCGACTACATGGGGATTCCCATTAACGGCGCTGCCCGCCTCCGCGCCGATAGCTACGATGCCGACCGCATTTCTGTAGTCAGCGAATACGAGTGCCGCCCGCACGGCGCCGACTACTCCATGCGCGGCCTCTCCAACATGCGCGTCGACAACATTCTCGACCCCGATTCGCAACGCGTCATTGGCATCCACACCCGCATGAACTTTCAGGAAATGCAGCGCACCATCTGGCTCGATGGCCGCCCGCATCCCCCCGCGCTGGCGCCGCACACCTTCCAGGGCTTCTCCACCGGCACATGGGACAAGAACATGCTGAATGTCTACACCACGCACCTGAAGAAGAGTTATCTGCGCCGCAATGGCCTCCCCCGCAGCGACCAGGCGACCTTCACCGAGCACTGGGTCCGCCACGGCAACTATCTCACCGTCACTACTGTCGTCACCGACCCCGCCTTCCTCACCGAGCCTCTCGTCCGCAGCCAGACTTGGTTGCTCGATCCCGGCCAGCAGTTGGGAAACGATGTCTGCGAATATGCCCAGGAAATTCCCAAGGCGCCGGACTATGTCCCCAACCACCTGCCCGGAACCAATCCCTTCCTCCATGAAGTCGCCGATTGGTATGGCCTTCCCTATGAGGTTACCCGCGGCGGAGCCGAAACCCTCTACCCCGAGTACCGCGCCAAAATGGGCAAGCCGGAAAAGGTCCTCGAAAAGTGCCAGCGCTACTGCGCCTGCGGACAGAACGGAGGCGCATGCAACCTGCACTGATCTTCACAATATTGCCCCGCACAATAGCGCCCCGCTCGATTCTCGCTGCCCTGGGCTTTTCCGTCGCAGTGCTGGCGCAAGCGCCCCAAAACTTCGATAACGTTCAGATCCAGGTCATCCCGGTCCAGAAGAATATCTATATGCTGGCCGGCGCCGGCGGCAATATCACCCTCGAAATCGGCGGCGATGGCGTCCTCATGGTCGATACCGAATACGCGCCGCTTGCTCCGAAGATCATGGCGGAAATTCGCAAGCTATCGAGCGGTCCCATCCGCTACATCATCAACACCCACGTCCATCCCGATCACACCGGCGGCAATGACGCCTTCGCCACCTTGATTCCCCAAAACCCGGCCGCGCCGCTGAAGATCATCGCGCACGAAAATGTGCTCAACCGCATGACGAAGCCCGCCGGCAACCAGACCCCGCCGCCGCAACCAGGCCTTCCGCTCGATGAGTACTCTACTCCCTCGAAAGACCTGCGATTCAACGGCGAAGCCATCGTCATTTACCACGAACCGAACGCTCACACCGACGGCGATAGCATCGTGCTCTTCCGCGGCTCCGATGTGATCAGCGCCGGCGACATCTTCACTCCTTCCGGTTACCCGTTCCTCGATTTGGAGCGAGGCGGCAGCGTGCAAGGTGAAATCGCCGCGTTGAACCACATCCTCGCCCTCACCGTTCCGGGACACACCCAGGAAGGCGGCACGTACGTAGTTCCCGGGCACGGACGCGTCTGCGACGAAGCCGACGTGGTTGAGTACCGCGACATGGTCGTGATCATTCGCGACCGCGTCCGCAACATGATCAACCAAGGCATGACATTGGAACAGGTGAAAGCCGCGCGGCCTTCTCGCGACTACGACACCGAGTATGTCTTCAAAGACAGCTTTGTAACCGCAGACCGATTCGTAGAAGCAGTCTATAAGAGCCTGAAGGAGGTAAAATGAGATACCCTCTTCCCCTCGCTCTTCTCATCCTCGCCACTGCAGCTCCCGCCCAACCTCCCCAACCGCGACCTACACCTCCGGCGAGCGCCAAAGCCGCCGCTCCCGAAGACCTCACGGGCTACTGGGTTTCGCCCGTCATGGAGGATTACCGCTGGCGCATGGTAACTCCACTTAAAGGAGACGCCGCCAGCGTGCCTATTACCGATGCCGCCCGCAAGATC
>DATBID010000365.1:0-9197 GCA_036557125.1 Bryobacteraceae bacterium | reverse complement strand
AAGTGAAACAGGCCATTGAGAAGACCGTCAGCGACCCAATCAAGCAGAGGAACTTTTGGTATCTCTACCGTGTCCACGCTCTGCCCGAAGAAACCCGCCAGTTTGTCCCCAAAGTGATTGCCGCCATGATCATCGGCCGCGACCCCGCCCGCTTCGGCGTCCAGTCCGAACAGGTTCCACGCAAGATAGCCGGCCGCGACTAAACTTAATCAAATTAATCATTTCGACGTGGGTCTCTTCCGTATAAGAATAACCCGCAATTATTTTCGGCCGGCATAGTACCACTCAAGAAAAATCGGTTATATTCCCGAGTAGAAATAGCATAGAATTAATCCGTAGCACCCTCTGGACGGAGTGGGAAACATCCGCAAAAACTCAACCAGCCGAACACCTGTCCGGAAATGGAGTACTAGATTTCAAATGTATTTGGTTCGTAAATGGCGAGTAAATTGAGGCTGGCGAGGCTAAGCTTACTTCTAGTAGCAGTGGGAATTGGGTTCGTTTCGACCCTTGGACACTACCGCTGGAAGTGGGCGCCGAGATCGTGGAAATTGGCGTTCCAAGGTGGAGATGACAGGCGGGTCATATATCCGTATTCAGTAATTCCCGGCGGGGTGTATAGTTCTGCAGAATTGGATCGAAGACTAGCGGGCGATAGCGTGGCGCGCGAGCATTATCGGGGATTTCATTCGGGTGGGGTGTGGAAAACGAAGGCAGAGTTTGCGGGACCCGTTTATTTATCTTACCGGCGGGGAAATCGGATTTACTGGACACAGAGACCTGTTCGGATTCCGAAAGGGGAGATTCTGCTGACGGATGGATCTGCTTACATTAGAGCAAGATGCGGCAATCGCATCGCGGAGACTCCAGGTCAGCCGGTGGAGCCGTTAGAATCTGCGCCGCCGCCGAATACCTTTGGGGAAGTCGAAGATCCGCCGCCGCTTATATCGTTAATTCCGTCAATTCCTCTGTTTCCGGCTCCAAACGGATTAGGGGATGACAGTATTGTTCCGGCGCCATTTGTAAATCCGGAGAATTCTGTGGAAGAAGAATCTGATAACGGCGGAAGAAAATTCCCGGTGTGGCCGATCCTGGTGGGGATTGGGGTGGGAACTGGAACGGCGGTGGGGATCATCGAAAGCGGTGGTGGAGGGAGTCCGGTTGCGATTCCGCCAGGTTCCGGTAGCCCGGTAGGTCCCGGCGGAGAGCCGTTACCGCTGCCCCGACCAGGTGGGCCTCCTCGCCCTCCGAGATTTCCCGTTCTCGGTCATAATCCCGGAACACCTCCTTCTCCAGGCAGTCCCAGTCCCGGAAATTCCGGGCCGCCGCCTTCTTCAGGTGGTTCTAATCCTGCAAATCCCGAGCCACCGTCGACGCCGGTGGGAAGCGGTTCCCCTCCGCCGGTTATCCGTCCAATTCCAGGCGCTCCCAGCTCTCTTAACCCAGTTGTTCCCAGTCCAGGAGGATCACCTGTTGGCTCTAACCCAACCAGTGGAGAAATACCTCTTTATCCAGTGATTCCTCCCAACGGAGGTGGAGAAAATCCTCGGGTCAACGTAACGCCAGAACCATCCATGGCGGTGCCCATTGCGGCAATCGGTCTGCTTATCCTTCTAATTGCGAAGATCAGCCGCCGCCAGCTGACTTAACCTGCCGCTCGGTACGCCAGCAGCACTTCCTTGGCTACGGCCGCGGTATTGGCGTGAATGGTGATTGTGTCCTCGGTATTTGCCGCATAGCCGCCGGCCAGAACGGTAGCCATGGGAATTTTTTCGGTGACTGCGGTTTCAATCACCAGGCGGTCCCGCTCTTTCAGGCCTTCAAAGCTGAGAGAAAGTCCCCCCAGTTGATCTTCCTGGAAAGGATCCGCCCCGGCCAGATAAATGATCAGCTCCGGCCGAAACATGGTGAGCGCCGCTTTAAGGCCATTCTCCAGGCGCTGGAGATACTCTTCGTCGCCAGTGCCATCCCGCAAATTGATATCCAGGGTGGAGGGTGGCTTTTCCGCGGGATAATTATCGGACTGATGGATTGAGAGCGTAAAGACGGAATCGTCTCCGGCGAACAGCGCCGCTGTTCCGTTGCCGTCATGGACGTCGCAATCGATCGTCATGGCGCGTTTGATCGTTCCATCCTTCTGCAACCGGCGAATGGCGATTGCCACATCGTTGATGGCGCAGAATCCCTCGCCATGGCCGCGAAAGGCGTGGTGGAAGCCTCCGCCCACGTGATAGGCGAAACCCATTTGGCAAGCCAACCGCCCGGCCAGAATCGTGCCGCCCGCCGCGTGCCAGAAGCCCTCCACCATCTGGCGCGAATACGGAATCTCCAGACGCAGGATCTCCTGATAGGAAAGCGTGCCCTTCTTCAGCTTGGTCACCCATTCGGCATCGTGAACCAGCAGCACGTCTTCGTCGGCCGCGGGTTCCGGGGTTACGAAATCATCATCAGAGGCAAAGCAGGTCCGGATGAAGCGTTCTCGCAGCCAGCGGTACTTTTGGGACGGAAAGACGTGGGCTCCCAGATTCAGATCGTACTTCGGGTGGTAAATGAGGCGAAAAGGAAGCATGCTGGTCGCTGATCAATCCGCGCCATCCTGCAGTGCCGTGACCACGGCCACACTATATATATCGTCTACGGAGCAGCCGCGTGACAGATCGTTGGCCGGTTTGGCCAAGCCCTGCAGAAACGGGCCGATGGCGGCGGCGCCTCCGAGCCGCTCCACCAGCTTGCAGGCGATATTGCCGGAAGCCAGATTCGGGAAGATGAGCGTGTTCGCTCTTCCGGCAACCGGCGAACCCGGCGCTTTCGACTTCCCAACCATGCGATTCACCGCCGCATCGGCCTGCATCTCGCCATCCACGATCAGTTCCGGCGCGCGCGCCCGCACGATCTTTAGCGCTTCCACCACCGCATCCACCTGCGGGTGCCGGGCGCTTTTCCGGGTGGAGAAACTGAGCAGCGCAACGAAGGGTTCGACGCCCAGCAGGATGCGGGTGCTGCGGGCGGTGGCGATGGCGATTTCCGCGAGTTCGACAGGGCTCGGGTCCACCACCACCGCGCAATCGGCAAACGTCAGCAGGCCGTTGTGACCGAGCGAGCAATCTGGGAGCGCCATCACGAAAACACTCGATACCAGCCGCACCTCAGGATCCGTACCCACACAGTGCAGAGCGGCGCGAATGGTGTCCGCCGTGGTGTTGGCTGCGCCGCCCACGGTTCCATCTGCATCCCCCGCCGCCACCATCAAGGCGGCGAAGTAGAGCGGCTGCCGGGCGACTTCTCCGGCCTCGATGGCGGTAATCCCCTTCGCGCGGCGGCGCTCGTAGTAGAGGGCCGCATATTTCGAAGTGGCGGGCCAGCGCGCCGGATCGGCGAAGGCGACACCGGCGGGCGCATTGGCAGGTTCCGGTCCCACCAGGATCGGCCGGGCTACGCCATCGCGCGCCAATCGCGCCGCCGCTTCGACCACCCGCGGGTCCGATCCTTCCGGAAACACGATCGTCTTTTTCTGATTGCGCGCCCTCTCTGTCAAATTGGAGAGGAACGCTTTTGCGGATTCAGTGATGGCCAAGAGATGATTACATCACACAGAGGAAACGGTGGGTTTTCGCAGCCAAATATAACAGTGATTCCCGATTCGGCGGGCGTCCGGAAAGCGGAGCAGCCACAGATCCAGATACCGAAGAGGAAACAGGAGCCAGCCGCAAGCAACGTGAGCGGCGGCGCGCCAGGCGCGGAAAGGCAGCAGCAGCTTTACGAACTCGATGGCTGTGACCAGAAGAGTCGCCGTGGGGCCGGTGCGCCAGCCTGCAGCTATGATTTCCAAAGGTCCGGCCAACTGCTTCAGTCCGTCGATGGTGAAGCGGCGGAAATCCCTGGGGTACTCATGGAAGGGATGGCAGAACGGCGTCACGATGTGCAGGTAGCCGCCGGGTGCGAGCACGCGGAACATTTCCCGTATGACCTGCTCCGGGTTGCACACGTGTTCCAGAACCGCGTCACACTCGATTCGCTGAAATACGCCAGAGACAAACGGCAGCGCCTCCGCGTCGGTAGCAACATCCACGCCAGGCACTGCGAAGAGATCTATATTGACATATCCATCCACTCTCCGGCCCGCGCCCCCGATATACAGGTTCCATCGGCCGAGAGGGAAATCCTTCGGCTCGGCGGGATTCATGATGAAGGGCTGCGGCGGCATCAGTAAACGGATGGCGCGATCGACCCAACGGCGCGACGCACGTTTGCGGTAAACCTCGGCCAGATCCACGGTTGGTTTTGAGTTGCTCAACCAGACAATGTAACCACGCCGCGGCCTGATTGTGCGCGGCTCAGCGTGTGTAGTTCTGGATGTAGGTGTCCCGTGGAAGGCCTTTGCCGCGCGCAATCTTCAGGAGGCGGACCGCGTCGTCGCGCGTCATCCAGCCCCCTAGCGCGATCAGGTACGGGGAATGGCTTTTCGGCTGAAAGACCTCGGCTAAGGATTCCGGCCACTTTTCAGTAATGGCTGCGGCTCGGCGCGCCGCGGCTGGGTAGTTCGAGTAGGTATACGCAATCACTCGCCACTCCGGGCGGGCGACGATTTGCGGCTGCGGCTGAGGCGGAAGGGGCAGAGGCTCCGCTGCCGCAACCGGGCGCGGGGTGGATTGCGGGGAACTCTTGGGAGCCGGTGGCGCAGCTTTCGGCAAAAACCAAAAGCCTCCGGCAACGACCGCTGCGGCGATTGTTCCGATGGCCCAGGCGGGAAGCGTGAATCGCGGGGAAGGCTGCGATGCGGCGACTGCCGATGGGGGCGTTGGCGCTTGGGCAATTGGCGCTCGCGCAATTGGCTCTTGGGCAACCGGCGCTTCTGCCGCGGCCGCCGGCAGAAGCAACTCCAATCTGCGCCAATCTTCCGCCATAGTATGCTCGCTCGAAGCACGGCGGACGGTATCGCTTGAAAGTTTTATTTGGTTCCCGACGGCGATCACATGTCCCGCATCGATCGCGCCATGTATGAAGCCGTGGCCGTGGAGGTAGAGTAAGGCGTTCGCGGCGTCCACACGGATCTCGCGTTTTTCGATCTCCGTGAGAGGCGCCCGGCTCAGCGCCGCCTCCAGTGTGTCCTCGGGAAACTCGTACACCGCGTACAGGAAGCTTTCGCCGGCGCCCGTGTCAGACGGGCAGCATCCAAAGTCTAAAAGCTGGAGCAGCGCGGGATGCGATAACTCTCGCAGCTCCCGCCATAATTCCAGTTGCAGCTCACTATCTCTAGCGACCGCGGGAACCAGTTTCAATACGGCGGGCCGCTGATCCCGGCCGTAACTGGTGCGGTAAAAGGCCGCTCCGTCCGATTCGCCCAGCCACTCTTCGAGGCCGTATTCTCCGGCCAGACACACACCTTCCCACTGCTTCCAGGTTGCGATCATAAGTGACGATTGGGCGTTCCGAGGTAGCGCCGGCCAGACGCTGAATTCTCATACTAAACGAAATCGGGAAAAATGACACACGAAAAAATTACGCGAATGGAAGGAACCCCACAACACTAATGTCATAAAATGTTTCGACACACGCCGCTGATGCGACTGGCACTCGGAATGCAATTGGGGGCAGATCGTCAATACTCACAAAAAATCGGAAGGCAACGGCCGGCAACCAGCATCTTACTTTCTTTTTCTCCGATCGCCGGCCTCGGACTTCTCATAAGCGAGGAACCATGTGGAACAAACGTACCGATGAAGGATATAACCCTACTCCCAGACCCGAGCCCGTCCCGGAGAACCCTCAGGCCCGAAGTTTCGCCCCGCAGCGCCCTGAGCCGGCGCCGCCGAGCCCGGCAAAACAGGTTGCGGTGATCGGCCCCTCCATGAATATCAAAGGGGAGATTCGCACCAGAGAGGAACTATTTGTCGATGGCGAGGTTGAGGGATCGCTCGAATCACACAGCCTGCTGACGGTGGGCAAGAACGGAAAGGTGAAAGCCAATATCAAGGCGCGGGAAGTGGTGGTTTTCGGCTCGGTCCGGGGAAACGTAGATGTCGCCGAAAAGATTGCCATCCGCGACAATGGCAGCGTGATCGGGGACATCAAGACCTCCGGGATCAGCATCGATGACGGAGCCTATTTCAAGGGCAGCATCGATATCAGCCGTCCCGAACCCAAGTCAATGCCCAAACCGGCCCGCGTGGAAGAGGCCGCCGGCGTCTCAGCAGGATAATTCGCGGCGACAACCGGAATCCGCTCCGCTGCGTCGAACATGAGGGCGATCGAGCAGCGCCCCGCCCCAGCCTTGGCTTCGCTTTATGGCTTCGCGTGGGAGAATGGGTTTAGTGCCTAAGAAGGGTCCGTCAAAAAAGGAATGGAAAGTTCGGGTCCCGAAAAACGCGGGACTGGCGCAATTCTTCTTGAAGCCTTTCGGCCGTGTCCTGGTTGGTGGGTTCCTGCTAGTCTCTGTCTGCGGGCTGGGAACGTTTACCTACTTTTATACTAGGTATTCGCGCCTCATCGATCAGAAGCTGCGGGCGGGACCGTTTACCGAGACGGCGAAACTGTTCGCCGCCCCGCAATCCGTTGCCGTCGGCGACAAGATCACGCCGGTGGAAATCGCCGCCGGCCTGCGGCAGAGCGGTTATAACGAATCCCATGGCAATCGCATTGGCTACTACCAGCTCAAGCCGGATTCGATTGAGATCTTTCCCGGACCGGACTCCTATTTCGACCAGGAAGCCGGCGTAATTCACTTTGCGAAGGGACGGATCTCGCGCATCGTCTCTTTGCAGGACAACACCGAACGCAGCCTGTATCAGCTCGAGCCGGAACTGATTACCAATCTTTCTGGCCCGAATCGCGAAAAACGGCGCATTGTCAAGTTCGCGGATATTCCTAAAGTCGTCGTGGACGCGGTAACGTCCGCGGAGGATAAGCGGTTCTTCCAACACAACGGCTTCGATCCCATCCGCATCATCAAGGCGGCGTACGTAGATCTGAAGGAGGGGCGTAAGGAACAGGGCGCTTCTACCTTGAGCCAGCAGCTTGCGCGTGGCTTCTGGCTTGACCAGAGTAAGCGGTGGACGCGCAAACTGGCGGAAGTCATCATTACGCTGCAACTGGAGCAGAAGCTTTCCAAAGAGGAGATCTTCGAGGATTACGCAAACCAGGTGTATCTGGGTTGGCGGGGCTCATTTGAAATTCACGGTTTCGGCGAAGCGGCCGAGGCATATTTCGGGAAGGACCTGAGCCAGGTAAGCCTGCCGGAGGCGGCGCTGCTGGCGGGCATGATCCAGCGGCCTTCCTATTTCAATCCTTATAAGTTCCCCGAGAGGGCGCGCGAGCGGCGCAACCTGGTGCTCGGCCTCATGCACCAGAACGGGCAGATCAGCGGACACGATTACGAACTGGCCGTTGCTTCCCCGCTTTCGGTTGCCACTGGCCGCTCGCAATCGGTAGACGCGCCCTATTTTGTCGACCTGGTGGATGACGATCTGCAAAGCAAGATGCAGGACGCCAATCTGCATTCGAGCGCCTATCGCATTTACACAACGCTCGATATGAACCTGCAGCGCGAAGCGGTGGAAGCGGTGCGCACGGGGATGCAGGAAGTGGACCAGCAGATCCGCAAACAGAGGCGCTTCCGCGGCCAGCCGGTGCCTGAGCCGCAGGTGGCGCTGGTAGCTATGGATCCGCACACAGCGGAAATCAAAGCGGTCGTCGGCGGGCGCAATTATGGCCTGAGCCAACTCAACCACGCCATCGCCAAGCGCCAACCCGGCTCCATTTTCAAACCTTTTGTGTATGCCGCGGCCTTGAATACGGCCGTCGAGAACAGCTCTCACATTCTTACCGCCAGCACGCAGGTAGTGGACGAGCCTACTACCTTCTGGTTCGATGGCAAGCCGTACCAACCCAGCAATTTCAAGCACGAATTTTTGGGCACGGTAACGCTGCGGGATGCGCTGGCGCATTCCCTGAACGTGGCCACTGTGAAAGTGGCACAGATGGTCGGCTACGATGCCGTTGTGGATATGGCGAACCGCGCCGGCATGAACTACAAAATTCAGCCGACGCCTGCAGTGGCTTTGGGAGCTTACGAGATCACTCCGATCGAAGCGGCCGGCGCCTATACGATCTTCAGTAACCACGGCGCATATGTGAAACCCAGCTTTCTGACACTAGTGCGCTCGCACGATGGCAGGGTAGTTTACAAGAACCAGATTCATGAAAAGCAGGTGCTCGATCCGCGGGTGTCGTACCTGATGACGAACCTTATGGAAGAGGTGCTGCGCAGCGGGACGGCGGCCGGCGTACGGGCGCGTGGTTTCACCGTGCCGGCGGCCGGCAAGACTGGAACTTCGCACGATGGCTGGTTCGCCGGGTACACATCGGAACTGCTGTGTGTAGTGTGGGTGGGGTTTGACGATGACCGCCAGCTCGATCTGCAAGGCGCCGATTCGGCCGCGCCCATTTGGGGGGAGTTCATGAAGCGCGCACTGCAGTATCGCGAATACCGCGATGCGAAGCCCTTCGAAGCACCCGATGGAATTGTAACGGTTGAAATCGATCCGCAAAGCGGCATGCCGGCCACGCCATACTGCCCGAGAACACGCCAGGAGGTTTACATCGCTGGAACCCAGCCCGTAGGCACCTGCCCGCTGCACCCCGGAGGGCGGCAGAACGTGACGAACGTAGCGGGTTGGCAGACTACCACTCCGGCGGCGAATACTCCGGCTGCGGTGGCGGAGCCCGCTCCCGCCGGCCAGACCCCGCCGATTGTGGCCCAGCGTAGCGCCCCTCCTGCTCCGCCAACTTCTGGGAATGCGGACACCGCCCAGCCGCAGGAGCAGCCGAAGAAAAAGGGCTTTTTCCACCGTTTGCTGGGTGTGTTTAAATAGCAACCGGAGGGGACCGTTATGGGTTCCAGATTATTTGCGGTCGTCTTCGCCGCCGGCACCTGTTCCCTGGCGCTGGCGCAGGCGGGCAACTCCCTCGTCGATAGCACCAGGCCCGCGCCACCACCCGTCCGCCCGCTCACGGTCGAGGAGCGGGGCGATATCCAGATGGCTCGCAAGATGTACCGCGAAGCCATCGAGACGTTCTTGTCCGACCCAAATAAAACCGCGATCGTCTATAACAAGATCGGCATCGCGTATCACCAGCTCCAGCAACTCGACAACGCAAAGAAGTATTACGAGCATGCGTTGAAGCTCAAGCGCGATTAC
>DATBID010000364.1:0-8653 GCA_036557125.1 Bryobacteraceae bacterium | reverse complement strand
CCTCCCGCGAACAAGACAAAGATCGGACTCTTTCGCATCGTGCGGAGGGCATAACGAACGTCTTGCCAGGCGTCTTCGAAAAAGTTCCCGGACGCCAACTTCCCGGATGGAACGGCGTCATGCTTCGGCATTTGCCGGTTCCCCATCAGATCTGCCCGCAGCGCATATATATCTTCGAGTTCGGACATCGCGCCCGCATACGCTTCGTCATCTGTGGCGCCGCCGCTTTGTAGCTCACGGAAGCGATCTTCGAGATGCTGCGCTAATTCCTCCACGAATTCGGCTTCAGCGGCCGCGGTGAGATTCAAGGGTGCGAGCCGTTGCCGCACAAGAGTCTTCCAGTCAGGCATGTTCGATTCCCGTAATCCGGTTGATAGTAGCCACTAAATCCCGCCAGCTCTGTTGTTTGGAGCGCAGCACTTTCCGCCCCTCCGGCGGTCGGCGATTGTGGCATATTGTGTAAACCCTTATATTGGATCCCACAGTATGTACGCAAATGCTGGCGAGATGGTTCCGGAAAGGATTCAATTTATCAAAGCGTCGCGAACATCGCGACGGCAGCGGCAATCATGATCCCAGCCGTCAGCCATCCAAGGACATTCATCAGGGGAGAGTTGCGCCGCGGTCCCATGACCTTGGAACTGGCGGTTAGCAGCACGATGAGAACTACCAAAGGCGGCGCCAGAACGCCGTTCAGCACCGCCGACCAGAACAGCATGGAGACGGCATTGAATCCCGCGTAGTCCAGCGCGGCGCCGATCGTCAGACCGGCGGCGATAACGAAGTAGAACTCCCGGGCGATTTGGGGCCGGTCGGCAAGAGACCCTCGCCATACGGCCGCTTCCGCGATCGCGTAGGCGCTCGAACCGGCCAGCACCGGTATACCGAGCATTCCGGCGCCAACCAGTCCCAGAGAGAACAGCCAGTAAGCGCCTTTGCCCGCAAGAGGCCGCAGCGCTTCCGCCGCTTCGCGCGCCGTGGTAATGCTGGTGTGGCCGTGCGCGTTCAATGTTGCAGCCGTCGTCAAAATGATGAAATACATGACGAAGTTCGAGAAGAACATTCCTGTCATGACGTCGATCCGTGACCGGCGGAGTTCCTGATCCGTTGCGCCTTTGCGGGACTGGACCGTAGACCGGCCCATCGCCCGCTCCTCCTCCACTTCTTCCGCTGTCTGCCAGAAAAACAGGTAGGGCGATATCGTGGTCCCGAAGATGCCCACCAACGTCGCCCAGTACTTGCCGGAAGCCTCGAAATGGGGAACGACCGTGTTGTACAGCACAGCGCTCCAATCGGGTCTCGCGAGAAAGGCCGCAAGCACATAGGAAAACAGCACCAGAGTGAGCCACTTGAAAATGCGAGCGATCGTTTTGTAAGAAGACCAGATGAGGAGCGCGATCAGGAGGCCGGCGTAAAGCGGCAGAAGATAGACGCTTTTCACGCCCGTAACCATCTCGGTCACCGCGGCCATCCCGCCCAGGTCGGCGCCAACATTCACGGTATTCGCAATTACGAGCAGCGTACACGCGCCCCAAAGCACCCAGCGCGGATACCGGCGCCGCAGGACCCCGGCGAGACCCCGGCCCGTTACCATGCCCAGGCGCGCGCACATCATCTGCACGGCCGTCATCAGCGGAAATGTAAACAGCGCCGTCCACAGCGGGGCGTAGCCGAACGCGGCCCCCGTAACCGAGTAGGTCGAAATTCCCGACGGGTCGTCGTCGGCTGCCCCGGTGATCAGCCCCGGGCCGAGGCTTGCGAAGAAGCCGCGATGACGGTGGCCGGCCGAGCGCGGCTCGACTTTCTTGATGGATGACTTTGGCATTAGGATTGAAGCGGCGCTGCGTGTCCGAGGGCAGAATATCGCGCAATAAACCGCCGGCGCAATGTTCATGATCCGGCCTGCCTCCGGCACAATTATCCGCATGTGTCTGATAGGTGTTGCTTCAGCGCAGGCGGCCGTTGAAACGAGCAGTGGGTGCGGCGCGATGCGCTCACACCTGACCGTAGCCGATTGAAGGCTTCATCGGTGACCTTTATCCAACCACGGCGCAGGGCGGGAGCGTCGGGGCATTATACTCGGGCGCGAATTCACAATTACCGGAAGAACACTTCCCGGTTCTCCCCAGCAGCGATGTAGCGCCTGGCCGCCAACGAGCCCAGTCGTACCCATGTAAGGTATATCGGATACACTTTCCACCCGATTCTCCGATTGGGCTCGTTGCACTCTGGCGCACACGAGTAGAAGCACCCACGGTTGCCTGTTCCTATCGCTGGTCGCCTTGCTGGTTGTCCTCCATAGCCAACCCGGAAATCGTTCCCGTAATCTCTCCCCTTTCGGAAGCAAGGACGGGATTGGATAAGGCGTCGGCCAACAGCGGAAGCGCCGTCTCATCATAGGTAAGGACGCCCGACGCATTCTTGAAACGGCCGGTTCCACCAGTGATTTTGAAGGTCAAAGTACAGCGGGCCATCATGTGCACGGGATCTATGCAATCTCCTCCTTCTGTGAGAGTGACCTTCAACAGGCTCCCATCCTGGAAGCGAAGCTGGCCGGCGCCGGCCACGTTTGGAAAATAAAGGCCCGAGCATGTGCTGGACGCTTGCGGAGAAGTTAAGCTAGCCCTGACATCCCGAAAGGTGAACCGGCCCAGTGTACCGTTTCCATCGACATTCTCCTCCAGCGTATTTGCGTTGGGCTGCTTCAGATCGATCGGACTGGCCCCGCCAGTTCCCTGAAACGTCATTCTTACGGACATCTCCTGAGCGTAGACGCCTGCGACACCGAGATTGAGCATCAGTGCCACCGTTGCTATGTTTTTCATCGCTGCCTCCTATCTTTTTTGAAGGAGATCATCCTCCTCCGCCGCTACAGGCGGCAGCGGACGCCCAAAAGCGGCCACACTTTTTGTAGATTTTTTGACGCCTGCGGGGAGAACGGGCTGTCCATCGAGGAACGTACACAGGAGATCAGACATCGCTTGAAAGCCTGGAGCAGCGGTGACGAAGCCGCCCTGGTCCAGTTGATGGGAGCACGTCTATCCTGAACTGCGTCTCATAGCCCGCCGGTTCGTGAAAGACGAATCTGGATGAATTTTGCCGTCTTGTCGCCCGCGCCGGAGCGGCCCCACAACGTTCTCTCAACCGGCGCCGCGGCAGGCCAAGGTGGTCGAACTGCTTATTTTTGCGGGCTTGACCAGGAGGAGATCGTCGCCGCGCTGAAGATCTCGTCGCGCCGCCAGACGCGATTGGCATCTCGCCAAAGCTTGGCTGCTGCGCGAGTTGGGCCATACAATAGGGAAACCATCGGAAACCCAGACATGTCTCCGGAGGTTTTCCGGCAGATCGAAGAGCTATACCATGCAGTTCGCGAGGGCTCTGCCGATGAACGCGCGGCGCTCTTGGAGCAGGCGGATCCCGAATTACGCCGCGCAGTGGAATCACTTCTGGCGGAACCGTCCGGCGGCGAATTTCTCGATCGGCCCGTGATCCGGAATGCTCCCCGTCTGCTGGAGGATGGGACTCTCACCGTATTGGATTCGGGCGTGTGTCTGGGACTCTACCGGATCGAAAGCAAGCTCGGCGAGGGCGGCATGGGCGAGGTCTTTCGGGCTATCGACACGCGACTGGGCCGCGCTGTTGCTATCAAGATCACTCGCGAGCAGTTCGGCGCCCGCTTCGCCCGCGAGGCGCGCGCCATTTCGTCGCTGAATCACCCCAATATCTGTACGCTTCACGACGTTGGGCCGAACTACCTGGTGATGGAACTAGTGGAGGGCGAAACGCTGGCAACGCGGCTGAAAGACGGGCCGCTCCCCCTCCAAACGGCGCTCCAGTACAGCTCTCAGATCGCGGCGGCGCTGGCCGAAGCCCACGGCAAAGGCATCGTTCATCGCGATCTCAAGCCCGGCAACATCATGATCGGGAAAACCGGCGTCAAGGTTCTGGATTTCGGGCTGGCGAGATCGGGCCCGGATGAAACCGTCACCGACAGCCGTATGATCGTGGGCACGCCCGCCTACATGGCGCCGGAGCAGCACGAGGGTAAACCGGTGGACGCGCGTACCGACATCTATTCTTTCGGCTGCGTAATGTACGAAATGTTAGTGGGCGCGCGACTGGGATCGTCGCCAGGGCGCAAGCGCGTCGGGCCGCGAAAGCTGGAAAGAATCGTAAACCGCTGTCTCGAAGAAGACCCCGGACGAAGGTGGCAATCGACCGCCGAATTGCAGAAGGAACTGGCAGCGGTACGCCCGGTGAGGCGCGGAGCGTACATCGCCGCCGGCGCCGCGGCGATTTTGGCGCTGGCCGCCGCGGCGGGGTACTTTTCCTTTCACCGGCCGCAAAAGCTCACCGGGAAGGAAACGGTGGTTCTGGCCGATTTTGAAAACCAGACCGGCGATGCGGTGTTTGACCAGACCCTTCGCCAGGGAATGGCGATCCAGCTGGCGGAGTCTCCATTTCTGACTCTCGTTGCGGATCAGCGCATCCAGCAGGTCCTCCGTCTCATGAAACGGCCGCCGGGATCGCATCTCACCCCGGAGGTCGCCCGGGAGATCTGTGAGCGAAACGACAGCGCGGCGGTTTTGGAAGGCTCCATCGCACGGCTCGGAAGCCAGTACGTGTTGTGGTTGCGTGCAAGGAACTGCCGCACCGGAGGCGCCCTCGCCGAGGAGCAGGCGCTGGCGGGAACGAAAGAGGAGGTCCTCAAAGCGCTGAGCCGAGTTGCGATTCAAATCCGGACCCGGCTCGGCGAGTCGCTGGCCAGCATCCAGGAGCACTCGACGCCGCTGGAGCAGGCAACTACGTCGTCGCTGGATGCGCTGAAGGAATACAGCGCGGGCCGTAGGGCCATGTACGCTCTGGGTGGCATTCCCCATTTTCAACGCGCCATTGCTATCGATCCTCAATTCGCTATGGCGTGGGGCGACCTATCCATCGTGTGTTGGAACATGGGCCAGACCGATCAGGCAGCTGAGTACACCCGCAAAGCCTATGAATTGCGGGATCGCGTCAGCGACCGCGAACGGCTCTGGATCCTTTTTCTTTACGACCGCCAGGTGACAGGAAACCTGCCGAAGGAGTTACAGACTCTCGAGTCATGGGCGCAAGCCTATCCGCGGGACCCCGAGCCCCTTGCGTTGATCGGGGGGTGGGCCGCGGTCGGCACGGGCCAATATGAAAGGGGGATTCAAGCGACACAAGCGGCCCTTCGGCTGGATCCGAACTATACCGCCGCGTACATTCGCGCTCTCCATTATTTTCTGCTCGACCGGTTCGCGGAGTCCGAGGAGGCCTTGCGGCAAGCAGCGGCGCGCAAACTGGAAATCCCGCAAATGCTGGTTCAGCGTTACTATCTCGCGTTTCTTCGAGGGGACCAGTCGGGCATGGATCGAGAAATCGCGCGCGCTCGCGGAGAGCAAGATATGGAGGATTGGATGTCGCACAACCAGGCCCTGGTGCTCGCCCGCTCCGGTCGAATACGGGAGGCGCGAATCATGTGGGAGCGCGCCATCGGATTGGCCCAGCAGGCGGGCAATCGCGAAAGAGTTGCCCTCTACGAGTCCGCTGAGGCGGTTTGCGAAGCGCATTTCGGGAATCTGACTGCGGCCAGAACGCGAGCCCGCGCGGCCCTGGAGCTTGCAAAGGGGCGCGATGTGATCTATGCCGCGGCGTTTGCGCTGGCTCTCTCAGGCGATTCCGTGGAATCGCAAAGGCTTGCCGCGGATCTCGAGAAACGCTTTCCCGAGGATACTACCGCGCAATTCGGCTATCTGCCAACGCTGCACGCGCTTTCCGCGCTTGCTCATCGAGCGCCGTTAGACGCGGTGGAGCGATTGCAAATTGCGTTTCCTTACGAATTTGCGCTGCCGGGCACAGGCTTCTTCGCAAAATTCGGAGGCCTCTATCCGGTCTATATACGCGGTGAAGCATACCTTGCCGCAGGACATGGTCCGGAGGCTGCGGCGGAATTTCAAAAAGTCCTCAATCACCGTGGCATCGTTTCCGCCGATCCTGTGGGCGCCCTGGCGCACTTGCAATTGGGCAGAGCATACGTTGTCTCGGGCGACGTGAGCACGGCCAAGAGCGCCTATCAGGATTTCCTCACCCTCTGGAAGGATGCCGACGCGGACATCCCCGTGCTCAAACAGGCCAAGTCAGAATACGCGAAGCTATAGTCGTCTCGGTATTCCTTCTTAATGTGTTCTCTCTGCTGCAAGTCTTGCTATACTAATGTTTTTCGTCCCCCCGACGGATCCCGTCCGAGGTGTGTGTGTTTTTCAGCGTACGTGAGTTAGAGCTGCGGAAAGCTCGTTTCGACGTCAGCATTCCGCCGGGCGAACTGGAGTTTTTCGATCAGAAACTGCGGCAGGTAGGCCCGCTGGAGGCGGATGGAACAGTCGAGCTTCTGGCCAACACGGCCGGTGAGATCCGCGTTAAAGGCCATCTGAATGTGGAGATGGAAGCGGAGTGCGACCGCTGTCTGGAGATCGCGAAGTTTCCGCTCGAGTCGGATTTCGACCTGTTCTACCGGCCGGACCTGGAGAATGTGAGATCGGGCGAGGAAATCGCGATTGACGAGGGGGAGAGCCAGATCGGCTTCTACGAAGGGGGCGGCCTGGAGTTAAACGATATTCTGAGGGAGCACATTCTTCTGTCGCTCCCCATGCAGCGGATCTGTAACGACGCGTGCAAGGGCATTTGCCCGGTGTGCGGCCAGAACCGTAACCAGACGGATTGCCACTGCGAAATTAAAGCCATGGACGACCGTTGGGCAGCTTTGAGGAATTTTCATCACAAGGATTGAGAGATGCCGAACCCCAAAAGACGACACTCGAAAAGAAGAACCGCCGCACGGCGGACTCATGATTCGCTGCGGCGGCCCGGAACAGCCGAGTGCCCGAATTGTCATGAACCAAAATTGCCGCACCGCGCCTGTACGCATTGCGGGCGCTACAAGGGCCGTGAAGTAATCGAAGTGGCAGAACAATAACCGCCGCGCACGTATGGTGACCATCGCCGTAGACGCAATGGGTGGCGATCACGCCCCCAAGGCGGAAGTCGAAGGCGCAATACAGGCGGTACGAACTCTTCCTGTCAAAGTGATTCTGGTCGGACGAGAAGATGTCGTCCGGCGTGAGTTGGATGAATACTCAGACTGGCGCGCTCTGCCGGTTGAAGTCCGGCATGCCAGCGAAGTCGTAACGATGGACGATAGCGCGGCCCGCGCTGTCCGCAGCAAAAGGGATTCATCCATCCGTGTGGCGTCGCGACTGGTTCGCGAGGGGCTGGCGCACGGCGTGGTCTCAGCCGGAAATACCGGAGCTGTTATGGCCACGGCGAAGCTGGTGCAAGGCATGGTCCCCGGCGTGGACCGGCCGGCGCTGGCGTCGGCTTTCCCTACCGTGAAGGGTAAGCCGGTAGTGGTGGTGGATGTCGGCGCCAACGTGGATTGCCAGCCGCGGATGCTCGCGCAATTCGCTGTCATGGGCGATATTTACTCACGCGTCATTTTTCGCACCGAACATCCCCGGGTCGGGCTGCTGTCGATCGGGGAGGAGGAGCACAAAGGGAACGATCTTACGCGCGCGGCAACGCCCATGCTGAAATCGCTCTCAATCAATTTTGTCGGGAATGTCGAAGGCCGCGACCTGTACACTGGCGAAACGGACGTCATTGTCTGCGACGGATTCGTGGGCAACGTCGCGCTCAAGGTCAGCGAAGGCCTGGTGGATGTGATCAAGCACATGCTGCAGGAATCTCTGAAGGCTACCATTACACGCCAGATCGGCTATGTGCTGGCGCGGTCCGCGTTTGCGGACTTCAAGAAACGCGTGGATTATTCGGAGTTCGGCGGGGTGCCGCTGCTGGGGGTCAAAGGCGTTTGCATTATCTGCCACGGCCGCTCGAACCCGAAAGCCATTAAGAACGCGATCCGGGTGGCCACCGAGTTTGCCAGCGGCAGGATCAACGAACGGATCGAAAACGAATTGGCGCGCTGGTCGTCTGGAGATAATGGACTGGTAGCGGAAGCCTGAGCAGGTTTTTATGTCGAGAAGGTTTGCGGCCGTACTTGTTTTGGCGGCCGCTTCGGCGTTCGCACAGAAGCTCGATCCGGTGCAATGGACGCTCGCGGCCGGCGACGGCAAGATAGCGCCGGGCGGCCAGATTGTTCTAACTCTCAAGGCTACGCTGGAGCCGGGCTGGCACATGTACTCCCCCAGCACGCCCCCAGGCGGTCCCATCGCAACCACGATCACTGTGGCGGACAGCCCTGCCGTCGATCAATTCTCGGTCCACGAACCCAAGCCGGAAACCCAGCGCGATCCTAATTTCGACAATCTGGAAGTGCGGTGGTTCGAAAAAGAGGTTTCCTTCGCACTTCCGGTGCAGATCAAGAAGGATGCCGGCCCCGGTGAAGTTCAGATCGCGGCCCAGGTTCGCTATCAGGCATGTGATGCAAAGCAATGCCTGCCGCCAAGAAAGAAGACCGCGACAGCAGCGGTGACGATCGATCCTGCAGCGCCCTCCCAGGTGGGCGCGATCCCGGCGGGTTATCTGGCCGTCGCAAAACGAGCGGAAACGACGCGCGGCGTCAACCCTGGTGCACAGCCTCCTGCCAATCAGCCACAGGCCGCACAGAATGCGGATC
>DATBID010000363.1:0-7249 GCA_036557125.1 Bryobacteraceae bacterium | reverse complement strand
AACAGGGACATCGAGCAGTTTCCGTAACGGGAAGTTTAGCGCTTTTCACTGCATGGGCCAAAGAGCGCCGGTCTCGGCAAGAAAACGGCACAGGAAATTTGCCCTGTTCAGGCCAAACACTCCCATCTGGTATCAGTCTTTTCCAGATCAGATTTCCTTTCGCCATCAATAACTTTCCCAAATCGCCGTCCAGCGGTGCCTTCCGCCCCTGCTATCCTGTAGCCGGGATAAGGAGCGCCGCGAACGACTAACGGTCTCCACGCACCATTCTTATTTATGCCAGCCGCTGTTCCGTTTGAGCTCCCCGGCCATCCTGCGGCCGATCAGATAACGAAACGAACCCAATTTGTCCTTCCGCCCTTCCTGGGCAAATCGTTTCACCTGCACCCTACAAGACGAAACGAACCCAATTTTGCCTCCCCTGCTCGCAGGCCCGATCGCTCGTCCGCGCGAAAATGAGAGAAAAAGTTGAAAATCATCGTCGCATCGTCGCGCCCATCCTGCCTCGCGCCTCATGTTAGAATCGCTACCACCCGTCACGTCCATCCGGCGCTAACTTGCGTTTTCGTCTCGTTTTGCATTCTGGCATCGCCTTCTCCTTCGGCCTGTTTTCCCTCCTGGCGTTCTACCCGGTCCTGATAAAGCAATTTGGCTGGACTCGAAGCGGCCTTATGCGCCGGAGGCCATATAATCAGAAACCGAGCCTTATATCCGGCTGCGGATCACCCTCGGCGGAGAGATGCCGACGATATCCGGGTGGCTTGATGCGGATACTTTGGTTTGTTTCATGAAGAACGAGCCTTTCCTGTTGAAGGTGGACCTCAGCCTTGTGACCGGTTCCGGATATTTCGCGGCGGTCAAGTCGGATGGAAAAGTGGGGACTGCGACCTCGCGGCACTACCCCGATGACAGCAGCGGAAAACTGATCAGGGGACTTGCGGGAAGAAATGAAATCAAATTACCAGCCAGCTACTTCGCACCGGATGGTAAATCCTACCGTGAGTTCATCCAGTCTGCAATACCTTGCTCAGAAAGAGAAAGATCTTCCTGATTCGATGTGCTCGAAAGCCGGGCCAAGTCCCATCGGCGGGGTCTGGGCGGCGCATCACCGTTAGACTTACACGCTCGCCGACCGAAGGCCCAAACGCTCCACTGGTCGGAGCACGCCATTCTCGTATTGGGCTTCAACAAACCTCACGCCCACGATCGTAGCATGCGCGTCCGCTGCGGTTGAGGGACGAAAACGGCTATACCCGAAGCTTCCCTGTTCAACCCCAACCGCTCCCACGCGGTCTCAATCTTTTCCAAACGACATTTCCTTCGCCCTCAATAATTTGCCCAAATCGCCACTCAGCGGCGTGCTCCGCCCCTGCTATTCTGTAGCCGGGTGCATGGAGCGCCGCTGACAATAGCGGTCATCCATGCGCCCATTTTATTTATGGAAGTCATCCATGCGCCCATTTTATTTATGGAATCAGATAATCAGTTTCAACTTCCTATGCCGTTCTCCGGCCGATCAGACGACGAAACGAACCCAATTTTGCCTCCCTCTGCTCGCGGCCCGATCGCTCGTCCGCGTCTGCGCGAAACTTAGAGAAAAAGTTGAAAATCATCGTCGCATCGTCGCGCATCGTCGCTCCCATCCCGCCTCGCGCCTCATGTTAGAATCGCTACCACCCGTCATGTCCATCCGGCGCTGGCTTGCGCTTTTCGCTTCGTTTTGCATTCTGGCCATCGCCTTCTCCTTCGGCCTGTTCTCGCTGCCGGCGTTCTACCCCGTCCTGATAAAGCAATTCGGCTGGAGCCATGCGGCCGCCGCCGCGGGAGGGTCAATAGTCCTGCTGCTCATCGGCACATTTTCGCCCGTGGTCGGCAGCCTGGTTGATCGCTATTCCCCCAAAGCCGTTTTGCTCGGCGGCGTGCTCACGGTTGCGCTGGCACTGGCGCTGCTCTCGCGCGCGCAGTCGTTGCCCTCATATTACGCGGACTGTCTCCTGCTGGGCATCGGCACCTCGGCCGTTTCCATCCTGCCGAACTCAATCCTCATCGCGCCCTGGTTTGCGCGCGGGCGTGCCAGCGCTGTCGGTTTGATGAACGCCGGCATCGGTATGGGCGGGATCGCGCCGCTGCTCGCCACCTCCCAATTCGATCGGCGCGGCATCGGCGGAACCTTCCTCTTCCTGGCGTTGTGGATGGCCATCCCATTGGCTCTAATTGTTCTTGCAGTTCCTGGGGCGCGCCGTTCCGAGCCGCGCCGTTCTGAGCCGCGACCGTCAGGGAGCGGTCGCCTTGTCCAACTCCTCCGCATGCCCCTCTTCTGGATCTTCGGCTTTAGCGTCTTCTTCGCCGCTCACTCGATGGTTGCCGTGCAGCAGAACCTCGTGCTCTATCTCCGCGGCCAGCACGTCAGCGCCGGCCGCGCCGCTCTCGCTCTCAGCATTGCTGTCTGGTCGAGCGCGCCGGGCAAAGTGATTTCCGGTGCGATCTCCGATAAATTTTCCGCGCGTCTCGGCGTGATCTTCAGCGTCCTGTGCATTGGCGCCGGGATCACCATCTTGCTCGGGGCGCCTCCCGCTTCCGGTCTGATTTTCCTATTCGCCGTGATTTTTGGTCTCGGCTACGGCGGCATCTTCAACGCCACTCCCGCCATAGTCTTCGAGTATTTCGGCACGCGCGGCGTGGGCGCGGTGATGGGCCTCTTCCTTGTCTTTTTCGGGCTCGGCACCTCCAGCGGCGGACTGCTCGCCGGCTACCTCTTCGACCGCACCCACCGCTACTCCGTGCCATTCACTCTCGATCTTGCGCTCGCTGCTGCGGGCCTCGTCCTTCTGCTCGCCAGGTGGGGCGGGCGCTTCCGCCTGCCAACCCAGCCGGCGCGGGAAAAGCGCATCGCTGCCTAAACCATGCCCACCCCCCTCATTTTCGAAGGCGCCTGTTGGAAGTTCGGCCACAATATCCCCACCGACCTCATCACCCCAACCAACATCACCCTCCGCAGTATTCCTGAGATGGCGAAGCATGTCCTGGAAACCGCCAACCCCGATTTCCCTAAGAAGGTCCAGCCGGGCGATATCATCGTTGCCGGCCGCAACTTCGGCTGCTCTTCCGGGCGCGCCATCGCCCCCAAAGCCATCAAGGCCACTGGAGTGAGCGTCATCGTCGCCGAGCTTTTCGCCCGCACCTTTTACCGGAACGGCCATGAAATCGGCCTGCCGCTGCTTGAAGCGGGCGGCATCCACGATTTCGTCGAAACCGGCCAGCGCTTGCGCGTCGATATCATCCGCGGCACGGTCGAGAATCTCACTTCCGGAGAATCCCTACAGGGAAACCCACCGCCCGAATTTCTCCTCGAAATGCTCCAGGCCGGCGGCCTCATCCCCCTGCTCAGAACCGGTTCGCGCTTCCTCCGGCCCGAAGGGCCGCCCCTAGGAACAGAGCCATGACCCTCCTTCTCACCAACGAAGAAGTCGAGCGGGCCCTCACCCCCGAAGACGCTATAGCCGCGACCGATTGCATCTATCGCGAGCTCGCCGAAGGCAAAGCCATCAACCGGCCCCGCAGCCAGACCTATCTGCCCGTCGACTCCAAAGAGCACCCCGGCTTCCGCTACCGCTTCAAATCGCAGGAGGGCGCAAGCGAACAGACGGGCGTCTGGGCGCTGCGCATCACTTCTGATATGGCCGGCTTCTCCTATACCGCCGGGGTCAAGCGGCGCCGAATCCTGCCCGTCGCTGGCGGCAATCGCTATTGCGGCTTAGTCATGCTATTCGATATTGAGCGCATCGAACCGGTCGCGATCCTGCCCGATGGCGTTATCCAAAAGGTCCGTGTGGCCGCGCTCAGCACCGTGGGCGCGCGTTATCTTGCGCAGAAGCAGCCGCGTGTGTTGGGCCTGTTCGGCAGCGGCTGGCAAGCCGGCGCGCATCTGGAACTGCTCTGCCATCAGTTCTCTTTCGAGCGCATCAAAGTCTATAGTCCCAACCAGGAACACTGCCGCGAATTTTGCCTCCAAATGAGTGAAAAGCTCGGCCGGGCCGTTGAATGCGCCGCCTCCCCGCACGAAACCGTAGAAGGCAGCGATTTCATTCAAGCTGCCACCGCCGCCTGGGACCCCGTCTTCGATGGTTGCCTCGTCGAAAAGGGAATGTACGTCTGCTCCATCGGCGGTTCCGATGCGAGCAACAAGCGCCGCGAAATTGACGACGAAACCCTCCGCCGCGCGGATATCTATGTTGTCCATTCAAAGGAAGTCGCCCGCCTGGATCAGTCTCCGGACGTGTGGGAAGCGGCGCAAAAAGGCATCGTCTCCTGGGACGCGATTCACGAAATTCAGGATCTCGTGGCAGGCAAAATTCCCGGCCGCGCCAGCCCCGATCAAATCACGGTTTTCAATAACAACACCGGGGCGGGCACGCAATTCGCCTCGCTTGGCGCAGCCGTTCTGCGCCGCGCCCGCGCGCTCGGTCTCGGCCGCGAACTGCCCACCGAGTGGTTCCTGGAGGATGTTTCACCATAACCGTCATGCTCAATCGCCAACGTCTCGGGCAGCTCACCGGCCTCCTCAAAGAACACCGTTGGGACATTCTCGTTCTTTATGGCCACACCTGGCGTAAAGATTTTTTCCGCTGCCTCGTAAACGTGAATTTCTCCGGCCCGCACGCCGCCGCCGTACTCGATCAATCCGGTGAGATCCGTGTCCTGGTCGCCGACTCTTGGGATGCCGAACTCATCTCGGCGTGCGGCGTCGATGCCTCCACCTATTCCGATCTCGGCCGCGATCTCAGCCGCCTGGTCTCCGGCAAGGTCGCCATCGCAGGTTTGGAATTGATGGAGCGCCAGTTCGTCCCCGCGGCCAACGGCGCGGCCGAATCCGCTACCTTCGCCCTCGAAGAGCTTCGCCGCGTGAAAACGCCGGAAGAAATCGCCAGCATCCAGAAAGCCGCCGATCTGGCCGATCGCGGCTATCGACACTTCGCCGAAACGGCCGGGCGCGGCATGGCTGAATACGAACTGGTGGCCGAAGTGGAAACGTTTCTGAAAGCGCACGGCGCCGAAGATAACTTCCAGCTCATCGCTTCCGGTGGCACTGAAGTCACCGGCATGAAACCGCCCACCGCCCGCCGGTTCCGCGAAGGCGATTCGATCACTACGGAGCTGACGCCGCAAGTCGATGGTTACTGGGCGCAGATCTGCCGCACGCTGGTTATGGGCGAACCCAGCGCCGGGCAGCGCAAATCGTTCGCTATTTTTTCCGAAGCGCAAAAAGCCGCCGAGGATTTCCTCCGGCCCGGAGTCAACATTGCCGACGTAGCTCGCGTGCAGAATGACGTATTTCGCAAGCACGGTTACGGCGAATACACCGGCCCCAAATACACGCGCGTGCGCGGCCACGGCCTCGGCCTGCATTGCGACGAAAACCCCTGGATTCTAGAAGACGTGAACTACACGGTAAAAGAAGGCATGGTGCTCATCGCCCATCCCAACACCTATCTTCCTCTTGCCGGCTACATGGTTTTTGGCGACTCGCTGTTAGTCACTGCTAACAGCTCGACGCCTCTCAATCACACCGAAAGGAAACTCTTCCAAAAGTGAAACGCGGCTGGATCACATGGGATGAAACGGAATTGCCGCGCGCGGCCTTCGCGGCGCGTCTCGAAGCCCTGCAACTGCGTCTCGCGGCCGGCGATCTAGCAGCCGCCGTTATTTATACTGACGTCTGGCGTTCGAACCGCGTCCGCTATTTCTCGAATTTCATGCCTTACTGGAACCGTGCGCTTCTGGTCGTTCCACGCGACTCCCCGCCCATCCTGCTCTGTGCGCTTTCGCCGCGCGTGTATCCCTGGATCCGTTCGGTCACCATTCTCGAAGACATTCGCCCCAGCCCCAACCTGCCGAAAGCCCTCGAAGCGCTGGCCGCCGAGAGAAGCTGGCAGCGGATCGGGGTGCTTGATCTCTCGCGTCTGCCGTCAGACATCCAATTCGGCCCCGGTCTCGAAATCGTAGACCTTTCCTTCCCCCACGTCCCGGACGAGTGGGAACTCGCTATGCACCGCAAGGCCGCGCAAATGGCGCGTGAAGGTCTCGGAGAAGAGCTGCCGAACGCCATCGGTCAGACCGATCATGCTTTCACCGCCAGGCTCGAAAAGAGATTCCGCAGCGCCGGCGCGGAAGATCTGGTCGTTCTTCTAACCAACGGTCTCGCAGTTCCCGCGCCCGCGCGAGGTGAAACGCTCGGCAAAGATTTTTCTGTCGCCCTCGCGCTCGAATATCGCGGCCACTGGATCAAGATCGCCCGCTCGGCAAGTGCCCGCGACCCCTTCCCCGGCCGCATTCACGTGGAAAATCTTTCCGGCCCCTATCCCTACCAACCCTCCACTCACCTGGAAGCTCCCGCGATCCTCGCCCTCCGCTTCGAGTCCCAAACCGCCAACCTCCGCCTCTTCCACGGCGACACCTATCATTCGAGCGACCAGGGTCTCCAACTCCTATGAAGACCAAAGTGGGGTCAGGGCTTCTGCCCTGCCGCCGGGCTTCTGCCCGGCGCAATCTTCCCCAGATCCCCGATCCCCGCGCTCGAGGCTCGCTGCTATGAACATGGTCGAAAAGATCCTGGCCCGCGCCGCCGGAAAGAAACAGGTCTGTCCGGGCGACGTCGTCGTCGCCAAAGTCGATCTCATGGTGATGCACGATCTCAGTTCCAATTTCGTTATGCGGGTTTTCGAAACGGAAATGGAAAACGCCGTCATTCGCGATCCCGATCGCATTGCCTTCGTCTTCGACCACAACTTTTCTCCCGCTACCCAGCAGGCTGCCGAAGCGCTCGCTGCGGTGCGCCGCTTCGCCGCCCGCCACGGCATCCGCAAGGTTTTCGATTGCGGCCAAGGCAGCGTCCATCATTGCATCATCGAAAACGGCCTCTGGGCGCCCGGCCAGGTCATCATCGGCTGCGACTCCCATACTCCCGTCTATGGCGCGCTTGGAGTTTTCGCCACAGGCGTCGGCAACAACTCGATGGCCGCGCTTGGCTTCAGCGAAGGCTTCGCCTGGTTCCGCGTTCCCGAAACCATGCGCGTGATTTTTCATGGCGCCACCCAGCCCGGCGTAACGCCTCGCGATGTCTCGCAATACCTGGTCGGGCGGCTTGGCGAAGATGGCGCGGTTTATAAAGCCGTCGAATACTCCGGCCCCTACATCGAAGCTCTGGAGATCGAGGACCGCATCCTGTTTCCGCTCATGTCCATCGATTACG
>DATBID010000362.1:0-5203 GCA_036557125.1 Bryobacteraceae bacterium | reverse complement strand
CCTCGGCAGCCGCTTGCTCCACGACTTCCGGCCGCATCCCGTAGCCATCCCGCAGCCGATGGGGCACGTGGAAACTGGCCGAGCCGCCTGCCAGTTCGATGGCTTTCGTCAGAATCACGACCGACGCAGTGCCATCCACATCGTAATCGCCGTAGATCAGAATTCGCTCGGCGTCGCGGATCGCCCGTCGCAGCCGTTCGAGCGCACGGTCCATGTCCCGCATCGCGAAGGGATCGTGCAGATGAGCCAGAGCCGGCGCCAGGTGCCGGCGCGCGCAGTCCACGTCGGCAAGGCCGCGATTGGCCAGCACCTTCGCCGCGGGCGTTCCTATGCGGAGAGCGGCGTCAAGCGCCGCAACGCTCGCAGAATCGGGTGTTGGGAGTACCCAGCGCGAACCAGGCGGCATGCGGGATCAGTTCTTCGAAAAATATCCGCCTAACGAACTGCCGGTATCGAGATCGTTGTCCTCGAGCCGGGTGTTGATCTCTTCCTCAAGATTCAGGAACTCTTCGTACCAGTCGGGCTGCACCTCGTAAACATACAGCCGCGCATCGTGATCGAAGGCGATTTCGAGGGAACAGGTGACCCCTTCAAAGATGTGCAGCTCCCGCAAGCGGCGTTCGTAGTCCCGCTGCTCATCGCGCGAGAGCTCGCAATCTTGCAGTTGTTCCAGCAGATCGTCCACATCGGAGGATCGGAATTCGCGGCTGGCGAAGATGATCAGGGTAGCCCCGGTTTTGCGGGCGGTATCGAGGAACATCTGGTAATCGGGATAGTGCTCAACGTCCCAGAGCACCATGGGCAGCCCTTCCAGGCCTCCGGGACTGCCTCGGAAAACGGCGAAGCCACCGCTTTCCAGACTATCGAGGATTTCGCGTTTGAGCGTGTCTAGGTTCAGGTCCACGGTTTACCTCAGCGGGTGCCTTCCGGGCCCGGCATCACCAGAATATCAGAGGGTTCGGCGAGGTCGCGGGCGGAGGGCGTCACTATGGTCTTGGGGCCTATGTAGATCTTGCGGTTTTCCCGGATGGCCGCGCGGACATCGGCTTCGGAGACAAAATCGACGATCGGTAATGGGGCACTGGGGGCTGGGGGCTGGGGACTGCTGGCCGGCTTGGGAGGAGCTTCTCCCACACCGCGCTGGGCCAAAAAGCGGTCGACTACTTCGGCTGCCGTAGCGCTAGCCCGAGGTGGGGAAGGCGCTTCCGTCTGCCAATCCCGCGCAACAAGGTACCGCTCGACCGCAGCGGCGATCGTGCTCCGGCTGGGCGTTCCCCCTCCTCCAGCAGCCGCCGCGAACGCCGCCCGGCTTTCAAAAGCCTCTTCGGTCTTCCGCACTTCGTACGCCAGCCGCTTGACGTTAATCAGATTCAAAGGTCCGATATTATCGGAGGTCGCATTCCCAGCCGCCGCGCCGCAGCCCAGCGTCATCGCCGGAAAAACGTTGGTCGTAATGCCCGTCGAGCCATGGGGAGCAGAAGTATTCACCAGCACTCGCATCGCCGGCACATGCAAACCGAACTGCCGAATGCGCGCTTCATCCCGCGCATGAATCACCGCCGTGTGGCCAAGGCCGCCGAATTTCAGCAGCGCCCGGCACACTTCGAGCGCCGCCCCAAAATCCTTCACAAAAAGCAGCGATAGTACCGGCGAGAGCTTTTCCGCCGAGAGTGGATGCTGCTTCCCCACGCCCTGGATTTCCGCGCAGATAATAGGCGCGGAGGCGGAAATTGCAAATCCCGCCATCTGCGCGATCTTTTGCGCTGGCTGCCCCACGCACTCCGGGTTCACCGTCCAGTTCGGCAGAATCAGCAACTTTGCCAGCGCAGTCTTTTGGGTTTCGTCCGCCAGGTGCGCCCCGAGCGATTCGAGCGCCGCCAGAATCCTCGGCCGTAGCGCTTCCTCCGCCACAATCGCCTGCTCGCTCGAACAGACCGTTCCGTAATCGAACCGCTTGCCGTTTACCACCTTGGCAACCGCGTCTTCCACATCGGCCGAAGTGTCGATCAGCGCGGGGACATTTCCTGGCCCGACCCCAATTGCCGGCTTACCGCTCGAGTATGCGGCCTTCACAATCCCCATTCCGCCCGTGGCCAGAATCACACTCACGCGCTCATGCCGCATTAGCGCCTGCGTACCCTCGAGCGTCGCGCCATTCGTGCATTCGAGAATGCCCTCCGGCGCCCCCGCTTCGTATGCCGCTTCAGCAAGCATGGCAGCCGTTGCGCAGGTGCAGCGGCGAGCGCGCGGGTGGGGGCTGATGACTATGCCGTTGCCCGCCTTCAAGCAAATCAGGCTTTTGTAAATCGCAGTCGAGGTCGGATTGGTGGTGGGTAGAATCGCCGCGACTACACCCACGGGAACCCCGATCTCCACGACCTTCTCGTCCGCCAGTTCCCGCAGCACTCCCACCGTCTTCATCCCCCGCATGCGCCGTGGCAGTACATCCGCCGCCAGCAGGTTCTTCAAATGCTTATCGCGGGCATTGCCGTAGCCGGTTTCTTCCACCGCCAAAGCCGCCAGCCGCTCGGAATTCGCGCGCGCTGCCGAAGCCACGTGCTCCACAATGGCATCGATCTTCTCCTGCGGATACGCAAGATACTGCTGCCAGGCGGCAAAGGCTTTCTCGACTTTATGGCGCACCTCCTGAATCGAGAGGAGGTCCTGATCCGCGAGCATCAATCAGCGCTTTTAGCCGCCTTCTTAAGGCCGGCCGTGGGCAGGGCGCGCTCCACTTCTTCGTGAGGCCGCGGGATGACGTGCACGCTAATCAACTCGCCTACCCGCCGGGCGGCGGCCGCCCCGGCATCGGTGGCGGCTTTCACTGCCCCCACATCTCCCCGGCAGGTGATGAGCACCAGCCCCGCGCCAACAAATTCCTTCCCGGTCAAAACCACGTTAGCCGTTTTGACCATGGCATCGGCGGCCTCAATCGCGCCCACCAAGCCCTTCGTTTCGATCATGCCCAAGGCATCCATGCGGTCTCCTGCGAAAGTACTTAAACTAGCACAAAGCTCTATTGAGCCGCGACCGCAGGAAGCGGTCCAACCAGTTCATCCGCTGTAGTAGAAAACCCGCTCGGTGGCGATACGGCAGCAAGGACCCCGGCCCCGCCACCTGTTAGTAATTCAATAGCGGGATACTCTTAGCCTGCGGCGGCGCGGGCTGCGCGCTCAGGAAGGCGTAAATATTGGCAAGATCCGCGTCAGAAACAACCCGATTGGTGTAAGGCGGCATTTGGCCAGTGGGCTGGCGCACGTATTTCGAAAGCGCGGCGAACGGTATCGGCTTCGGCGCGAGGCGCGGACCCGTACCAGCTTCGCCCTGCGCTTCCCGGCCGTGGCATTGATAGCAGCCATAGCTCTGAAAGAGCTGCTTGCCCTTTTGGGCGTTGCCAGAAGGGACCACAGTCTGGGCTTGACCGTAGGCCGCGGCGGCGAGGGCAGCTATCAGTAGTAGGCGATTCATGGCGGCTCTCTCAACGCGGCTGCGTCACCACGTCCACCAGCGCCGGCTCTCCGCGGTTGACGGCTTCCATAGCGCGGCGGATCGCTGGGCCGAGGTCCTTTGGGTCCGTGATCGGGCCTTCCCCGTGCACGCCCATGCCGCGCGCCACAGTAGCGTAGTCGATATTCGGGTCCAGGATGGTGGTGCCGATGCCGGCGCGGGTAACGCCGCGCTGGTGGCGGTTGGCCATGCGCTGAATGTGCATCACCTCCTGATGGTAAGCGCGGTTGTTGTGCATCACGCTGAGCAGGGGAATTTTGTGGTGTGCCGCGGTCCACAGTACCCCGGGGGCGTACATTAGATCGCCATCGTTTTGAATGCTCACGGAAAGGCGGCCGTGCTTCTTGTTGGCCAGCGCCGCACCAACCGATGCCGGCGCGCCATAGCCCACCCCCGCCCCGCCGGAACCGCCGATGTATTGCGAGTACTTGTCGAAATTCCACAGACGCAGGGGCCAGCCCCCGCCCGAAACCAGCGACCAGTCCTTGTCTTTGACCTGCGCGTACAGCTCAGCCGCCAGCCGCGGCATGCTGATTGGACTGGCGTCCCATGCATAGGTTGCTTCCGTGCGCGTCCGCTCGACCGCCTCCTCGTGGGCCGCGGCCAGCTTTTTTCCGCGCGTTTCGAGTGCCCGGCGGCGATCCGCGGTGAGCAGCCTTTTCGCCGCTTCGATGAGCGATGGCAGAGTGGCTTCGGCATCTCCAGTGATGGCGAGATCGGCCTCGGGGTAGCGCTGGAAATCCTGATAATTGCTTTTCACATACAGATCGCCTGCGGTGATGCTGATGAGTTTGGCGCCCTGGCGGGTGATGGGTCGCGAAGAGCGCTCCTGCTGATCGCGGTAGTTGTTGACCGTGCCCCAGAAATCGGTCAGCTCCAGACCGAGGATTACGTCGGCATTGGCAATCAGAGAGCGGCTGTTGTCGGTCAAGTTCAGCGGATGGCGGGAGGGGAAATTCATTCGACCGGCCTGATTGATCACCGGCGCCTCGAGCGTTTCCGCAAGCTCAATGAGGAGTCGCATACCTTCGGCGGTGCGAGCGGCGCGATCGGCAACGATCACTGGGTTGTCCGCCGCAACCAGCAGACGCGCGGCCTCGGCCACGGCTGAAACATCGCCCTGCGGCGGTGAGGTCTGGCTGAGCTTGGGAATGTGCAGCCGCGCGCCTTCCGGTACCGCCCTTTCCTGCAAATCGCTATCCGCTACCAGGAGCACAGGCAGCATCGGCGGAGTCATGGCGATTTTGTAGGCCCGCACAGCGGATTCGGCGAAGTGCTCGAGGGAGATCGGCAGGTCGTCCCACTTCACGAAATCGCGGACGAGCGCGGCAGCGTCCTGCACGCTGTGATCCCACTCGACTCCCGGGCGCCGGGCGACAGCATCAACCGAGTTGCCCACCACGACATACACCGGCACTCGGTCGCAGTATGCGTTATAAATTGCCATGGCCGCATGCTGCAGGCCCACTGTGCCGTGCGCGAAGACCAGCAGCGGCTTGCCTTCGATCTTGGCATACCCGTGCGCCATCGCAATGGAAGACTCTTCGTGGCAGCAGGTGAGGAATTCCGGGCTGGTGTTTCCGCCGTAATTGATCACGGATTCATGCAGCGCGCGAAAGCTGGACCCGGGATTGGCACAAACGTATTCGAAGCCCAGCGACTTCAGCACATCCACCATGAAATCGGAGCCGGGGCG
>DATBID010000361.1:0-12121 GCA_036557125.1 Bryobacteraceae bacterium | reverse complement strand
GCTTGCGATCGCATTGGGGACGCCCGGAATCGGGAACGTCACGACGGGCTTATTGTCTTCCCACGCGACGGAGGTTTTCCCGGCCATCGAGACGCCGGCAGGTACCCGTTGCGGCCTGGGGGCCATTTCCGGTGGATCACTTATCCCCGCCATTGCGCCCTTGAACGCACCCTGCGGACTTGCCCACAGGCGAATCATCCGTTCCTCTACAGTTGCGGGCTTCGGCGTCGCCTTGCCTTTACCGGGGACGAGTTCGGCGCCAGGAATGTCTTCGTCCCAGGCATACGCTCCGCTGAGGACTTCGATATTGGAGCACGATTGGCCATTGGGTCGAGTGCCCGTGTACTGAATCCGTTCGCCTGACGTCTGGTAGCTGATGCTGGTTCGATACTTTGTTACATTGCAGGGCTGCCCGTCCACTTGAATGGCGCCCTTGCCCTGGTATTCGAGGGACATGATCAGGTCTCGTTCCTCGCTGCTTCGGAGCATGCCCATATACCAAGCCCAGTTGAAAAGGACTGCTTTCAGGTCTTTCGCACCGGGTGCAGGGGTGTACAGCGGCGCGCCGCCTCGACCTCTGCGGCCGCCGGCTTGTCCACCACCTCCGGCGCCTGCACCCCGGCCACCCTGAGCCGGCGCTGCAGGGGCAGAGCCTCCTGCTTGTGCAAAGGCCGAGGACGGCTCGCTGATTGTCAGGGCGACTGCGATCGCGATACTTGTCCCAAAGATCTTTTGTAGAACAGCCATGATGATCTCCCTTCGATGATCCCCCTTCTTCGTTTAGTTGTTCGGGTTGCCGTCGGCTGAGGATTTTATCACGATTCGTTGATGCCTCGCAGTGAACTGACTCGCCGAGCGAGCCTGCAGGGCGACGGAGGGAGGCTGAAACAATGGCCGGCTGCGGTGGGTAGTTCCCCAGCCGGGCCGCTTAATCCTATTGCACCACCGGGCCTACGGTGGGGTCCACGGCATAGACGCCGAGCGTCAGCGAGCGCAGCGCTTCGTCCCAGACGGGATCGCATTTGGCCTGGTCGTCAGTCCAAAAGCTGAATGTAATCAGGCAATAGACCCCAGAGCCTCTGGCTACGGCGAGGCGCGTGAACGCTTCCCGCCGCTCGTTCTTCTCGATGTACCGGCTTTCGATGTATGCCAGTTCGATGCCGTCGTCGCGAGCGATTTCTGCGGCCGGCTTGCGTTCGAGCGTCTCCCCCTGATCGTCCTGCAGCGCCGTCTCGACCAGTTCGCGCAGCGGAACCTGATCGGCCAATTCCGCTGGAAGATGCATGCGCGACACGGAAAGCACGCAGTTATCGTCCGGCTTGGGACGGTCTCGAATGTTGATCTGCCCTTCGTCCACTGTCAGATCCCAGCTTTCCGGGTAATCGAAGCGAATGGCGCCGCGATCGATGACGCAGATCACATTGCCGGGTCTGGCCTTCCAGCGGTGATGTTTTTTGAGCTTCAGCTTCTTCGACCGGAAGTTCTGTCCCATGGCATTCCGCGTCTATCGCGTTTTCTGTACACGGCTGATTCTTTCGACCACCCTGCCGTCGCGCATGTGAACCGTGTGGTGGCCGTATTCGGCCGCCTCCGAATTGTGCGTGATCATGAGCACGGTCTGGCCGAATTGCTCGTTGAGATTCTTCAGCAACTCCAGCACGGCTTGGGAGTGTTCCGTATCCAGATTGCCGGTGGGTTCATCCGCCAACAGAATGGCGGGATGGTTTACGACGGCGCGGGCGATCGCCACCCGCTGCTGCTCGCCTCCGGAGAGGGCGTTTGGCTTATGGTCCAGACGATGAGCAATGCCCAAAAAACGCAGGAGATCTTCGAATTGCGGATCGGGCTTTTGCGGCATTCCAGCGATGTGGCGAGCCACAGCAATGTTATCGCGCGCTGTGAGGTTCGGCAGCAGATTGAACCGCTGAAAGACAAATCCGACCGAACGGCGGCGCAGATCGGTGCGCCCGCTCTCGGAAAGGGACATCAGGTCATGCCCGGCCACTCGCACCGTACCGGAAGTAGGCGAGGTGAGGCCGCCGATAATATGAAACAAGGTGGATTTGCCGGACCCGGAAGGCCCCACGATGCTGAGGAAATCGCCCGGATCCACATGCAGATCGATGCCACGTAGAGCCGGGACCTCCACTTTGCCCATCGTATAGACCTTGTGTAGGCTGCGGACCTCGATGATGCTGCCGTTATTCATAGGCGAGGGCCTCGATCGGGTCGTGATGAGCGGCGCGGAACCCGGGATACAGCGATCCCAGCGCCGCGCTCGCGAGCATGATGCCTAGTGCAATGGGCCACCACTCTGGCACAATCGCCATCTGAATCGAGGCCGGCACCAACGTGCGGATGGCCCACTGCGCGCCGAAGCTCATGGCGATGCCCAGCAGCGTTCCCCCCAAGCCGAGCAGCAGCGCTTCGAGCAGCACGATTCCCAGAATGAACGCGTTCGAGCTGCCGAGCGATTTTAAAATCCCGATTTCCCGCGTGCGCATCAGCACCGCCATGTACATCGACATCCACACCACGACCGCGGCAATGACCACACCGATCCCCATTACTACCCATGTGAACTGGCGCAGTCCACCGACATTATCGACGCTGATCATGGAGGTGAACTGTTCCAGCGACAAAATGGGGTTATTGGGCAGCTGCTGCTTTAGTTGCTCGATTGTAAGATCGGTGTTTGCTGGGTCATCTAGCTTGAGATAAATTTCGCTTAGCTTACCGGTCGCGCTATCCAATTCCTGCAGCACCGGGAGTTCTACAAAGATGTGCGAGAGCTTGCCGCTTTCAATGATGCCGCAGATGTGCCAGGTGTGGTTCAGACGCATGATCGAATCGCCGACGCGCAGGTGCTGCTGCGCCGCATAGTAGCGGTCGACGATCATATCGTCTGGCTTGCGGAACGGCCCCCCTTCCAGATACATGAAGCCGCCGCTCATATCACTGAACGGCTGCAGGTCGATTCCCGTAACCGTCAGGAAGGTCTCAAGATTGTGGTTGAGCACACCGACAGCCGTTCTGACGTGTGGCTGCTTTGCGAGGAAATCGACCAAACGCTGGGTAAGATTCGCTGCGCCGAAACTCAGGGCGGCGCTCGCACCAGTTGGGCGCACCATAACATCAGCGCCGCTTCCCAAGTGCCGGTGCTGAAAATCTTCGATCATTCCGTGGGTGAGGCCGACCAGCGTAAGAATGAGCGTCACCGGCACGGCGATCAGCAGAAAGCTGAGCAGGCTGCGCAAGGGCCTGTGTTTGAGGTTTTCCCAAACGAGTTTGAAAATCACTTAGCGGGAACTTCCTTTACCTGTTACGGGCGCCGCGGAATCGCCGGGCGCGGGCTGTCCCACCGTGCGCAGCGTCGATCCGGGCGGTTGATTGAGCACAAACTTGTCATCCGATACCTTCTGGTTGATATCCATTTTCACCACGTCCATAACCACCGCGTATTCGTCCTGCGGGCGGTCGATTTCGATGTGTTTGGGAAACGGCACGTCATCGAAGACGGCCCAATTGGAATAGCGGGCGTCGGTGAGGATATTGCCGGCTTTGTCGAAAATCATTTGCCGCGCGATGTGCAAATCGACGCGGTTAAACCAGATGGCACGCAGCAGGTCGAGAGTTCCTGAGCCGTTTTCCCGGACTTCATGGAGAATGTACCAGGCGTTTTCTTCGTCGGTGAAATTTTCCAGAAAGACCCTGTCGTTTGGAGAACTGGGACGAACCAGGAGAGCTTCGAGAAAATGCTGCGGGCGCAGATTCTCCAGCTTGATTTTGGATGGTTCGCCAGTCATGGTGTTCGTTCCCTGGACGAACTCGTTCCGCGAGGGCACGTACAACTTGAAATTGTCGCCGATCGAAACCATGTCGAAAGCCGTGTTCCGGACTACAGGATATAGCCCGATGATGCGGATATCGTTCGGGCTCCGGAATACGATGTAGGCTCGCACATCCTTGTATTCGGTGATGTGGTTCTTTTCCGCGGTTCCCAGGGCGGGCGTCATATCGACCGTCATGGTGAAACTTTGGATGCCTTTATATCCCTCGGAAATCTTTTCCAGCAGTTCTTGGGTCTTCGCAACCTGCAAAATCGGCTGGCCGTTGGCCGCGCCTTGGCGCACAATGAGGCGCCTTTTCACCACGCATGAGCTAAGGCCCAGTGCCAGGAGACAAAGAAGGGGTGTAACAGGGAGGATGCGCCGTAGGGGCATTCACTCTTAATTGTAGGCAACCGGCAGACCCGCGTGCTGAAACGTCCGCGCGCGCCTATATGTTAATATTAGCAGTGCACACCGCACACGGGCCTGTGGCGCAGTTGGGAGCGCGCTTCCATGGCATGGAAGAGGTCGTGAGTTCGAATCTCACCAGGTCCACCACTGTATCCATATCATTCTAAATAAGTTCTGGGTCCGGGATTTTCTGTGTGCCGTATACGTGCCAAAGACGCGTCAGTAAATTGCTAGTTCGCGCTTGCCTGCCGGCGCTCCACTTCGCGTAATGGTTGCGAACGATGGCCTCGGTATCGCCGAGGATATCCGCCGCCTCTTCGAATGTTCCGCCCATCTCCAAAACCTCGGTAGCGAGCGTATGGCGGAACCGATGTGAGCACGCGCCTGGTACGCCGGAAATCCTAAACACGGCCGCAAGCGTTCGCTTTGCGTCACGAACGAAAGAATCCGTCGATCCATGCCCACTCCAGAAAAAGTAAGGGCACTCCGGCCCGTCCGCTTCGCGAGGTACCGGCAACACTTCGAGCGCGGCGTGTAGGTCCGGGTGAACCGGGAGCCTTACTGGTTTGCCGTTTTTTGTCGTTCGAACAAAATCTCGCCGCCCCTTATCCTGTTCTTTTCGAGGGTTGCCACGTCCGAGATACTGAGAGCCGTGTAGCGGAGCAAGAGCACCATTGCGCGTGCCCGGAGTCGCTCATACGCCCCGGGGCCTACTACGTCGCACGCCGCAATGATTTTGGTAATGTCGTTCAGCGAATACGGGTCGCGCTCGGCCGGCTTGAGGTTCTTAGGCACCAGACCTTATCGGCCCAACTCCGCAAGATCCACTCGTTATCGAGGCAATGGCGGAAGAAATGTCGGATCGTTCCAAGCTCCTTTGTCCAAGTGCGGGCGGATACCGAGCGAATGGTGCGAAATTCGTTCAAGGCTTCGAGGTCCACCTCGTCAACGGTCTGGAAATCGCGGCCCGCGGCAAACTCCTCGAACGCTTTGAGCGTTCGGATGCGATGCCTCTTAGTTGCCTCTGCCGCGTCCTGATGGGCATCGTGGTATGCCGTGATTGCTCGCCCAATCGTACGAGTATGGCGTTCGCATCGGCCGGATTTCACCATCTCGGTACAGCCAGGCTGTACGCACTCCCGAAGTCCATAGGCTGGATCTTCGAACTTTCCGACGTTCCGGCTCGCCCGCGCCCAATCGCGCGTATCCATGGCCTTGCGAACGCGCTTGCCGTCGATTTCGCCATCACACCAGATCGGGCAAGAACATTTGGTGTAAAGCCGGCCCTCGCTTCGATGTGGACAGGTCTTTAAATGGCGCCGCCAAAGAGTCAACATATATGGTTAATCCGCTTCCGGTTCCGTTAATTTCAAGTAGCGTCCGAATTTTTCCTTCGCCTCTTTGAACACTTGGTTTACGAGCCACTCTTCCAGTTCGTTACTCCGCTGAATCTTTGCCACGTCGCCGGACATAATCGCCTTGTCAAGGTTCACAACACGATACTCATGCGCTGTTTTTGCCACCTGCTCGATGTACTTGAGAATCTCCTCGCCGAAAACAAACTCTGCATCGCGGGTGTCACGATACAGTTGCATGATGGCGGGAAGCTCTACCTTTACGTCCCTAGCGAAGGTGCTGAGAAACTCCATTACGGAATCGTGTACCGCGGTGGATCATATCGAGCCGCGCTGTGGTGATACGGAACGCTTCTCGAATCCAGACACCATCAGGCAGTATGCGAGCAATGCTATGACAGCAAGACGACTTGTGAGGACGGCAGGTTCGGAAGCAAGGCTGGTAGCGAGAGCCATAGTGTAGGAGAAGCAGACAACGGGACTTATCGGTGCCAAAAGGGAGGCGCCCGGTAGGGGTGGATACAATCTCTGGGGGTCCGAAACATAGACCGTGGTTGACCTCCAATGCGTGCGTAAGTGGGTGTCAGGGGTAGCCAGCAAGCTCCAGAGGCTTTCAAATGAGGGTTTTCGCGGTCTTCTGGATAGCACTGTAACCCAGTGAGATATAGTTCAAGAGTATCCACTGCCGACAGGTGTTAACAAAAAACTGGCAATACGCGATACGCGGCAGAGCCAGACTTGGAGGCGAGCTAAAATCCCTGGATATGCCATATCGACCAACTACCGGCCCGATCACGCCGTTTCATGAGGATGACAAACAGTACGGCTTCCGCTTCTTTTGCGGTGATGATCCCGTCCCGCACGAGAATTGGCTTCCGAAGTCGGGTCCGGGGTTCAGTATTTGTACTGGATGCCGCGGTAGGTTTACCGTTCACCGCACTGCGGACGGCACGCCTGAACTTCGTTTCTCCGGTTCACCTGTTTCGCATGCCGCGGCCGTGGCGCTTGCGTAATCGTTTAAGCGCGAGTTTTCAGCCCGTGACTTTCGGGCGCACGTGCCGCATTGCCCAGAGCGCCACGGGAACTGGCAACGGCTGCTATCAAATGGCTGCTGGATTGGGTGTTGGCAGAGAAACCAGTGCCGAGGAACGAGTGAACGGCGGCATCGGCACCCGAATGGGAGAAGCTCTTTGAGAATCCCGTCCGCCTATCGGCACTTGGTTGACATGCGATGGAGATTGCTCGCTGCCGACGTCCGCGGCCTTCATGCCTGTCTCGATGGCATTAGAGGAGAGCTAACATAAAACCAATCATAGCCGTGGTTGCGGTACTCGGCGCGCTGGGGCTAACACTAGCACTGGTTGGCCTCCGCAACCGGGATAGGGAGCGCGAGGTACAGCAGGAAAACGAAGCAGCCACACAAGCAGCCAAGGTAGAGATTCAGCAGGCAGAGGAACGCTTGCGCCAGTTGCGGTACGAGCGTATAGAGCGCGAGGAAGGTTATGCAGCCCGTCTGCGCGCGGAGGCTAGAGACCTTGAGGAGAAGGCCACCGGGCATGTATGCGCAGACGGGTATAGTGAGTGCGTGTATGAAGCACTGCCGAACTGTTCAACCTGTATAGACACCCGACACGAGCGTAAAGTTGAGATAGTGAGTGACGACTTGGATGTGCAGCCCGCCGCCTCCCGGAAGGAAATAGCCGAGGCTGTCGCTCGGGTAAAGCCTTGCATCAGGCAGGGGTTTGAAGGTCAATGGTGCTTCACAGACGCCAAGGGGCTTGAGTCCCCCGACCCGCTCTATAAGAGCGCAGTCAACTCCTATATCCAAGCCCTACGCGAGAAGGAGGCCAACTAGCCCAAATGCGGTGTGCCAGGCGAAATTTGGGCGCCGGCCCTTTTATATTTCTATGCTCCGATTCCATCGATCCTTTAAGACTCTACCCGGTGTCCGGCTGAATATCGCCAGGACTGGCATCGGTGTGTCTGTCGGTGTCCGCGGATTCCACGTTGGGCGTGATGCCCGTGGCGGGAACTACTTCAGCGCTGGCGTTCCCGGTACCGGCATAAGCTATCGAAAAAATCTGCTACGAAAGCACGCCAGATCCTCGGCGCCGCGGAAGCACTCATTGGGGTAGCGCCGCATGGTTCGGCATCGCTGTCATAGCCGTCGCACTGCTTCTCGTGCTGATCCACCGGTAGAGTTTCCCGGCTATATCGGATTCCGAGTGCCGTGTGCCGTACACGTGCCACGGAACTGCATTTCTGGCATTTCTCGCTTAACCGGAATATTGAAAACACGTAACTTATTGATTCCGTTTCGGATCTTTTCTTCGATTCTCACCAGGTCCACCATGATATTTGATAGTTAGCCACGGACCCGGATCTTGCGCCCGTCCACAACGGCGAGTTTGCCAGGCAGGTTAATGTTGGCCAAGTGGGGAGTCACCCTCTCGGAGTATCGCGTCGATCGCCTCCTCAGTTGCAGGATGGAGGCGAAACCGCACGACCCCGGGTGTTTCACTCGGTGGATACCTGAGAAGGTTAGCGAATTCCGCATCGAGCGTGACGAGGATTCGCTCCCGCGCGATGGCCGCCTCCCTTACGTCCTTGTCCTCGGCTCCAGAGAGACCGATTTCCACCACCGATACGGCATCCTGGCCCAGGCCGCGAACCGTCTGGGCATGACGTGGCGACAGGTTCTCATCCAGCAGGAATCTCACGCTTCGGAAAGCACGATTTCATCGGCCGCCAGCGCCGCAGCATATTGAAGGCAGGCACGCAGATCCTCGGTGGTGAGTTGAGGATACACGTTGAGCAATTTTTCGAAGCTCTCTCCAGCCGCCATCTTTTCGAGCAAGAGATAGACCGGAATGCGAGTGCCCTTCACGCAGGGCTTGCCCATCATCACCGTAGCCCTGGATTCAATCCGGTCTGGGAACTTCATGTTGCCAGCCTACCATGCCGTTCATCAGCCAGCACGGCTCTACCCCACCTTCCGCGCAATCGATTTCGCCTGCAAGAACAGTAGCAGGTAATCCGGGCCGCCCGCCTTCGAATCCGTTCCCGACATATTAAACCCGCCGAAAGGATGTGCCCCCACCATGGCGCCCGTGCACTTGCGATTGAAGTACAGGTTCCCGACGTGAAACTGCTCCCGGGCCTGCCGCAGATGCTCGGGGTCATTCGAGTACACGGCGCCCGTGAGCCCGTATTGCGAATCGTTGGCCAGCGCGAGCGCATGCTCGAAGCCCTTCGCTTTGCTCACTGCCAGAACCGGACCGAAAATTTCTTCCTGGAAGATGCGGGCTTTGGAGTCCACATCGGCGATGATCGTGGGCGGAAGGAAGTACCCCTCCCCGGAAACCGGCTCACCACCAGCGATCAGCCGTCCTTCTTTTTTGCCCGTCTCGATGTATTCCAGAATCGTCTTCCGCGCTCCGGCGCTGATTACCGGTCCCATGTAGTTGCCCGGATCGTCCGTCGGCCCTACCCGAATGCCCTTTGCCCGCTCCGCCAGTTTCGTAAGAAACGCCTCGTACACCTTCTCGTCCACGATGGCACGCGAACAGGCCGAGCACTTCTGGCCCTGATACCCGAATGCGGACACCAGCACGCCTTCCACGGCCTTATCCAAGTCGCAGTTGGCATCCACAACGATCGCGTCTTTGCCGCCCATTTCCGCGATCACGCGCTTAATCCACACCTGTCCCGGTTGCGTTCTGGCCGCCAATTCATTGATCCGCAGCCCGACATCCCGCGAGCCGGTGAAGGCCACAAAGCGCGTCTTCGGATGCTCCACCAGCACATCTCCAACCGCGCTTCCGCTGCCGGTCAACAGTGTGAACGCGCCTTCCGGGAAGCCTGCCTCCAATAAAACCTCGGCAAACTTCGCGGCGATAGTAGGGGTCTCGCTAGAAGGCTTGAGCACCACCGTGTTCCCTGTAACCAGTGCGGCTACCGTCATTCCAACCAAAATCGCCAGCGGGAAGTTCCATGGCGGAATCACAATGCCTACGCCGAGCGGGATGTAGAGCAATTCGTCGTCTTCCCCTGCGAGCTGCAGCACTTTTTGCGGACCCGCCAGGCGCAGCATCTCGCGTGCATAGTAGTCGCAGAAGTCGATCGCTTCGGAGACATCCGCTTCCGCCTCCGGCCACGACTTTCCCGCTTCGTACACCATCCAGGCATCGAACTCCATTTTGCGGCGTCGCAGAATGCGGGCGGCATCGAGCAGCATCCTCACCCGCTCCTGGGCGGGCGTGCGGCTCCACTGCGCAAAATACGAGAAGGCGGAATCGACAGCTCGCCGCGCCAGATCCGCCGTAGCCTTGTGGTGAAGGCCCACGGCCTCCTGCGTGTTCGAAGGATTCAGCGAGCGCAGCAAATCGCCCGTGGCAATCCACTCGCTGCCGATGCGCAGTTGATATTCCCGCCCGAATTGCGAATGCACCTGTTCGAGCGCCTGCCGCATCGACTCGCGATTCGCCGGCACCGAGAAATCGGTGTACGGTTCATTGCGGAATTCCCCTGGGTTCTCCATAGCTTTCATCATGATTCAGCCTCCAGTGCTTTCTAAGGGCACTGCCTCAAAACGCGTCTTGGGATGTTCCCTTATCCGGGCGAAGGCAACCTCGCACTCATGCGAGAACCCACAGACCCAATCGCCTTCTGCCGCGGCGCCCAGCCATTGGGACTTGCTCTCGATGCTTTCGAGCGGATACAGGTCGAAGGCCATCACCCAGGTGGGCTGGACATGATGCTTGGTAGGCACCAGGTCCGAGAAAAAACAGAACGTGCGCCCTCGGCTCTCCGCCGTAACAATCACCATATTGCGGGTGTGTCCGGGCGCGCGCCGCATCCAGACGCCCGGCACAACTTCGCAATCGCCCGCGAGCAGCGTCATCTGCCCGCTCTCCACCAGCGGATCGTAATTGGCATCGATGTAGCTCACAGCATCCCGGGCGAGCCGTTCATGGGCGTGCTCCCATTCGCCGCGCGAGGCAAAATAGCGCGCTCGCGGAAAAGCGGCCCTGGCCACACCGCCCTTAACAATCATGTTCCAGCCGCAGTGGTCCCAGTGCAGGTGGCTGTTGATCACAATATCGACCGCCTCTGGATCGAACCCACGCCGCGCCATCGCTTCCGGCAGCGGCTCCAGCGCTTCGTCCGGAAGCTTCATCCGCTCCCGCGCCCGCTCGTCGTGCTTGTCCCCGCCGCTGGTCTCTACGAGGATGGTGTGTTCCCCGGTGCGGATCAGGTAGCAATTGAAGGCGGATGGCATGCGGTTCCACTCGTCAGTCTGAACCTTCTGGCCCCAGAGCGTCTTCGGCACCACCCCGAAATACGTACCCGCATCCCACCAGTGCAGCGAGTGACGAATCAGCGCGACTTCAAAATCCCCGACAATGACCTTCTCTGCGCCTTCTGTTGCTGCGGTGCAGACATGCGCCGGCCCTCTAGACATCGCCTCGCATCAGTCTCCGCCCGCGGTCGAACAGGTCGGCGGCATCTTCCACCAGCTTGCGCCCTCGCTCAAACATCTCGCGGCCCGCGTCGATCACGTCGCGAGTCCCTTCCGAGACGCGCTCCTTGCCCTCCTGAGCCTTCTCGGAAAGAAACTGCCGCGTGTCCCTTCCACTGCGCGGCGCGCATACGAGAGCTACCGCCGCCCCGATAATCGCCCCCGCCACAAACCAAGCGAACGTGCTGCTGTCCCGTCCTTGGGAATCATCTGTTGTCACTGGAACCGGTACGGGCATCCCATTTTCTCCCTGATGTGCGCGTTTCTGTCCCGGCTGGCCGAACGCTACACCTTCCACATTCTGCGATATCCTTGAGGCATGGCGCAAGATCCCGAGCACGACGAAGATGAACACGATCACGACGAACGGGTTCTGATGTCCCACGCGCTCGACATGGTGCCACTCTACGATTCTCAGACCGTCGATGCCGAACTCGAAGCGGATGTGATTCGCGGTGTTTTGGACTCGAATGGCATACCCTCGGTACTGAAACGTGCCGGTCCGTTCCCGCTCTACTTTCAGGTTTTGGTGCCTCGCGGCAGGGTACGCGAAGCACAGCGCCTGCTGGATGAAGCCCGGGCCGCGGGTCCGGAAGCGGCCGCGGAAGCCGAACGTGCTACCGAGGAAAAGTAGAACAGACGCGCGGTCCGTTCACAGCCACAAAGAATTTCCTAATTCACTGCAAGAGTAGGGCTTCCGCTTTATTTGCGGACTTTCCGCGCCCCATTTTCGGGTTCAGTGTGTTTAGCTGGAGTGTGCCATGAATCAGCAGACTATTTTGGAGCGGCTCAAAAGCTTTGAAGGCTTTGTGCCCTACATGTACCGTTGCACTGGCGGCGCCGTCACCGCCGGCATCGGGCATGCGCTGGCCACTGCCGCCGATGCCGCCGTCCTCCAGTGGGAAATCTCCGGACGCCCGGCCTCTCCGGTGGAAATTGCCGGGGATTTCGAGAAGATCGCCGCTGCCCCGATAGGCCTCGTTGCCGAACACTACGAACCCCTC
>DATBID010000360.1:0-6004 GCA_036557125.1 Bryobacteraceae bacterium | reverse complement strand
CGAGTGATCAACGTCGACGGGCATCCGGCTTATGTCAGCGCAGTCGCCGAGTTGAAGCAGACCGGTGAACTCAGTCGACGCTGTCGTTGCCGAACGGCGCCCTATCTGAACAACATCATCGAGCAGGACCATCGGTTCATTAAGAAGCGGATTACGGCGAGCCTCGGGTTCAGATCGGTGGAGGGAGCCTGCCGAACGATCGAGGGTTACGAGGCGATGCACGCAATCCGCAAAGGTCAGGTCCGCTGGGTCGCTAAGGGGGATGCTGTTGCGCAACGCGAGTTCATCCACACCATCTTCGGCGTGGCCGCGTAACTCCCACCCGGCAGTGCACATCGTAGCCTTCCCGCTCTCGCTATTTGCAACAGAACCCTTAAAACGCCACCGCGCGGAACGTGGGCCTAACGCCCGAGGGTTAGCCGCTCGCGAATTTGTGCGCGGTAGGCCCAGCCTGCTAACAGCGCCAGTCCGAGTCCCAGCGATAAGAGCGTGCTTGGCGCGGGCGTGGTCGGCGGCGGGTTGGGTGGGATGTTGGGCGTGACATTCGTTGCAAGACTTTCCACCCTCGACGGTACTCCTTCGATGCTAAGGTAAGTGCTTCCGCCTCCTGCGGGAACGGCAGGGCTAAACGACACCGTTCCCGAGTTTAGGCTGCTGAAGTTGGAGAAGCTGCTGGTAGGTCCTTCGTAATCGAACGGATCGGTTGAATGCCCTGCGGCACAATAGCCGCTTCCGCTGAACGTGAAGGTGCAGATTCCATTGCCGTCGAATGCGAAAATGCCCTGACCCAACAGGGTGAGGGTACGAAGCGGGACGGCGCCATTATTTACGATTCCAACGATGGCGTCACCCCCGCTGAAGCCGACGATATCGGGATTGGTTATTGTCGTTGTGCCATTTGCGTTGATGGCGATCACAAAGTTGCACCCCGTTCCCGTGGGATCGGGCGGATGCGTAAAAGTAGTGCCCGAAGTGGCTCCGGGGCAAATCGATCCGGCAATCGCCGCCCCTGAAGCAAACAGCAATAACGCGACAAATGCCGAGTGCCGCATGATATTCCTCCGCGCTGTGAGTGAGTGTTCTCCCTAAGATTCCGCACGTAACCTTAAGGAGATGGGAACACTATACTGTAGAACCCACCCGCAGTCAAGCCGTAATTTTCCGTAATTTTCCTAATCATCTTAGGCGGCCGGATAAGTGTCGTAGTTTTCAACTTCGAAGGCAGCCGGGTATCTCATACGACCGCAGATGTTATCTACCACGCCGGCGTTCAGATCGATGGTCATGAACGCTTCTTATGGTTTGAAAACTGTGGAGTTCTGTGCGTTTCCGGCATAGACTTCCAACCGAGGAAGAGTGGACGCTCATCGTCAACAAGCAAGTAGGCCAGTTCGACCACAACGCCGTCCGCCAGGACTTCGGCCGCGCGAAGATGAATCTTCAAACGCTTCGCATCGCCGGTAGCGACGTTCATGATCAAACAAACGGGAGAGAATAAAGGCGCGCTATCGCTGCTTTGGGAAAGACCGAGGTATTGGAACCGTTCACCGTACAGCGTTAAACGGCTTCGATCAACGCGGCAGAATCTCCCGCAATGAGTTATAAGCGTTTCTCGAAAAGTCCATCGCAGCCGCAGCCGTTTCCTCATCGGAACGGCCAAGATTCCAAACGAAGAAACGCACCAACGCGGTGTCTGTTCTCCGGTCGCGGAACGCATCCGGCAACACCCAGAATTTAGCCGCCCATTCATTCGCGATAACGCGCCGGGGTGTCTGGTACCAGTAAATTGTCACCGCCCGCGCGCCATTCTTGCTGACAACATACCGGTTCACGGGGATCGTTTCCGCCATAGTATTTAGTGGAATAATTCTCGACGCCAGCGTTGTCCACCCGCTTCCGGGCATGCACACCTGTGGCGAGTGCGGCTGGCTGGAGCCGCCGCGCTGGGACTGGAACCAGCCGACGAAGAGATTCCCGTAAAAGCCGGTCTTGGATTGAAAATAAGTCCAACTCAAGATGCGGTCCGCTCCTAGGGCCGAGCGAGTCTCGGGATCGACAGGGTCTTCGGCGGCCTTTTGCCAGTTTCCGACGAGGGCAGGAAACTGAGAAAGCTCCGCCATAGGAGGTAACCGCTCCTCTCTCGCGCCCCACCGCTCCAGTGCGGTCTGCGCGCCTAGGAAAACCGGAACCAGCAAAATTACCCTACGGCTAAGCGTGCGCGCGTGCATAGACGGAGTTAAACAGGCGTTGCAGCAGCGGCAGCGCCGATAGGCTCAAAACGAAAATCACGGCGCCCTCGGCCTCGTGCGGCATTCCGGAATCGAATGCCGGAAGCCATGCAGCCACCGCCACGCGCAGGGCGTTCGCGATTATGGCTACTGGAATAACCGCAGCCAAGATGGCCAGTCTCATCCAAGCTTTTGGATCCGACACATAGGCGAAGACCACCGCCAGGAAACCGAGTGGCAGTAGAAACCGAATGCCATTGCACGCCTCCGCAACCGCGACGCGATGTCCGCCTACGTCGAGAATATTTCCTTCCCGGATCACGCCGATGCCCGTCACAGTCAGCATCGTGGCGGCAATTCGGCTCGCCAGAAGCTGCAATGGAAGCGTCGCCTGGTTATAGACGATCGCAAGCTTGGGAAGCATGAACAGGGTTAGCAAAAGCGGAAACATCCAGGCGCGGAGCAACCCGAAGCCTCCCAGGCACAGAACCGTCCCGGTAAGAGAAAGCAGGAAACCGAGTGAACTGGCAAAGAGTCCGGCTCCAATGGCGCCCACCGTGTGCATGCCTGCGCCCGCCGCGAGCAGAGCGAACCCCCACCAACTTGAATCGGTCGGGAGCTTCCGCCAGCGCTCCCTTTCCCGCCACACGATCCACAGGATTACCACCGGGACCAGAAAGCCGTGTCCCATGTCGTCATCGGATTGCCACTGCCCAACCATTCCACGAAGAGTCGATGCGTAGCCCATTAATAGAGCAGCTCCCGAGGCTACAGCGATTTGTCCCCTCCGCCCGCGCATTGTCTAAGTCTCGCACCCTCGAAAGTCCAAGGCAAAGCCTTGTATTTTCACGCCCATTTTTGTCGGCGGGCTGGCTACGGAACACGCTTGGAGGAGCCTGAAATCAGTTATCAAAGCCCCCCCGGCTGAATCCGCATTGAGCACCTCGGCAGTCCGCAGGTGTCACGCGCGGAAGATTCCGCTAAGGGCTAAGGCTGGAGAGCGTGAAAGACCGGATCGTCTGGGGGTAACCGCCGAAGAGCAAATAAGATTCGTCTAGTCTAAAGGACCTCTCCTGCCATCCACCAACGAGAAAAAGATTGCAGTCCGCTGAAAATTTGGCTAATCGGTCGAACTGAGAAGGCGGTGAGCTACAGGACTATAATGGGGCGCAATGCAGCCGAATCTGGGCACTGCGATCACCGTGATCATGTGGCTGACGCTAGGGTTCACCGTGCTCGCGATGGCAATCCGGTGGGCCCGGCGCACTCATCCCGGTTCCCGCCGTTGGACCGTAGCCGGCCTGTTGCTGGTGCTGTCGTTATTTCTCCTGAGTTTGCGGTCCGCGCCGATCTGGATCAACGAGGTAAGCGCCAACGCCGGGATCGCCTTGGCGGCGATTCTCTATCTGGAAGGAGCACGGGAATTCCGAGGTCTCGCGCCTCGCAGTGGGCTTGCGCATCTGGGGGGCGTCGTGGCGACCGGAGCGGTCGCGTTTTCTTCCTATATCGCTCCTAACATGAACGTACGAGCTGGGGGCCCAACAGGGATATCCGGCGCGGATCCGGACCGACAACGGCCCGGAGTTCCGCAGCCGTCATTTCCATGCGTGGTGTGAGCAAAGAGGGATTGAAGTGGTGCACTATCCAGCCGGGCAAGCCCACCCAGAACGGGAATAACGAGAGTTTTAACGGGCGCTTCCGGGACGAATGCCTGAACGCCCACTGGTTCCAGAATGTGCAAGACGCGCGCCGCAAGATCGGCGCATGGAAGGAAGACTACAATCAGTTTCGCCCGCACAGCGCATTGGGGTACCGGACCCCGGCGGAGTTCGCGGCGCAATTCGAAGCTCCGGCCAAGGCGGCCGGCGGGCAGGTTCCAACCCCGGACTCTACACCGGCCGTCTTGGCCTCCGCCTCGAATTGCGGATTGCCTGAGGCGGACAGGTCTCTGCCCAATGCGGGGATTTCGTAATTATGATTGGTAGAGACAACGGGGGCAGGTCAAAGGGGACATTCATTGGGTACTCGCGGAGCCATTTCGATCCGGCCTGACGTTCGAACAGCACGATGTGATGCACATGCGCGCGATCCTGCGGCCGGACTTCGAGCGCCTGAACCCACACATCCTCCTTGAAGTTGGTCGGCATCACGATATAGGTGTACTCGATGGTTCCGCGCGCCGGAATTTCGTATGCGGCGGGCATTTCGATGATCATGTCGGGCTTACCGATGTTCCAACCGTCGACAAAGGTGCGCGGCGGCGGAGCCAGCTTGGGATCTCCCTCGGGTGCGCCCGCATCCACCCAGTCGCGGAAGATCGCAATCTCTGCATCCGACAGCGATACGTCATTCGCATAGTGCTGCGCCTTATCGGCGAACCACGGCGGCATCTTGCGGGTGAGGACCGCTTGGCGGATGGCTTTGGCCCATTTCCGCGTGTCCTCGTACGTAAACAGCGCCATGGGACCGATCTCACCCGGCCGGTGACAAGTCTGGCAATGCGCCTGTAGCAGCGGCTCGATATCTTTATGAAATTCGATGGCGGCGAAAGCAGGGGCGCTAGCGCCTAAGGCGGCAGCAGCGAAAAGGGTCAGCTTGCTCCAGGTCATCATATCCTCCTATACGAGTACCCGTCCGATTTGGTTCTAAAGGATAGCAGGTTTGGCGGGCGGGACTTTAGGCGGCCTGCTCTCTGGGAAAGAGGCGCTGCGGACAGGGTTCGGGATGCGTATTCCGGCGATGTGACGGATCTGAATACTCGTCGAAGCTCAGTGACGCTGGCATTTACGAATGCCATTCTTACGAAGCGCTACCCTCCGCCGCGGGATAGGAAACGAAGCGGTCGATCGGCTAAGCCTGAATGCTCTATTCAACGCGCTCGCTTTGATGTCCCGGCTTCACCTCATCGTAGAGCTTGACCCGTCCGTGGTCAGTCGGTCAAATGCGCTTCTCGCGTCGAGCGTGCCAGTTTTGATTTTGTTGGCAGATCCACGCTTCAAGGTCGTCCTTCTCACGGAAGCCGTAGTTTTTGCCGTTCCAGACGTTATTTTCTGGCTGGAACCACAGGTTGGTGATGTCGTTACTTCCGCCGGCGCAAAGGGGAAAGAAATGATCGATCTCGCCGCGCATGTGGCTGCGCGGTGGGGTGGCTCCCTGAGGCGAGACAACCAGTTAAGACACTGGTTACCGTTTGACCCGCCCCGCAAAATGAGACACAGCCAAGCTTGAGACCCAGGGCCCACGTGGAGCGAGAAGGGGTGCCCATCCAATAGAGATCGTCGAAAGCCTGCTTAGGTTCGAGGTATGTGCTTGCCGATTGGGGTTCATCCTTGGCGTCGGAGCATCCAGCCGCGCATGGGCCGTCTACGGAGCAACACAGAGTGCCGTGACCAAACCATAGAAATCAGGGGTATCGTCGCGTCCCCCAGTTGCGTTTTTACCAGACGCAAGGTGACCTTCGATTGAATCTGGCGCCGGCCGCGCATCGGAAACGCTCATGAGGGCCAGGGCCAAAATAGCACAAGTAATTTTCGAGATGTCCATAGCCTTCCTTGAGATCAGCGTTTTGGGCGCCGGCCTGGCTCACAATTTTCAAAAACTCATCATTGCTACCGACACGTCCGTGAATAGGCACGTGCCGCTCCACGTCCAGCTTCTGCTTCAAGACATTTTGATACAGCGTCCGCATCCCCGCCGTTGCGGCCGGCAAAGTGCCTTGAGCCGGCGGCGAATAGAGGTCTGCATTGATCAAGATCCTTTCCTTCGGCAGATAGGCC
>DATBID010000359.1:0-13927 GCA_036557125.1 Bryobacteraceae bacterium | reverse complement strand
AAGTTGTTGAAAACCTGCGAAAGGCGATAAATCTAGAGAGCCTTTGGAATAAACGGGACTGCTTAGAAGGCAGGTGCTCTATCCACCTGAGCTACGGGCCCTTAACCGAAGCATAGCACCGGCTATCTTCCGCTCAGGCTTGCGGCATTAGCCTCCCGCGCAGGTTGAAGAACATCACAGCGGCGGCAAGCTGCGACAGAACCCCGAACGCGACCAGCAGCGGAAGTGAGTGGGAGTAGAGTAAACCCATCACCATGCTGCCGAGGAACCACGCGGCACCATAAACGCCATTGAACGCGCCGAACGCCGCGCCGCGCTTGTTCATCGATACGACCGTCGCGATGCCCGAGCGTAGGCACGCGTCCTGCGCTCCCAGACCTGTAGCCCAACAGCCTACCGCGGCAATGGCAGCCGCACCACCGCCAAGAAACCCGAGGGGGAGCGAAAGAAGCGAAATGAGGATGCCGAACACGAGTGTAGTCAGTCCGAAGCGGTCAAACAGCCTGCCAAAAATTAGCGCAGTAAGCCCATTCACACCCATGGCGGCGGCGTACAGCAGTGGGATTTCGATCGGCGTAGCTACACGGGCGCCCTCAAAGTGAAACGCCAAAAGCGGAAAATCGACCATTCCGCAGGCGAGCGATCCGGCGGCGGCAACGTACAGCCAGAATACGCGGGGCAGCACCTGCACGCCCGGGGCTCTCGCGGGTCGTGCTCGCTCCGGATTGAGTAGGCGAGCCAACAACAATGCGATCATCGTCCCAACAGCCGGGAACGCGAGCCAAAGAAAGCCTGGGCCAAAATGGTGCGATCGCGCGACCGCAGCCACCATCAGCAGGGGACCAATGACCGCGCCGGTCTGGTCCATGATGGAGTGAATGCCAAATCCCCAGCCGTGGCCAATCTCCTGAGTCGCACCGGAAAGGAGCACGTCGCGTGCGGGTCCGCGGAGAGCCTTGCCCGTTCGCTCGGCGATAATCAGCACCGCGGCCACCTGCCACGTGGGAACCAGTGCCAGAGCCGGCACGGCGATGACGTTCATGGAATAACCGAGAAAGGTCAGGATCCAGTAAGCGCGCGTGCGGTCGGCGAATCTTCCGGAAAAGAAACGCAGGCTCGCAGCCAGCATTTCTCCCACTCCCGCGATCATCGCAACCTGGAAAGCGTCGGCGCCCAAGTCTCTGAGGAACGGCCCGATGATGCTGCGCGCGCCTTCGTACGTCATGTCCGCGAAGAGACTGACGATGCCGAGACAAATGATGAACCGCAGGGCAGAGGCGCGTGCAGGTGAGGGTTGCGTTGAGGTGTCGATCAATGTTACCAGTATAGACTCCGGATTTTTCGGGCCTCAATTACCGAATCGGCGCACCGGTATGCCAGTCACGTGGACATTTCAGGACTCCATCCTTGTGCTGACCCTCGTGGGCGAGTATACATTCGAAGAGCCGGTGGACGCCGTCAATACCGCAATCGAAGACCCGCGGTTCCGGCGCGGCACATCACTGTTGATAGATGCGCGGCAGTCGACCACTCGCCGCTCCTCTGAGGAATTTCGCGGCCGTTCCGTATGGATGGCTTCCTTGCTCGCCAAAGGTTTGTCGCCCCGTTGCGCGATTGTCGTTAGCTCCGCGGTGCATCAATACGGAATGGCGAGAATGGCGGGCATTTATCTCGACCTGCAAGGCATGACACTGGAGATCTTTACTGAACTTGCGGAAGCCCTGGATTGGTTATTGGGGAGGCGCTATACGGTGCCCATCGATCAAAGCCAGCCGAAATAGGGCTGCCCGTCGGCACGAACAAAGCGGTCCCGCTGGAAAATGAAATCGCGAGAGGGAGCAAGAACCGGAGCGTGCGCAGGACCGCAAAACAATCGTAATCCAAAAGTGCCTTTAAGTACAGAACTATTCGTTTTAGATGGTACTAGAACTTCACTGGGCCGCGCCGGCCATGGCGCTCGCGCAAGCCGCGAAACTCCGGTCCAGCAGTTTGAGAAATTCGTCCACGTCTGTGCGGCCGATATTCATCGGCGGTGACAGGCGCAGCACGTTGCCCCACATACCACCTTTGCCAATCAATAACCCGTTTTCGCGCGCGGCCTCCATCACCAGAGCGGTTGCGGCGCCGGCCGGCGATTTGGATTTCCGGTCCTCCACCATCTCGATGGCTTGTAGAAGCCCCATACCGCGCACATCACCAATCATCTCGTGCTTTTGTTGCAAATCCTCCAGCCCCGCGCGCAGATAAGCGCCGGTCTCCGCGCAATTGGCGGCAAGCTGGTGCTCTTCAATAAAGTCGATTACAGCCTTGGCGGCAGTGGCGGTTACCGGGTTTCCGCCGAATGTGGAAATGGTCAGGCCGCGAACCGAATCGGCAACCTCCGCCCGAGCTACGGTCAAGCCAATCGGGCTGCCGTTCGCTAGCCCTTTCGCCGAAGTGATGACGTCCGGAGTGACCCCGTACTGCTCGATGCCGAACCACTTGTTGCCCGTGCGTCCCCAGCCGGTCTGCACTTCGTCGCTGATAAAGATGCCGCCGTGATTGCGCACAATCCGTTCCACGATGCCGAAGTATTCCTGGGGAGGCGTAATAAACCCGCCTACTCCCTGTATCGGTTCGGCGATGAATCCGGCGATCCGGCCCGTGGTGGTGGTTCGAATCAGCTCTTCCATGTCCTCGGCGCATTTCACTTCGCACGCTGGATATGTGAGGCCAAAAGGGCAGCGATAGCAATATGCGTTGTGGGCATGTACCACTCCAGCGCCGGGAAGGCCCAGCCGCCATGCTCCCTGGCCGCTAAGCGTCATCGCCATGCCGCTGCGTCCGTGATAGGAGTGCCGCAGCGCCACCATTTCCGTGTTGCCTGTGTAGCAGCGCGCAGCCAGGATGGCGGTTTCGTTGGCTTCGGTGCCGCTGTTGGTGAAGAACGATTTGGTCAGGCGCCCGCCGGGCGTGATTGAGGCGATCTTCTTCGCCAGCGCGACCTGCGGCTCGTTCGCGAATACCGTGGAAACGTGCTGCAAGGTATCCACCTGCCGGTGTACCTTCTCATTCACCGCATCATTGCAGTGCCCCACGCTTACCGTGACGATGCCGCCGAAGAAGTCCAGGTACTGTTTGCCATCGGCATCCCAGGCGTACTGATTCTTGGCGCGCGTAATCACCAGCGGTTTTTCGTAGTAGTGAAATACCGCCGGAAACAGAAATTCCTTTTGCGCCAGAATGATCTCTTCTTTTGTCATGCGACCGCATTATATCGCCGGCAGACGCAAAACATAAGGAGCAAGCTCAGTCCCAGTTCTTCAACCGCGGCCAGAGATCCCGCAGCGGCTGCTTCAAGCCGCGGCAATAGAAAACGTCAAAGTGCTCGTAGGGCATGGAGTAAGGATGCTCCACTCGCGCCATCTTTTGCACGCTAGCGAAGAGGCGTTCGAGGACATCCTGCCGATCGGCCATCACGATCATGCTTTCGCCCGTGTACTGGCGTGGTCCCCAGAGGAAATAGCTTTGGTGCCCGCTGATCGCCGGCGGCAAGCCGTACTGAGGGCCGAAAAAGTCGATGGCTCCGGCTTCTCCATAATTTTGGCCGAAGATTGCGGTCTTGCTCCGCACTTCCGCGGGCAAGCCGTTGTAAACCCGCGCCACGTCCGCGGCCATTTCCGGCCAGCCGAACTGGTCGGCGAAGATCTGCGGCAGAAGTCCGAGCTTGTGGGTTTCAATTGCGGGTTGGCGGAGGTGGAGTGCCTGGGTGTAGTGGAGATAAGTTTCCGGGGGAAGCACCGGAATGGCCATGGGGGCGAACAGCGCGCCCGTGGCGATCATTACCGCGGGCCAAGCCAACTTGAGCCAGCCAGCACGGACTTCGAGCCAGCGGTCCCACATCACGGCGCCCGCTCCGAATAGCAAAGGGAAGGCCGGATAGAGGTAGTAGACACGCGGGCTCAGAGTCGCAATCACCAGCACGGTGACCACCCACGCCCAACCGAGCGCGCGAAACGGTTTACCGGTTCTCGTGCCGAAAAAGAACCAGAGGCCAGCTAGCCAGACCGGCAGGGTCAGCGGGTTCATGGTGGCGATTTCCTGGCCGAAGAACGCCAGCGGGCCGAGCGGCGTATCGCGGCCGTTGCGCCGGATGTTGGCCTGCAATTCCAGGAACGGAAAATGATGCTGGATATTCCAAAGCAGGTTGGGCAGGAAGATGAGGAAAGCGATCGCTCCGCCGATCCAGAACCAGCGGTTTACCAGCCAGCGGCGCTGCGGTGTCAACAAAAGGCCCAAAACTATTCCCGCTCCAAACATCAGCATGGAGTGCTTGTTTTCCAGGCCCAATCCCGCAATCATGCCGAACCACACCCACAGCCGGCCGTTTCCGGTTTTGATGATGCGAATCAGAATCCACGCGCAGCCCATCCAGAACAGCGGCTCGAACGCGTTCATGGTGAACAGATTATTCGTGCCCAGGATACCCGGAGCGATGAGCACACAGAGCGCCGCTAGCACTTGGCCGAACCTGCGGGCGCCGAGTTCGCGAGCGATCAGCGCGGCGAGGCCAACTTCCGCGGCCCCAGCCAATGCCGGCAAAAAACGAATCGCGGCCAGGCCTTGACCCAGCAACGTACGAACCAGCCACGCGATTGCCGCTATCAACGGGGGCTGATCCACGTAGCCCCAAGCGAGATGATGACTACACGCCAGATAATAAAGCTCATCGCGAAAATATCCGTAATGCCGCCCGGCGTAGAGGTGAACCGCCAGCTTCAAAAACAAAATCAGTAGCAGTCCGAGGCCGCTCAGGCGTCTAATGGAATGTATGAGGCTTTTTTTGGCGCTGCTTCTGCCAGTGCTCTCTTCCGCTGCCATTTTGCCGGATATGCTGGGACCGTTCCACCGTAGCACGACCGCTGTACCCAAGCTCGCGGACCAAGCCATATGGGATGAGTACGGATTGAAGGAAGCGGAGAGTTCGGCCTATGTGAACGAAAACGCACACTTCACCGCCGCGGCTTACCGGTTCGTAGACACCACCGGCTCCATGGCGGCGTTTCAATGGCTGCGCCCAGCCGATGCCATACCTCTAAAGGTCGGCGACCTGGCAGCCGAAACCCCGAAGGGGCTGATCGTTGCCTACGGGAATTATCTGCTCTCCTTTGACGGGTATAAGCCGACTGCCGACGAGTTAATGCCGGTATTCGGTAGTTGGCACAACGTGGATGGCACACCGTTGCCCACCTGGATTGGATTTTTCCCTTCGCAGGGCCTGGTTCCCAACAGCGAGCGATATGTTTTGGGACCAGCTAGCCTGGCAAAGTTCGATCCAGGGATTTCCCCGTCGGTGGCGGGGTTTCATTTAGGCACAGAAGCGCAGTACGGAATTTTCCGCGGGCCCAAAGGCAATATGGCGCTGGCGGTTTTCAATTACCCCACCCCGCAGATTGCCAGCGAGAAGCTGGGGGATTTCGAGAAGCTCCCTGGGGCGGTGGTGAAGCGCACCGGCCCGCTAGTGGCCGTGCTGCTTTCCCCCCCTGATGCCGATGCCGCCGAGCGCCTCCTGGCGCAAGTGCGGTACGATGTGCAAGTCACTTTGAATGAGGAAGTCCCCGGACCTGTCGGCAACCCTGGCAACATGCTCCTGGCGATCTTTACGTTGGCGGGGATTCTGATCGTTTTCTGCGTGATTGCGGGCCTTTTCGTCGGCGGATTCCGGGCAGTGTTGTTCGGCCGCCGTAAGGGCGTGGAAGCCGAGCCTATGATCCTGCTCCACCTCGAGCAACGCTCGACATCTCTATAGTCGGCCAATAACGCCCTGTTTTTCTGAGGCTTGGAGAGAAATCCTCAGGGCACGGCCGGGCATTTTGGCCGATGAGGGTTCATAACGTTTGGCCAGGCGCCGATCCGCAAGTTACCTGCCACGAGCGGTTTACGGGCGAAATCGGAGGCGCTGGAATTTTTTCTTGACTTGCGGGCCGTAGGGAAATAAGATCCAACTACAAAGTTTTGGCGGTTGCGTACCGTCGAGACTGATTCTCCCATTGAACATCACCCTGGTAGAACAGGGATCAAAATGCTCACCCCTCGGGGTGAGCATTTGTATTTTATAGCAAACACGAGTGTTACACTGATTCTAATGAACCCCAAATGGCTCCGGCGCGCTCCTCCGGTGTTTTTCTGCAGCGAGCGGGTGGGGCGGATTTCGCCTGGAATTGGCAGCGTAGCCGGCATCTGGAATACCGGCCTGCCCCCGGGGCGCATGGCGGCGTTGATTTTTCCCACAGGTTTTCCACAGATCCGAACTGCAAGCGCAGGATACCGTTAAAGCGAAATGACCGACCACAAACTGCAAATCGTACCCCTCGGTGGCTTGGGAGAGTTCGGCATGAATATGACCGCTCTCCGCTACGGCGACGACATCATCGTGATCGATTCCGGGATGATGTTCCCGGATGCCGAGCTACTGGGCGTCGACTTGGTCATGCCCGATCTCACATACCTCAAAGAAAACCAGGAATTCGTGCGGGGCCTGGTTTTGACGCATGGCCACGAAGACCACATCGGCGCGGTGCCGTATTTCTTGTCTGAGATCGACGTGCCGGTTTACGGCACCGATTTCACGCTGGCGCTCGTGGACCGTCGCCTGGAAGAGTACGACCTGGAGCAGGAGCCGCGCTTCATCCACGTCCGCTCCAAGCAGATGGTGGATATTGGCCCGTTCAAAATCGAGTTCATCCATGTGACTCACTCGATTGTCAGCGCCGTGGCTCTGGCGATTAGCACGCCGCTCGGCGTAGTCATCCACACCGGCGATTTCAAAGTCGATCCCACCCCAACCGATAACGAGCTATTCGACCTGCACACACTGGCCGATTATGGCAAACGCGGCGTTCTGCTGCTGCTATCCGATTCGACCAACGCCGACCGGCCCGGCTACACCGAATCGGAGCGTGCCGTGCGCCCGCGCATGGAAGAGGTCTTCACCCGTGCGGAACGGCGCATCGTGGTTTCCTGTTTCAGCTCCTCCATTCACCGCATCCAGCTCGTGCTCGACCTCGCGCAAGAGTATGGCCGGCGCGTGGCGGTCTATGGCCGAAGCATGGTGACCGTAACGGAGATCGCCCACTCTCTCGGCTTGCTCGATATTCCCGATGGCATTCTGCTGCGCCCGCAGGACACCATGGACACGGCCCCGGAGAAGGTTGCCGTCCTGATTTCCGGAACCCAGGGCGAGCCGATGTCCGCACTGGCGCGCGTGGCCGTAGATAATCACAAGCATTTGTCCGTCGAGGCCGGCGACACGGTAGCGCTAAGCTCCCGCATCATTCCCGGTAACGAGAAGGCGATCTTCCGCATGATCGACCACATGTCGCGCCGCGGCGCCGATGTGATGTACGGAACCATGAACCCGCCGCTGCACGTTTCCGGGCACGCCAGCGTGGAGGAGCTGAAGCTGGTGCTGAATCTGGTCAGGCCCCGCTATTTCGTGCCCATCCATGGCGAATTCCGCCAGCTTTCCAAACACGCGCGCTTGGCCGAGCACCTGCGCTTCGCCGGCTTGAAAGATACCTTCATCATGGAGTCCGGCGACATTCTCGAAGTAGATCACCAGGGCGCGCGCAAAGCCGGCCGCGTGCCGGTCGGCCGCGTGTGCATTGATTCCGGCTCGGTAGATGAAGTAGTGCAGGAAATGGTGATTCGCGACCGCCGCCACCTTTCCGAAGATGGCATCGTGCTTCCGATCATCGCCATCAACCGCCACACCGGCCGCGTCGAAACCTTGCCGGAAATCGTCAGCCGCGGCTTCGCGCTGGCCGAAGATGGCTCGGAGTTCCTGCAGACCGCTCGGCAAATCGTCGCCAAGACGCTCGAAGGATCGAACCAGGAAGAAAAAGGCGACTGGGGCGTGATGAAAGAAAAGATTCGCGCGGATCTGAAGCGGTTCATTGTGAAGGAGACTTCGCGAAGGCCGCTGATTATGCCAGTGATTTTGGAAATATAGGAGCGCCGCGGAACCCAAACGCGCCTGCCTCCGCATTGATGTAAGGTAATAGGAATGGCGGTAGAAGCGCTAATCTCAGTCGGAGATTACCTGAGCACCAGCTACGATCCGGACATGGAGTACGTGGATGGTGTCCTCGTGGAGCGCAATGTGGGAGATTGGTTACACAGTTTGATTCAGAGCAACTGCATTTTGGCGCTGCGTACAAAGTATCCGCGAATCTATGTAGTTCCTGAACTGCGGTCGCAGACAAGGGAAACTCGCTACCGTCTGCCGGACATCTCGGTCCCGCTCCAGGCGCCGCTCACACGTTATCTGGTGGATGCGGCCTTCGTCGCCATCGAGATCCTCTCCGCGGATGACGAAATGAGCGCGATGCTAGAGAAGCTCGAGGAATACGATCAGAAAGGCGTTCCGAATATCTGGCTCATTGATCCCCGCCGCCAAAGAATCTCGGCGTACGCGCGCGGCATTCTGAGCGAGGTTCACGATGGCGTCTTAGCCACCAGCAACCCGCGCCTGGAACTGACTCGGGACGAGATTTTCCGGCAATAGGCGGCTCAGCGCCGGGACCATTTGCTGCGCCCCGAGGCGAGCAAGCCGGGATTGGTAAAATGAGATCGTGGCTATGGACGTCACCCTCTCTCCTGAATTCGAGCAACTCGTTAACGAGAAGCTTCGCACCGGCGAATACCGCTCTGCCGACGAGGTCGTGAGCACCGCTTTGCAGCTACTGAAAGAGCGCGATGAGGATCGGGCCGTTATGGAGCGGGTGAACCGGGGCGAGCCGCTGCCAGTTGATGAGCGCTTCTACACCCATTTGGAAATGCTCCTCGAAGAAGCCGAGGACAGTGGTCCCCCTGTAGAAGTCACGGAACAGGATTGGGAAGACATTCGAAAAGAAGTCATGGAGCGTATTCAGGCCCCGAAACAACCCTAGCGGATGGCGCGCATCGTCCGAAGAGAGACCGCCAAACGCGACGTTGTCGCTCGTGCCGTGTATCTGGCGGAGCACGGAGGTGTAACCGTTGCTAACCGGTTCATGACAGCCGTAAATGAGGGTTACCAGCAGCTTTCGAGAATGCCCGAAATTGGAGCTCCCGTGAGGATTCGGAAGGGTAAATTCGCGGGCGTTCGAATCTGGCCTGTTCCCGGATTCCGTAATTATTTAATAATTTATCGTCCCTTAGCCGATGGCGTTGAAATAGCGCGTGTCATCCACGCTGCGCAGAATTATCAGCGGATACTCTCCTGATGCCCGAGACAGTCGGCGTGAATCCCGTCTACCTCGAAGATGCCTCCGGCTTCCGCGGCCACGCCGAGCGCGTGATCGCTCCCTCCGATGAAGCCGGCGTTGCCGCGGCATTGCGCGAAGCCGCGTCAAGCGGCGTGCCCGTCACTATCGCCGGCGCGGGCACGGGCGTTACCGGCGGGCGGGTTCCGCTGGGAGGCTGGGTCATCTCGCTCGAAAAATTGACGCGCCTCGAAGTCCAGCGCGGTTCTGCTATTGCTGCCGCGGGCGTACTGCTCCGAGATCTGCATTCCGCTGCGCAATCGAGCGGCCAACTTTATCCCCCCGATCCCACCGAAACCGGCGCTTCGATTGGCGGAACCATCGCCACGAACGCCTGCGGCTCGCGCAGCTTTAAGTACGGCGCGACGCGCCGTTGGATCGAGCGGCTGCGCGTTGTGCTAGCGGATGGCCGCGTACTGGATCTTGGCTGCGGCGATGCGATCGATTTCGATTGCCCCGCCATCCCACTCCCGGCGGTCACCAAGAATACCGCTGGCTATCTGCTGCGTCCCGGCATGGACTGGATTGACCTGTTCGCCGGTTCAGAAGGCACGCTGGGCGTGGTCACCGAAGCGCGCCTGCGCCTGTTGCCTGCTCCCCGGGCCGTACTCGCCGGCGTCATTTTCTTTCCGCACGATGATGCCGCGCTGGCCGCGGTCGACCAGTGGCGCAGTTCCGCTCCAGTCCGCATGCTGGAATACTTCGATGCCCCCTCGCTCGCTTTGCTGCGCTCCCGTTTTCCCGAGATTCCGAATGCTGCCTGCGCGGCGATTTTGTTCGATCAGGAATCGGAATCGGATGAAGACCCCGAAATCGATGCCTGGACGGAGCGGATCGAACATGCCGGCGCGCTGGCGGAGGATTCGTGGTTTGCCCTTTCCGCCGCCGACCGAGAACGTTTCCGCCACTTCCGTCATTCGCTGCCCGAATTAGTGAACGATACCGTCCGCCGCAGCGGCGTGCTGAAAATGAATACCGATTACGCGGTGCCGCTCGCGCGCAATCGCGAAATGCTGGCCTATTACCGGCAACGGCTGGAACAGGAGTTCCCGGACCGGCACGTAATTTTCGGCCACATTGGCGATGCGCACCTGCACGTGAACATTTTTTCGTCCCCGCAAAATCCGCAACACGCTACGGATTTGATCCTGGAGTTCGCGGGCAAGGCCGTGGAACTGGGCGGCACCGTTTCCGCCGAGCATGGCCTGGGCAAACGCAAAGCCCATCTACTGAAACTGCAATATGCCACGGAAGACATTGAGGCGATGCGAGCGGTGAAGCGGCGGCTTGATCCACAGAACCTACTTGGCCGGGGGGTGCTGTTCGAATAGCTATACGCGCGGCTCTATGCCGAGTAACTCGCGCGAACCGAGCGAGCGCCAGAAAGCGAACAGAGCGACTGCGAGGAGCAGGGCGAGGGTTGCGAGGCCGTACGAGGCGTACCAGGTGCTCCAATCGGCGCCGACGATGACGTCATTGGCGGTGTTCGCGAAAAAGGCGGTCGCACAAAAGGCCACCAGGCCCAGCCGCACGAGCACGAAAATCAGCAAGGAAAAAAGGGCCAAGTAAGCGGCGACTAGCTGCCAGTGTTGGAAAGCCTGGTTGGGCCGGTCCCCGAAGTTGAAAAAGACCGCGACGGCCGCAGCCAGGACCGCGGCTAACAGATGCTTCTTCACCAGGAGTTTGATTCCGAAAACGATCAAAAACAAGGCGAAGGTGGAAATGAGCAGGTTGGCAAGTGTGTTGGCGTGGCCGCCGATCCATTGCCGGGTACCCAAGGCAATGTCCAGGCCGCTGCCGCCCCAGGTGTCCAGTTGACGCGCAACGAACCACTTGTCGATCAGCTCGATGCCCATCCAAGCGACGATTCCGACGGCCCCTCCGACCAGAATATGAGCGCATACCTGAGGGTCCTTCCAGCGCCCGGCCAGCAACCGGTTCCAGGTGACGATGGAATGCGGCCAGCGCGCGCGGATTTCGGGTTCGAGCGCGACATATAAAATCCACAGCACAGCGGCGCCGAGCGCCCATTCACCGGTTGCTTGGAACAGCAGGTAGAGCGTGCGGACATCGGGCACGGCGTGAACGGCGCCTATCCAGGCAACGCCGGCCAGAAGAAACCGCGCGGCGGAAATCCGCAGCGCGCCTTTGCGATCGGCGCGGCCGAGTTTCCAGTTGCGCCGGGCGAGAAAGATGGCAAACAACAGCCAAAGAAATATTCCATATATCGCGGCCCTCCCCGCGAGATCCGGCGGAGCATTCGAGCTGGAATTTGGTTTATCCCACGGAGCAAGAATTCTGACGCTGGTAATCCGCCCTTTCCACGAGCCGATTTCGACGCTCAATTGCGTATTCGGCAAGACCGGATGAGGACCTTTCCAGGCGCGGAGCTGATCGGTGGGGTCGCGGGGGATAGCTGACGGGGTAATCTCGGTGAAAGACGCGATGTTGAGACCGGCCGCGCGGAAAACGGCTTCGGGAGTTACTGGCTGGGAAAGGTCGCCAGCTCCTTCGTACGGGATGGCATCGAAGTTGTGCAGGCGGCCGGCGCCATCTAAGCTTTCCGCCGCCATCCCCGGTTGGATCGGTGCGGGATTATCGCGCGTGAGTTGCCCGAACGGCTCGGCGTAGAGCGGCTTCGAGCTTTCCCGGTATTCTGCGAAGACGGGAACTTCCGCGGCCAGCCACTCGGACCATTTGTGCGGTTCGGGGAGTGTCTTCAGATAGTCCACGAGGTCGGCGCGATCGTGCAGATCCACCGCGGAGTCGGCGGGTGTGCGGGGATAGCCGAAGGAAGCAGCGATTTCTCGCGCCTTTTGTGCGAGGACTTGTGGTGGATACGTCACCGGAGTGTGCTGCAGAGCGTCCGTCGCCTGGCGGAGCAGCGGAATGGCGAACAGGCAGAGCACTACCGCGACGAGGCACGGAACCGAGTACTTGAGCGGCAGACCCTCGGTTTCACCCGCCGCCGCGACCAGTTCCGGAGAAGGCGTTTCGCCGGCCGCCAGTGCCGCCGCCAGCGGATCGCCGCCGGGAAGCGCCGCGGCTACGGAAATCGCGTTCGCAGGGCGCTTGGCAGGATCAGGATCGAGACAGCGGCGAATGCAGGGTTCAACCGAAGCGTCGATATCCGTGGCGAGCGACACCATGCTGGTTAACTGCGCCGCTTCCTGCTGCTCCAGAAGCTTCTTCAGAGTTGTGCCGTCGTATGGCCGCCGCCCCGTGAACAGCTCGTAGAGCACTAAGCCAAGCGCGTAAATGTCGCTGCGTGCCGTGACTTCGGAGCCTTTGAGCTGCTCGGGCGACATGTAGGCCGGCGTGCCGTTGCGCGCTTCCGCCCCGGAAAGCTCACCCGCGATTGCGGCCAGGCCAAAATCCATGATCACCACGTCGCCGCGTTTATTGATCATGATATTAGCCGGCTTCAAGTCTCTGTGGATGATCCCGCGATCGTGAGCAGCGGCCAGGCCCGCACAGATTTTGCGCGCCGTTTCGAGCGCTTTATTGGCGGGTAGGCGGCCGATGCGCGTGAGCAGGCTCGCCAAGTCTTCGCCATCCACATACTCCATCGATAGGAACGGCATGCCCGCGTACTCGCCGATATCGTAGACGCGGCAAACATTGGGATGCGACACCTGGCGCGCGATGCGCACTTCGCCGTGGAAGCGTTCCAGGAGGCGCTGGTCTCGGGCGGCTTCTTCGGGGAGGAACTTCAATGCGACCGATTGGCCCAGCATCAAATCGGTGGCGCGATACACCTCTCCCATTCCGCCGCGGCCCAACAAAGCGATGATACGATAGCGCCCGCCCAGCAGCGTGCCGGGAACGAAACGGCCTTCCTCGGCGGTAGAAGAAGTAGAGGATATCGGAGTGCTGGTGAGGGGAATCGCGACCGTTTCGATACTGGTGGGCTGGACGGCGCGATCCATGAACCGATTCTAGCGCCGCTATTTACTTTATAGCTACCGCATTGGGCGGCGAAGCGATGCCGCCCTCCAGGGTCAGAGGCGCTGAAACCAGCATGAATTCGTAATGCCTGTCGCGCGCGCAATCTTCCGCCAAAGGCGCCAGCGCAAACAGTTCTCCGAGCGGCAGGCCCAGCATCGGCAGCGCGCGGTAATGCAACAAGCCTTCGTCGCCCAGGTTCATAGGCAGCGGTTCGACGCCCGGCGAATCCGTCGCGATAGCCGCCACGCGGTTGTTCCACAGCCATGCGGCCAGTTCGCGGCTCGGCTCAATGCCGGTGCATTTGATTTTGTCGAACTGCGCCAATGGAGCTTTCTCCTCGGGTGTCGCTCTCTCGTAAGCTTCCATCCAGCCGGTGCGCACCAGCAGGACCGAACCATGGGGAAGCGGCGTCCCCTGAGCCGCGAGCGCCCCCACCAGGTCGTCGAGTGAATACGCATCGCGTTCGAGCGGCCGCACCGGTTTCCCCTGCGACTGCCGGAAGCGAAAGGCGTCGATCAGCACGCCCCGTCCCACGAACTTGCCGGCCCATTGATGGATGCTCAGTTTACGGTTAGCGTCTTCGCGAATATCGGCGACCGTCACTCCGTTATAAAACTTCTCGGTGCGCACATGGCCCACATGGCCCAAGCCGTCCCACTGGCTCCCTTCCTGAGTATTAAAGTTATCGATTAAGT
>DATBID010000358.1:0-3582 GCA_036557125.1 Bryobacteraceae bacterium | reverse complement strand
ATGGGGAATTTTTGAGTAAACTCATCCGTCAGGGAATTAAATCCCTCATAAGTAATCTTCGCGGTTTGGGCGGAAACAATGGGCGCGCAGGCGCACAGAGATACTACGAGCCACTTTGCTCGATTCATATAATTACACTCCTTTTCGGTTGTGTGGCTGTCAGTTACCGGGCGATTTGAAGCAAAGCGGAAAAGCCGGGGAGGCTAAATCCACCCTTTGTAACTCACAGTACAATAGTAATGATAGATACAGTTTTGGTCAAGACAGAAATATAGTAACTTTTGGCGGGTGACTCGGAAATGACGGTGCCTCTCATTCACTTTGAAAATGTTAGTATCCAGCGCGGCAGCCGCGTAGTCCTGCACGATGTGAGCCTTTCGATCGCGCAAGGCGAGCACGTGGCTTTACTGGGTCCTAATGGATCGGGTAAATCGACTTTCATCAAGGTCATTTCGCGGGAACTTTATCCGCTGCTAAAGCAAGAACCCTGGTCCCTGGAAATCCTGGGGCGGGACCGCTGGAATCTGTTCGACCTGCGCAATCATCTGGGCATCGTCTCCAATGACTGGACGGCGATGTGCACCCGCGATTATTCCGGCTATGAGATTGTATTATCCGGATTTTTCGGCAGCGTGGGGATCTGGCCCAACCATCAGGTGACCGGGGAGATGGAGCAGAAAGCGCGCGACGTGATGGAGCTACTGGAAATCAGCCATCTGGCGGAGCGCAACACCGACGAAATGTCGTCGGGGGAGGCGCGGCGGTTCCTGATCGCGCGAGCCCTGGTGCATGGCCCGCAGGCACTGGTCCTGGACGAGCCGGCCAACAGCCTGGACCTGCGGGCACACTGGGAACTACGCGGGATTTTCCGCAAACTGGCGGCCAATGGAATCAGCCTCATTATGGTGACGCATCACCTGCCGGACATCGTCCCGGAAATTGAGCGGGTGATTCTGATTCGCGAAGGCCGGGTGTTCTGCGATGGCCCCAAACAGCAGATGCTGCGGCCGGAAATTCTTTCCGGGCTGTTTGGCGTTCCAGTGGAAGTGGTGGAGCGGGACGGTTATTATCACGTGCTGTAGGCAGCTCAGCTCAGGATTCTGGTCCAATCCATGGCGGCGGCAGCCTGTTTGCCGATAACGACGAGTTCGGGAATGGAAGCGGTGTCGGCCATATCGATCGCATGGGGCAATTGCCAGTTGAAGCGCTGAAGGATGCCGGGAAAATGGCGGTTGACGAGTTCGGTTTGCTGATCCTCGGGCGCATCAAGCAGCGCGCCGACGGTCCAACTGAGCCAGCCCAGAAAGCCGATAGGGACGGTGTTATCGGCGGGGAAATAGCCGGTGCCGAGAGAAACCACACCCGTGTTGGCCAAAGTAAAATCATCGTAATAGAGGGCTTCGACGCAAGCCTGGTAGACAGGATTACCGGTCACGCCGACGCCGCCATCCACCAGAACGGTAGGCTCGCCGTCAATCGTGATCGTCCACGGCGAGAAGTAGGTGGGAGCAGAGGCGCTGGCCACGGCGCAATCGATGAGGCGGAGCGACCCGGTGGTTTGCGCATTTTTCGGGTTGTCGCGGACGAAGTACCAGGGGTGGGTATTGATCGCGGTCGAGGTGAGCAGGAGGCGCACGGGGGAATCGTTGATCACCCAGCCGGCGGCCGCGCCGAATTCGCTTTCGAGAACCTTGCGGATATTGACGGGGTCGTACATGTAGCCATCCACCAGGCGCTTGGGATCGGCCAGGATCTTCGGCGGAGTGAAGATTTCATGGGCGCGCTGGGTGTAGATATCCAGGATTCGAGTGGCGGGCAGACCGGCGGCGAGCGCAGCAGCGATGAGCGCGCCGGTGGAGGTTCCGGCGAGAAAATCGAAGCACTCGCGCACCGGTTGACCCGTTTGTTGTTCGAGGGCGATAAGCGTACACGCGGGAATGATTCCACGAATGCCGCCGCCATCGATGGATAGGATGCGGGCGGGCCGGAGGCCCGGAGCGGGTGTTTCGAAACTCCCGGACATCGTGCAGAATTCCTTTAGGCGGCTCTCGCGCGGCGGCGCGGCGGTTCCAGGTTCGGTAGAAACACGGCGAGCAGACCGAGCGCGGGGAGGAACGCGCACACACCATAAACGAACGTGATGCTGGTGGAATCCGCCAGGCGGCCGAGCAATGCGGCTCCCAGACCGCCCATGCCGAAGGCCAGGCCGAAGAACAGGCCGGAAACCATGCCCACCCGGCCGGGAACCAATTCCTGCGCGTAGACAAGAATGGCCGAAAACGCGGAAGACAGGATCAAACCGATGATCACGCTGAGCACGCCTGTCCAGAAGAGGTTCGCTCGCGGCAGCAGCAGGGTGAAGGGGAGCACGCCGAGGATCGACCACCAGATTACGTATTTGCGGCCGATACGGTCGCCGATGGGGCCGCCGATGATGGTGCCCGCGGCTACGGCTCCCAAAAACACAAACAAGTGAATCTGCGCGTCGCGGACGGAGAGGTGGAATTTGGAAATCAGGTAGAAGATGTAATAACTATTGAGGCTTGCCAGGTAGAAGAACTTGGAGAAGATCAGCGCGAGAAGAACAGCGATGGCGACGATGACGCGGTTGCGCGAAACCTGCGATTCGGCGCCGGCGCGCGTGCGCGATTTGCGGGGGCCCTTCAGGTTCGCCTTGTACCAGCCGCCAACGCGGCTGAGTATGATGATGGCAAGTAGCGCGGCAAAGGAGAACCAGGCGATGCTTCGCTGTCCCAAAGGCAACACGATGAAGGCTGCGAGCAGCGGGCCGGTCGCTGTGCCTGCATTGCCCCCCACCTGAAACAGCGATTGCGCCAAGCCGTGCTGCCCGCCCGAAGCCATGCGCGCCACGCGGGAGCTTTCCGGATGGAACACCGAGCTTCCCATGCCGATCAGCGCCACCGCAAGCAGGATCATGTGGAAATTGGGGGCTGAGGAGAGCAGGATCAGCCCGGTGAGCGTGAAGCACATGCCCACAGCGAGCGAGTAGGGCGTCGGGCGGCGGTCCGTGTAGATGCCCACCACCGGCTGCAGGAGAGAGGCTGTGAGTTGGAGGGTGAAGGTGATTAGGCCGATCTGACCGAAATCCAGGTGGTAGGAGGTTTTGAGGAGCGGATAAACGGCCGGAATGACCGATTGCAGCATGTCGTTCAGCAGGTGACAGAAGCTGATGGCGGCGAGGATGCGGAAAGCGGTGCGTTCGACCTGTGCTTCACGGCCGGCTGCCGCTGTTAGGTTGACTCCGGTAGCCAAGTGGTTCCCCCGATGGTCCTTTCAGTGTAGCCGGTTCGCGGCTACAGGAGGTCCCGGTACAGCTTCAGGTACTCGCGGGCCGAGCGATTCCAGGAATAGTCCGCCGCCATGGCCGCGCGTACGAGACGTTGCCACTGATTCTTTTTGCGGAAGAGAGCAAGTGCGCGATCAATCGCAGCCAGTAGTTCGGGGGCTTCGAAGGCCTCGAAGACAAAGCCGTTTTTCTCTTGCACGCTGTCCTTCAGACCTCCGGTGGCGCGTACAATGGGAATCGTTCCGTACTTTAGACTATAAAGTTGATTTAACCCG
>DATBID010000357.1:0-4038 GCA_036557125.1 Bryobacteraceae bacterium | reverse complement strand
AAATTTAGAGGTCCAATTGCGTTGGCAATAGTCTAGCAAATTGTCTGGATCAGACCCTTTTTGTCCCTGTTTTTTTGGTACTAAAAAATGCCCCGCCGCGAGGCAGGAATTGTTGCTGGGAGACGGCCATAGCAGAGATCGCGCACGATAAGCGCGGTGGTCTCCGTTTCTTCGCGCTCGTAGAGGTGCAGCACCGCAGAGCGTAGTCGGTGGTCGACGGAACCAGCAACGTCGATTCAGGCGCCGGTTTGCCATTCGGTCTACGCACGGTTGCCGAAAGGGCACGGACGGAGGAAAGACCGGGGCTCAGTGGCTGCTGCATTACGCGAACGAGAAGAATTACGTTCAGTGCGAGATCGACGAGGACGTTTTCAAGGCCATTCGCGTCTCGGATGGAAAGCGGGAGGCGCTTGCTCAAAAAATGCCTATACCCAAATTGCAGTGGTATACGATACGGATCGAAGGGCGATCCGATGGGGCGACGGTGAGCCTCCAGGATGGAAGAACCTGGGTAACCCTGGCAGATTGGCGAGGAGCGGGCACAGCCGAATCCAAGTTTGGATTCAACACTCTCGCCGGCCAGCGGCTTTATATCTCATCGTTTGAAGCGCGTGTCTATCGTTGATTCTTACGAATAGACGAACTCGCCTGCGGGGCCGATTTGCACCCGTACCGACTCCAACTGCTGTCCCTGCGCGATCCTCCCCAGGATCAGCATGGAGAGTTCTGGCAACAGGGTGTTGGTTAGAATGTTGTCGACGTTTCGCGCGCCGCTCTCCACCTCCGTACAGCGATTCGCGATTTCGTCCAGGACTTCCTCGCTGTAGGTGAGCTGGACCTTGTGCGATTCGGCGAGCCGCTTCTGAATCTTGCCGAGTTTCAAGCCAATGATTTTCTTCAAAGCCTCGTCGCGAATGGGGAAATACGGGATCACGACGGTGAGCTTTCCGCAAACGATGCGTGACACGGCGGGGCGGTGGCTGGTAACGTCGCTCTTGCGCCCGGACGGGCGCAAGGAGGAACTGCGATGGGCAGAGCGGCGTCGGACATTCCCCATGGCATGCACGTGCTCCACGGTCGCTTCGCACGATGGCGGAAGTCCCATACCGGGCGACTGCCGATTCCAGATCCATTGTGGGCCGCGGCAGCGGAGATGGCCAGAGAGCACGGGGTATTCCGAACGGCCAAAGTTCTGAGTCTGGAATACGGCAAACTCAAACGCTTAACGACGGAATCGCCTACGGGCCGACGGGAACGGCCACGCTGAGCGCGCCGCCCGCCGCATTTGTAGAGTTGCTGCCGCCTAGAACGGGCGGAGCGGAATGCCTAATTGAGTTAGAAGGGCCACGGGGTAAGATGCGCATCCAGTGGAAGGGAAGCACCACTCCAGATCTGGCCGGACTGAGCCGGGTACTGTGGGAGTCGGCGTGATTCAAGTCGCGCCGCAGATGCGCATATTGGTAGCCATCGAGGCCGTCGACCTGAGGAAGGGTATCGATGGACTCGCACAGCTGTGCCGGGAGAAACTGGGCGCCGATCCGTTTTCTGGGTGTCTGTTCATTTTTCGCAGCCGGCGGGCCACGGCGATTAAGGTTTTGGCATTCGATGGCCAGGGGTTTTGGATGGCGCAGAAACGATTATCGAAGGGTAGATTCGTCTGGTGGCCAACCGGCAAGGAGGCGACCCGAATGCTCCAGGCCCATCAGGCGCAGTTACTGTTTGCGGCGGGTAACCCGGAAACCGCTGCCGCGCCAGTGTGGCGGAGAGTGAGCTGAAAAGCACTTGCGTTCCAAGAAAATCTCCTCTACACTGCGATTATCGTGGACAGCGGGTGGAAGTATCGTGGACGCGTAGTTACGGTTGAAGATGTGGCGTTCATCCGGGGCTTGATTGCGGCCAACACGGGGACCAGCCGGCGGACGCTGTCGAAAAAGCTGTGTGAAGCCTGGGGCTGGCGGCAAGCCAACGGCGCTTTGTGCGACATGGTCTGCCGGGGCCTGCTGCTCATGCTGGAGCGTTCGGGCCAGATTGCGTTGCCGCCGGTGACATACAAACGGCACAACCCGCTGGCCCACCGTGCTCGTCCGGCGCCGGTGCTACTGGATCAGACACAGATCGAAGGAAAACTGAAGGACCTGGGGCCGATCGCGATCGAGCAGGTGCGACGCACTGCTGATGAGCCGCTGTTCAATAGCCTGATGGAGCAGTATCACTACCTCGGCTATGAACAGCCGGTCGGCGAGCACCTGAAGTACGTTTGTTGGGCGCAGGGCCGTCCGATTGCTTGCCTGGCTTGGAGTTCGGCTCCGCGCCACTTGGGTAGCCGCGACCGCTATATCGGCTGGAGCGCGGAAGCACGGCGACGCAACATCCGCTTTATCGCCTACAACACTCGCTTTCTGATCCTGCCCTGGGTGCGCGTTCCGCATCTGGCGTCGCACATTTTGGGGAAGGTGGCCGGCGCTCTGTCCGACGACTGGGAACAGATGTACGGTCATCCGGTTTACTTCGCGGAAACCTTCATCGATCCCGGCCGTTTTCGCGGAACCTGTTACCGGGCGGCGAACTGGCAACTGCTGGGGCTCACGACTGGGCGAGGCAAGAACGATCAGACCAACAAGCCGAACCGCCCCATCAAGGAAGTCCTTGGCCTGCCGCTGGCGCCCCGTTTCCGTCAGTTACTCAGCCAGTTATGAAAACAGCACCGCGCCCACGGATAGACGTGAATCTGGAAGAACTGGACCAGATCATCGACGGTGGGATGGGTGCTCCGCTGAGCGAATCCGACGGGGAGAAGCTCAAAGCAGTGTTGCACATTCTGGCCGAACGGGCGAAGCCCAGGTGGCGGACGACAGAGAAAACTTGCGCTGTGCTGCCGCAGCCTCCCAGCTCTGAGCCGGCCGCAGAGAAATCATCGGCGGAGGGAGAGCGCCAGCCTCCGGGACATGGGCGCAACGGAGCCGCCCGGTTTACGAGCGCACGGACCGTTCGGGTGCAACACACAAAACTTCAGCCGGGAGACATCTGTCCGGAATGCGGCGTGGGCAAAGTCTACCGGCAGAAAGAACCTAAAACACTGGTGCGGATCGTCGGGCGGCCACCGCTGGAAGCAACGCGGTACGAGATGGAGCGACTGCGCTGTAACGGCTGCGGGGAGGTGTTCACCGCGGATGAGCCGGTGGAGGCAAGCGCGGAAAAGTATGACGAGACAGCGGCGGCGATGATCGCGCAGCTCCGTTATGGCAGCGGTGTGCCATTCAAACGATTGGAGCGGCTGGAGGGAAATCTGGGAATTCCGCTGCCGGCAGCCACGCAATGGGGAGTGGCCGAGAAAGCGGCCGTGGGTCTGCGGCCGATATATGACGAGCATATCCGCCAGGCGGCGCTGGGCGAGGTGATGCACAACGACGACACGAGCATGCGGATTCTGAGATTGGCGCGAGAGCCGGCCGACTCGCGCACAGGGATCTTCACCAGCGGCATCGTCTCCCTCGGTCTGGGCTGGAAGATCGCCCTGTACTTCAGCGGCGCCAAACATGCGGGAGAGAATCTGGCCGAGTTGCTGAAACAGCGCCCACCGGGGCTGGCGCCCTTGATCCAGATGTGCGACGCGCTATCGTGGAACACCTCCCACCTGCCAGAGGGAGTGCAACGCCTGCTGGCCCACTGTATGTCGCACGGAAGACGCCAGTTTGTGGAAGTAGCGGAGAACTTTCCGGAGGAATGCCGGTACGTGCTGGAGACACTGGGCGGCATCTGGCACCATGACGCGATGGCGCGGGAGCAGAAGCTATCGCCAGAGGAGCGCCTGCGTTTCCATCGGGAGCACAGCGGCCCGCTGATGAAAACCCTGCATGAGTGGATGGAAGCGCAGTTGGCAGAACGGAAGACGGAGCCGAACTCTGGGTTGGGGAAGGCCATCCGGTACATGCTCCGCCACTGGCTGCCGCTGACTCTTTTCCTTCGGGAACCAGGGTCTCCGATCGATAACAATCTGGTCGAAAGAATTTTGAAGAAGGCCATCCTTCACCGAAGGAA
>DATBID010000356.1:0-4977 GCA_036557125.1 Bryobacteraceae bacterium | reverse complement strand
TGCGGTTGTCCCCTCGGATGAGACAAACAGTTAAGACACTGTTCGCCGTTCGCTGTAAGTTTATTGTGCCCCATCCCGGAACGGTTTTAGGATGAAGCTGCCGGTAAAGCGGAGACGGGCAACGCAGGCGTGCGACCCGATCGAGGAATAGCCGGCCGGAACTCATCGCGGACGATGAGCAGGACGTGCAGTTCCTCCCGTCGCGTCCTTTGACTGGGGCCGGGGGCCGACCAACGGGAGGCGGCACCCGCCCCCAGGTTGTGATGGTTTTGCAGACCACATCGGAGCGATAGATTCCGTCATGCCTAAAAAAACGCATAGAAACTCTCATGCTTCCGGTGGCGGCGGCAACCGCCGCAACTGCTGCTCGAACTCGACTGGCGGTCGATAGCCAAGCGCCGAGTGCAGCCGCTTCTGGTTGTACACCCGCTCCAAGAAGTGCTGAATCGAAGACCGCGCCTCCGCCAAATCGCGGTACTCCTGGCGATGCACTTCCTCGTATTTCAGGGTTTTCATGAACGATTCACAAGCCGCATTGTCGTACGGATTTCCCTTGCGGCTCATGCTGAGGGTAATGCCGCGAATTTTCAATAGTTCCGTGTAAGCCTGTGAGGCGTACTGCACGCCGCGATCAGAATGATGCACCAGGCCCGGCATAGGCAGGCGCTGCTGCAAGGCCATACGCAAGGCTGTCAGGGTGAGTTCGTCTTCCAAACTGCGATCCAGCGCCCAGCCGATCACACGTCGAGAATACCCGTCTAAGATGACGGCCAAATACACGAACTCCGTTTCCAGTCGGATGTACGTGATATCCGCCACCCAGAGTTGATCGATGCCGGTCAGCGCCATAGCGCGCGCCAGGTTCGGGTACACCGGCCGGTCATGGTTTGAGTTGGTAGTCACCACGAATTTCCGCCGGCGGAGGCAAAGCAAATTGTCCTCCCGCATGATCCGGTAGACTCGCTTATGGTTGGCCTCCCAGCCGCGGCGTTTCAACTCGGCGGTGATTCGCGGCCAGCCGTAGCTGGAAAACTCCAGCGCGACCCGCTGGATCTCATCCCGTAGATCCATATCGGGATCGACTGCCGGCGTTGCGTGCTGCCAGCGGTAGTAACCGGCTCGGCTCACCAGGGCCAAGCGGCAGAGTCGTTCCAGTGGGAGCGGCGTTGCCAGACTTATTTCTTTTTGGAGGTGTGGGTAGACGAGCTGCGGGTAGTCAATGCCTGCAGTTTCCGCTGCTCCTCGACATGCTGCAAGCATCGCCGCAAAAAATCGATCTCCAGCGCCTGGCGGCCCACTTTCCGTTCCAACTCGGCGACCTGTCCATCTTCGAGGCGATGCTGACCGTTACCGGTGAACGCCTTGACGCCGTAATCCCGCAGTTCCCGCCGCCAGCGGTGCAGCACGTTCGGGTTCACCTCGCAGGCTCGTGCGACCTCGGCTATGGAAGCCCCCAGTTCCAGTCGCCGCACGGCCTCTTCCTTAAACTCCTTCGTGAACTTCCGTCGAGACAATCCCATGACTCAATTCTCCATTCAATGAAAAATGAGTCTTAACCCTTTGTCTCAATTCAGGGGACAACTCCATTTTTGACGAGGCAATTGAACAATGCCGGAAGACACTGGAGATAGATAGCAGCTTCTTGGTGGCTCATTATTTTATGGCGATGGCCTACGAGCAACTGGGCCAGTTCGACACGGCTCTTGAGGAACTGCACAAGACGGAGGAGCTTTGGGGGGCCTTCGAGTACCGTATTGAGAGAGGCGTCATCCTCAGTGCGGCGCGATCATGGAGGGAAGTCCACAGTCTCCTCGCAGAGATTGGATCGCGTGGCTACGCCGCACGTGATTACACGGGGCTGAACATGGCGATCATTCTCGGGAGGCTCGGCGACTTCCCGGCCGCATTCAGCCAGTTGAACGCCAGCTACCAGGAACGTGCGAGTGCGTTGCTTTACGTGAATGTCGATCCCAGATTCGACTGCCTTCGGCGCGATCAACGTTTTGAGAGTTTCTTGAAACGCATCGGGCTTGGCACGGGATAGCAGGCGCATCGGCTGGAGGGCGCGGCGGCAAATTCACCACGGAGTGGCTCCAACGAGCCCCAACACGAGCCCCGAAAGCACGGCGGGCGCGCCCGGCTCCGGATCGAGCTGTCCCGGCAATCCTCGCCAGTAATTGGGCGCCCGCTTGGTCAACCACCATCGCTCTATCGATTCCCTCAGTTCGGCGCTCTCTTCGGGCGGCTGCATGGAAACGAACGCGGCCACCCTCGGCCGCTTCGACAAATTCCGCGCTGTGCTATGTGGCAGCCGCGTCGACCACATAATCACGTCGCCCGCCCTGCCCTCCACCTGGTTCGTCTCCAGATCGTTCAGCCCTGGGTTGAAGAAATCGAGGTCGTCCCGCTGCGCGTGCTGCCGCAGCCAAGCTTCCAGGTTCCGACAAATCTCGGGCAGGCACTGGCGGATTGCCATATAGTCCTCCGCGCGAAACTGCTCGCGGTCGCGGTCGGTTATCCACTTACAGGCAGGAATGTCTGAAACTTCGGCAATAAGGGTAGATTTTACTACCCCGTTCGAGACGATTAGCGGCCGACTACCCTGCCGAACAATAATCCCGCAAGCAAACCGACCGCCATGGCAAGCGCCATCGATTGCAGATCAATGATCGGCACGAACCGCGTACCTTAGCCGCTCACTTTGATGTACCCGACCGGACGGGCCACTGCGCAGCCGCCACCCCCGCCGCCTTCGCCCGGTTCCTCGCCGGTCTTCTTCCCGGAGCCGCCGCCGAAGCCGTACCGCACCTTCGCGATCGGCACGATCGTCTTGCCCTTCCGCCGTAATCGGTTCGCCGTAAACAGTCCTGGCGCTCGACTGGTTCACCATTGAGTGGATCGCTTCCTGAACATCCATATAGCCAGCCTGATGGGGAGCGCGGCTGGTGTCAACGAGCTCAGGTGATGCGCCACACCCATAACTTGATCGAAAGCGCATAACGCGCTCCCGCGCAAACGAAAATCGAGCGGTTAAGCCAGTCGTATTTGCCCGCCGGCGCCACAAACTCGGGCACGGCGCGAAAGTAGTAGGCCGAGGGATCCACGTCTTCACCGGCTGCCAAAGCGGACATAACCTCAGGCGGCCCATGGCGCAGCCCACGATTGCGGATCTGTATGATCACCCCGTCATCGGTGCGCAACGCGTAGGTCGCATCCACCACGGTTACCCCATCCCGCCGAGTCACTTGCCAGTCCGTTCCGGGCAAAAGCTCGCCCCGAATGTTCGGGCCTTCTATGGTTCCGGAGAGAATGGGAATCAAGCGGCGCGCTCCATCCGGTGTCTCGCCGATCGGAATGGGCGCGCCGAGCGCCGCCTCTGCTTGGTAAACGAACTCGAGCGCGGGCTGGATCTTATTCCTCGCGCACCACGTTCACGCCGATTTCAGTCGTTACGTCTTTGTGCAGCCGCAAGCCTACCTGGTAGGTCCCGAGTTGCTTGATCGGTTCCTCCAGTTGCACCTTGCGCCGCTCGATGGTAAAGTTCTTCGCCGCCAGCGCATTCACGATATCCTGCGCCGTCACCGAGCCGAAAAGCTGATCGTTTTCGCCGGCTTTCTGCGCAATCGTCACCGTTGTGCCCGCCAGCAGCTTGCCCAGGTCTTCCGCCTCGGTCTTCTGCTTGGCCTCTTTGCGCAGGTGCGCCTGCCGCTCCTGCTCCACGATCTTGCGATTGGCGTCAGTGGCCGCCACTGCCAGACGCTTCGGAAGCAGGAAGTTGCGCGCGTAGCCGGGCGCTACCTTCACGATTTCGCCGCGAGCGCCCAGCTTGTCAATATCTTCTCTGAGGATCACTTCCATGTGCTCAGTCCCCCTAAATGACCGCCGCAAACGGCAGCAACGCGATGTTCCGCGCTTTCTTGATCGCGTCCGTAAGCCGCCGCTGGTGCGGCGCGCACACGCCCGAAATGCGCCGTGGAATAATCTTCCCGCGCTCCGCCACGAACGCGTGCAGCAGCTTCACGTCCTTGTAGTTGATATCGTCGATCCGCTCCACGCAGAAGCGGCACACTTTCTTGCGCCGGAAATATTGCTTTTTCTGAGTGGCCAGCGCCTTGTCGCCTCCGGTGGGCCGCTGCGCGGCGCTGCCTGGTCTTCCTCTTGATTCCGCCATGGTTTCAATCTCCTTCGGCTAGCTTTCCTTTGGCTGGCTTTCTCTGGGCTGGCTTTCCTTGGGTAAACCCGGCATCGCCGGAGCTTCCGGCGGGGGCGCCCCCGGCATTGCCGGTGCTGGACCGGCCGCTACCGGCGCCGGCCGCCGCGCTGCGCGCTTCTCGCGCTCCTTCTTCCGTTTCTCCAGCCGCTTCAGCGTCTCATCGATCCGCACCGTCAGAAACTTAATCACCAGGTCGGAAACGCGCAGCCGCCGCTCCAGCTCTTTTACGGCTTCCGGCCCGGCCGAAAACTGCAGCAGCACATATGCCCCTTCGTGGTACTTATCCACTTTGTAGGCCAGCCGCCGCTTGCCCCACTTCTCCACCTTGTCCACCGTGGCGCCTGCGGAGGTCAACTGGGTTCGCAACTGCTCCACGAATTGATCGCCCTCTTCTTCGGAGGCGTCCGGTTTCAGAATGAACAGCTCTTCGTAAATTCTCATGCTTCCTCTGTTTGTAAGCCTGGGGCGCGACGATTGAAGTTCGTCATGGCCTTTTCGACGCCCTCGGCAATTATCGAACGAACCGCATCGGCTCCGTAGCCCACGAATTCGTCCAATTCCTCTCTCTGCCCTCGCCGCATGGGCGAAAGCAGAAAATCCTTTCCGCTCGCGAGCTGATGCCCCGGGTGAATCCCCATCCGCAATGGAGCGGATTTTGTGCTGGCGCCCTTTCGTCGCCAGCAGGAGAAGGAATTGGACGAACTGGTCGGCTACGCGGCCGATGCGGTGAGTTCAATAATTGCCGAGGGCGTCGAAAAGGCCAT
>DATBID010000355.1:0-5546 GCA_036557125.1 Bryobacteraceae bacterium | reverse complement strand
TGGGTTGATTCGGAGGCCCATCCCTCTATGCACCGTGTCCGAGAAGTCGAATGCGATCGATATGTCTGTGAGACTGAGTTCGAGCTAATACACGTTATTCTTTCAATGCGCCTGCGGACATCTCGGTGGAGAGATAACGCTGAAAGACGATATAAACCAGCAGCACGGGCGCGATAGCGATTAGGATCGCCGCCATCACGACCGTGTACCGCGAAGCAAACTGGCCTTGAAACTGAAGCAGTCCCAGCGGCACGGTCTGCCACTTTTCAGCGCCGATCAGCACCAGCGCGATCAGTAGTTCGTTCCATGTGCCCACCACGTCGATGATCGCCAGCGTCAGGATTGCGGGTTTGGCCAGCGGGACGACAATTCTCCAGTACTTCGCGAACTCCGAGCAGCCGTCGAGCGACGCGGCCTCCAAGAGCTCGTCGGGAATGGTCCGAAAAAATCCGCTCAGCACCAGCGTCTGAAACGGAAGGCCCAGCGCGACATAGGGCGGAATCAAAGAGAACAGCGTGTTATTCCAATGCAGCCGTTTCAGCAGGATGGCCATCGGCAACAGCGTGACATGCACCGGTATCGCCAGGCCCGCGAGAAACAGCAGGAACACCAGCCAGTTCAAGCGAAACGGAATCCGGGCCAGCGCGTATGCCGCCATGGACGATAACAGCAGCCCGCAGGGAACCTTGATCAGGATCAACAGCAGACTGTTCCCGAACAGATGTCCAAAATGACCGATCCGCCATGCTTCAGTAAAGTTGTTCCAATGCAGCGCTCCGCCCCAATTGAACACGCCGCCGGCAATGAGATCGCGCTGCGCACGTACGGCCGTCAACCCTACGAAGAGCAGCGGCAGCAACCAAACCGCGGCAGCCGCTATGAGGATTGCAACTCGCAGGCGTCTCATGAGCGCCGCCCTCGCGCGATGATCCGGATATACGGCACTGTCACGAGCAGCGAGATCGCAACAATGATCCAGGCGATCGCTGAGCCCAGCCCGGCTTGGCGGTATTGAAACAGGTTGAAGTACATCCAGGTGCTGAGCACGTGGGTAGACCGGCCCGGACCACCATAGGTCATCGTATAGATCAGATCAAACGCGCGCAGTGAGTAGATGGCGCCCAATGAGAACACGATGATGTGGGTCTCACGCAGCCACGGCAGCGTGATGTGCCGGAAACAATTCCACCAGTTCGCCCCGTCCAGTTCCGCGGCCTCGTATTGCTGGCGCGGTATTCCCTGCAGGCCCGCCAGGTAGAGCAGCATAGGAAATCCCGAACCCTGCCACACTGCGGTAACCAATGTCGCCGGCAGAGCCGTGCCGAATTCGGACAACCAGCCGTGAGTCCACCGGCCCAGTCCGATAAATCGCAATATCGTATTTAGCAACCCGAACTGCGGGTTATAAATCCAGGCCCAGACCAGCGCCACCGCCACCAGAGGCAGCACACTCGGGCTGTAAAAGATGGCGCGGAAGAAGACGCGTCCTCGGAGGTTCGAATTCAATAGAGTCGCCAGGGCGAGACCGATGAGAGCGGGCGCCGGCACGGTCACCAGCGTCCAGATCAGGTTATTCGATACTGCGCGCCGCGACTGCGGATCATCGAACAGGATGTGCCGGTAGTTCTCGAGCCCGATGAACTTCCAGTGAGCCGATATCCCATCCCAGTTCGTCAGGCTGATGCCCAACGAGGCAATCATCGGATAGAGCAAGAAGACGAAGTAGACTAGCAAGGCAGGAGTCAACAGCAGCCAGGCCTGTCTTTCCCGTGTGCTCTTCAAGAACGGCCTCGTGATTTCCAGGCTGCGGCATTGTCCTGTAACTGGCGGGCGGCTTCTTCGGGAGAGAGGCGGCCTGCGACGACGCTGTCCTGCACCTGAAACCAGGAGTCCATCAACTGGTTGACAAACACCTGGTCCGTCGGCCAGTACACGTTATCCTGGCCCAGCACCTGCCGCCAGCGGTAAAGCCTTGGCCACTGTGCAGGATCCGGAAGCACGCCTTTGGCCGCGGTAGGACCTTCCAGCAGCGTAAAGTAGCGGCGCTGCACATCCGGTTGAATGTACCAGTTCAGAAAGGCCGCTGCGGCATCCTTGTGTGGAGAGGCGCTGGCGACCATAATTTGTTCCGGGAATGCAGAAAAGCGTATTGGTACGTGATCGGTGGGCGCGAGAAAGAAATCAAAATTGGCGATGTCTTGTTCGTCGGTTCTGATGGCTGCCTCCATCCAATCGCCTTCGAATACCATGGCAGCATCGCCGCGATACCACGGCAGCCGTGCGTCATCTGGAGCCAGGCTGAGAAATCCCGGGAGGATCCACTCCTCATCCACCCATCGCTTCAGGAGCGCATAGGCGCGCGCCACTTCAGGACAGTTCCAACTCGCTTCCAGCCGATTTAGGCGGTCGTGAAGTTCGGGCCCCGCCGAAAGCTCCACCAGATAATCGAGCAGCCGCATCGTATTCCACCCGAACTTCCCTCCCATCGAGAGACAGTAGACATGATGGTCGTGCAGGGTCCGGCAGATATCTTCGAGCTGCTCATAGGAACTGGGCGGTGTCAATTGCCAACGGCGAAAAATGTCCGCACGATACCAAAAGCCCATTCCGCGCGTAGAGCGCGGCACGCCCCACCACTGGTCCTTGTAGCGGATACCGCGCGCAGCCCATGGGATCAGTACCTTTTCCCAGTCGTACTTCTTGTAATAGGCATCGAGCGGCGCAACGAATCCCGCATCGATGAATGGCCGCGCGATCTCCCCGGAAGCCAGCCAGAACATATCTGGAGGATCTCCGGTGACCATTTGCGTCCGCAGCCGCTCCATCAGCAGCGGCCCACGGCCGGGAGCCGTCTCCTGCGCCACTACGATGCGGGGATGTGACCTGGTGAACTCGGCGAGCATCGTATTCATGTGCTCGCGCGCTGGCGTAATCAGTAGCGTCAGCATGCGCAAGCGAACGGGCTTTGATCCCGCATCCGCGCTGCCGCAACCGGTCAAGGCGATGCTCGCCAAAACTGCGGCGCCGGTTGTTGCCCACACTCTCATGTCATCAAGCGGACGAAAGCCGTAGCAGCCAGTCTTTCCCGGCGGGAGCTTGCAAGGATGCCTCGACGGGGTAGAATGACGCTGCTTCGCCGGTCTCCGGATGAATCCACTCACCCCGCTCAAAACGGCCGGCCCATTCAGGCTTCAGCTTGAGATGCCCGCCTTCGGGCACGTAGAAGACCGCAAGATTTTCCTGCTCAGACCGCGCCGCGCTGATGAACCGTCGCGCCTCCCCAGCTCCCGGCTGCTCGGCGAGCATTTCTGGCGCGGGTTCGAGCGTCCACCACGGCATCGACTCGAAGAAATCCCGCAGCACCTTCATGTTTCCGCTTCCAGGGAGTTGCATGCCTTCGCGCCAGGTGGGCGCAGTCCCGGTCGCGAAGTGATTCATGGGAAGCTGCCGTTTCAGCTCCCAACCCCACACCCCGTGCGCCCCATAGGTAACGCCCGCCGGCGGCGCGGCCAGCACGCTCCAATAACAGGCTCGACGCACCGCATGCTCGTCGAAGCGGCGCCGTCCGTTTGCGGGCGCGCCACACATATCGAGATGGGCCTCGTAACACGGCTCCAGATTGATCACAGGATGCGGCGGTCCGTTTCGCCACTCGGTGCTGGGCGGTCCTTTCGTAATCCAGCGCATCGCATCGTCCGAGCCGTAATGGCTGCTCTGGTATCCGTGAAATCCGAACCAGGGTTCGTCTTTGAACTCCTCGCCGACCCAGATGGCGCCCATAGGGTGCATGGTAACGACACTGCGTTGGTGTTCGAACACCGCGCGCCCGATGCGCTTCCACCGCTCCGCCTCAGCGCCGCGGTAATCGCCATCTCCGGCCAGCATCCACGCCACATGGTGCGCGCCATAGCGCGCTACGAGATAACGGGCCAGCACCAGGATCTGGTCTTCGGGAAGCGTGTTCCCCGGGTTTAACCGCACCCAAGGCTTCGAAGGCGCGGACCAGATCAGCGCGGGCGCGGCGAGCATACCGAAATCGTTAATAGCATCGATACGTGAATCGAGCCATTGATAGAAGGCGGGGTCGATCCGTATCTCGTCGATTCCCACGTACGCCACGCGCAGATCCGCATTTCCAGCGCCAGCCACCCATTGCGTCGGAACAAACTGGATCGCGTTGAACCGTTTCGCCGCCCGGTCGCGCAGGAAGAAATTCCAGTCGCGCGGCGTGGCTTTCAACGGGCCGTTCCAGACCGTGTCGGCCAGCCAGAAGAATGGAATCGAATCCGCGTGCTCAAGATGCCTACCGGACGCAGCTACGCGCACAGCGCCGCGCCGGTATAGCTCGTTCGAACCTTGATACGCTACGCAATCGAACGACCCTTGCCGCCCATTCAGTCCGCTGTCGTTGCTGTGCGTCCGGAACGTCCAGCGGCCAATGCGGTCGGGCGAGAACCGGATGCGCCAAATGCGTCCTCCATCCCAAAATCCGTCGGCGAGCTGCGCAGAACCGTCCTCGTGCCGGAATTCAGCGCGCAGTTGCACCCGTTGGACGGGCAACTCGTAGGCTCGCTCGCTCTCGAGCGTTACTTCGAATCGCTTCCACCGTGGAATCTGTTTCATTGCGTAGTTGAACCGGGCTCTCCGACCTAACCGCGCGCTTCCGCGGCGGCAAGTAGCAGGTCCACATTGCTCTTGTCGATCACGAAGGTTCCCGTGTTGTAGTAAACGGGAATCGGCGAAATCCCCGCTTTCACGTCGTCCGCGCTGAACTTGAGACTGTTGTGCACCACGTCGAACAGCGCCCGTACTCCCTGATAAGTGAACAGGGCGCGCTTCTGTCCGACCGAGGCCGTGATTACTCCTTCCTTTATAAAGCGAAGCTGCTGTGGTTCCGAATCCACGCACGTGGCGAGAACGGCGCCCACTTTGCCAGACTCCTTAATCGCCAGTCCGATGCCCGCGCCGCTTTCGGAATCAAAGCCCGCCATCCCTACCAGATCCGGATGCGCCTGTATCAGCGCTGATGCAACACGCGCAGCCTCGCTCTGATTGCCCTTATCCTGCTGTGGGTCCATGACCGTCATACCGGCCCGGGCCATTACGGAGTTGAATCCCTTAAACGCCTGCTGATCAATCGACTGTTCAATCAGTCCCAGCATGGCGACCCGGCCTTTGCGCCCGTTCAGCGCCTTCAGCATGACCTCGCCCTGCCGCATGCCGACCTCGACCCAGTCCGTTCCGATAAAAGCCAGGCGCTTGCTCGCCGGTACATCGGCATCCACGCAGACGACCGGTACGCCGCTCTCAACCGCGGCGTTGATCGCTGGAACCAGCGCCGAAGGATCCCAACCCACTACCATGATGCCGGAGGGCTTACGCGCCGCGGTCTGCTCCAGAGTCGACACAAGCCCGGGTATATCAATCGTGTTCGGCCCCGCAATCGTAACCTTCACGCCCAATTCGCGGCCGGCCTGTTGCAGAGCGGGATGATCGTGCGCCACGAAGATCGGCAGGTTTGAATTGGCCGATATCCATACGTACTC
>DATBID010000354.1:0-4290 GCA_036557125.1 Bryobacteraceae bacterium | reverse complement strand
CGGAGAACGGAACGGACGCATTCCATTACACGGCGACCGATTTCGTTCCCGGCCTGCAGTTTCAGCAGGGAGTCCGGTTCAGCAACTGGTATCCTCGGCTCGGCATCTCCGGTCCGATCGTGCGGGGCCGCGCGTGGTTTTCCGACACGTTTACCTCCGAATACACGAATTCGCTGGTTACCGGATTGCCCGCCGGCCAAAACACGCGCAGCGGTTGGCTGGGCAGCGATCTGCTGCATACGCAAGTGAATCTCACCCCGCGGAATATTTTTTATGCCGATGTGCTGGTCCTTGTGGATAACGAAGGGCGCGTCGGACTGGGTCCTCGCGATCCGGTCTCGACCACCCAGAACATCCACACGCGCCAGTATTTCGGCAGTCTCAAGGATCAGTTCTATTTCGGCGGAGGATCGCTGATCGAGCTTGGCTATGCGCACAACGAGTTCGCGAGTACGGAAACCCCGCAGGGAACGAACTTCTACGTGCTTTCGCAGCAAGGACGCGGCGGCAATTATTTCGTGGCGTCAACCCAAGGCTCAACCCGCGATGAAGCGCGCCTTCACGGGTATGCACCCCAGTTTTCCGGCGCTGGAACGCACCAGATCGAAGCCGGCGTAGACACCGATTTTCTGCGTTATAACGCCGATTTTCGGCGGACGGGCTACGACCTGATCGGGCTCTCGGGGCAGCTTCTGTCCGAGACCACGTTTTTCGGCTCCGGCACCTTCCGCGTGAGCGATACGGAGGTGGGATCCTGGGTTCTCGACACCTGGCGCGTTTCCAAGCGCCTCCAGATCGATGCCGGGCTCCGGAACGATTGGGACCGGGCTGTAAGCAACTTCGGTTGGTCGCCGCGCGTGTCGTTCTCGTGGGCGCCGTTTCGCGCCGCGCGCACTCGCGTAGCGGGAGGATTTGCCCTCACGCATGATGCCGTCCCCCTGGACCCGTTCGGCCGTGTGCTCGACCAGCAGGCCCTAACCACTTCGTATAGCGCTCCCGGCGTCCCCGTCGGTCCGCCTGCCGTGAGTAGCTTCAACCGCGGGCCCGAATCACTGAAAATCCCTAGTGCCACGAACTGGAGCCTGAGCGTCGATCACCAGGTGACGGAACACCTCACCGCAAGCGTTGCGTATCTGCGGCGGCGAGGCACGAATGGGTTCAACTTCATCAATATCCTGGCTCCGGATGCTCCGCCTTCGCTTTTGCCGCTGCCGAACGCCGCGACCGGCGGAATCTATCAACTCGAAACGCGCCGACGAGACGACTATGACTCAGTTCAGCTTAAGGTTCGTCAAACGCTTTCCGGGCAGGGCGAGTGGATGGTCTCGTATACACGGTCGCGCGCGCAGTCCAATGCGGTGGTGGACCCCAATCTCGTCGAGGCGGTGCAACTCGTGCCTGGGAGGGTTCCGGTGCCCTGGGACACCCCCAACCGATTCCTGGGCTGGACATATCTGCCGCTGCCTTTCAAGAACTGGGCGATCACCGCTCTGGTGGACGCGCGCACAGGATTCCCGTTTTCGGCACAACGCCAAACGGGAATCGTGATTGGCGGTGTCAATGCCTATCGCTACCCCTTGAATTTCGACCTGGACCTTGCTGTCGAACGGAGAATTATTTTGCGCGGTTATCGCTTCGCGCTGCGCGGCGGCATCAACAACCTGACGAATTCGAGGAACCCCACCGCGGTCAATAACATCTTCGGATCCCCCCAATTCCTGCAATTCTACGGATACGAAGGCCGCCACTTAGTGTTGCGAGTCCGCTTCTTCGGGCGTGCGAAGAAGTAACCGGACTTGGTTATCATTGAACTTCGATGCCGTCCGAGCTTTCATTGGCGGAGGCGCGACGCCTGGCCCTCGCCGCACAGGGCTTTGACCGCCCGCGCCCAAAGTCCGCGACGGTGCGCCATCTGGGCGACACGATCCGGCGGTTGGGCCTGTTGCAGATCGACTGCGTCAACGTGGTGTGCGCGGCGCATTATATGGTCCCGTTCTCTCGCCTGGGGCCGTACGATCGCGCCGCGTTCGAGAAGCTCGTTTACGCGAGCGGTCAGTTCGCCGAACACTGGGCGCACGAAATTTCGATCATTCCGGTGGAGACATGGCCGCTTCTGCGATACCGCCGCGAGACTGACCGCGTGCGGCCGTGGGGGTTTGCGAAAGTGCTCGAACAACACGCCGCGTATGCCGCGTGGGTGCTGGAAGAGGTGGGGCGTCGAGGGCCGCTGGCAGCGGGGGAATTGCCTCCTCCCAACGGGGCCGCGCTCCGCATTCCAGGCGCATGGATTGGAACCGTGACTCGCGGGGTGCTGGAAGCGCATTTCTTGCGGGGCGCCCTGGCGGCGGCCGGCAGGCGCCAGGATTTTTCACGGCTTTACAATCTCGCGGAGCGCTTGATTCCGGAGGAACACCGCTGCCGGCAAGTGGAGTACGACGACAGCCGGCGGGCGTTGCTGCTGCAGGCGGGCCGCGCCCATGGTATAGGCACGGCCAAGGATCTGGCCGACTATTTCCGCATGTCGGTCGCCGAAGCCAAGCCGCGTTTGCGCGAGTTGGTGCAATCGGGCAGCTTGCAGGAGGTGCGAGTGGAGGGCTGGCGGGAATCAGCGTATCTCGATCCAAGCGCGCGAATGACCGAGCGCGTTGAAGCCACCGCGCTGCTCTCCCCGTTTGACCCGTTGATCTGGTGCCGGCCGCGCGTCGAGCGATTGTTCGGCTTTCAGTACCGCGTCGAGATCTTCGTGCCGCCCGAGAAGCGCAAGTACGGATTCTACGTGCTGCCGTTCCTTCTGGGCGAGAAACTGGTTGCCCGGGTGGATCTGAAAGCGGATCGCGCCAACGGGCGGCTCCGCGTGCTCGGAACCTGGTTCGAAGGACGGAGGACGGCTGCGGTCAGAGATGCGCTGCGAGCCGAGTTACGGCTTCTGGGCGAGTGGCTTCGGCTGAAAGTGCAGTGAGCGGCCCCGGTGACGGCGCGAGAATGGGACTTGGCAGGACGGCGGCAATCTCTCATCGTTCCCCGGGAACACGGCGCCTGGGGAATCTTGCTCGTCCCCTTGGTGACCGGGGCGATCACGGGCCTTCTGGACGGCGGAAAGGCAGGTAGTCTCGCTCCGCTCGGCATTGCGGCGGTCTCACTATTCTGGGTGCGAACGCCGCTCGAAAGCTGGGTGGGATCCACGCCCATTCGCGCGCGTGGTCCCAGCGAGATCCGGCTGGTGCGCAATACAGTTCTCCTCTTAGCCTCCGTCGCTTGTGCCGCGCTGATCTGGCTCTTCTGGGGAGGGCGGAATCGCGTCTTGCTGTGGATCGGGGCCGCCGCCGCAACCGCGTTCCTCGGGCAGGCGGTGCTCCGGATGCTCCGCCGGAACGCGCGAACCGTTGCTCAGATGATCGGAGCAGCCGGTCTCACGTCAACGGCTCCTGCCGCGTATTGTGCGGTGATCGGCTCCTGGAACGATACCGCCTGGTCGCTCTGGGCCGCGAATCTGTTGTTCGCTGTCAACCAGATCCATTTTGTACAGCTCCGCATCCACGCGGCGCGTGCGAAAACCCGAACCGACAAGCTGACTGCCGGCCGCGGTTTCCTCGCCGGCCAAGTCGCGTTAACGATCCTGCTGGCCTCTGCCTGCCTCGCGCATTGGTACTCGTGGTATGGCGGGTTAGCATTTTTGCCGGTCTTGTTTCGCGGCTTTGCCTGGTTCGCCGGCAAACCGAAACCGCTGGTGATCCATGCCCTCGGCAAAAGCGAACTAGCCTATGCGTGCACGTTTGGCGTGCTGCTGATTTTGGGGATGAAACTGGGCTAAATTCACTTCTCGCCAGGCCGCTTCAGAGTGGGGGCTTTGCGCTTCTTCGACTGATCGCTTTCGGCCTTGCTCTCTTCTTCCTTTTTGGCGGCTTGTTCCTCGGGCGTGCCCAGCTGCTCCAGTTCCTTCTTTTCGCGGGCTTCGCGCGCTTCCACGTCGCGGGCGCGCTGGCCGAGGTCCGCCTGCGAGGCCTCCAGACTGTCCTCGGTGGTTTCGATCGCCTGCTTCAAGGCAAAATCGTAGCGGGATAGGTCCCGTGGATTGCTGTTCTGGATCTTCTCGAGAATCGGGAGCGCCTGCTTTTCTGCGTCCACCACGGCCTGCAGCCCCAGTTTCACTTCCATCTTTCGCAGCAGCGCATCGTCGGTGACATCGTCGATCGCGTCGAGAATTTTGGAGTACTGTTCCAGCGTGTCGTGGATTTGCAGAGACCGACCCGCCTTGTCCTTCGAGAACAGGCTCTGCACCATGTCGGCGCG
>DATBID010000353.1:0-9207 GCA_036557125.1 Bryobacteraceae bacterium | reverse complement strand
ACGCTGCGTTGATCGAGCCCCGCGCAGGAAAAGCCCGCCTTACGGTTTACCCCAACGCCATTCCTCTCGCGGCGGTGCCTGAAGTCGAGCGGCAGCACGCTATCGTATTTTCGGGCAATCTGGAATACCACCCTAATGTCTCGGCGGTGCGCTTTTTCCGCCAAAGTGTCTGGCCCCTCTTGCGCGAGCGCTGGCCCGATCTGGTGTGGCGGCTGGTAGGCCGCAACCCCTGCGCAGTCGCCCGGTGGACCGGCGGCGATTCCCGAATTGAAGTGACCGGCCCGGCGGAAGACTCGATTGCAGAATTAGCGCGCGCGGAAGTGGCCATCGTGCCGCTTCTGGCGGGCAGCGGCACGCGCCTCAAAATCCTGGAAGCCTGGGCAGCGGGTTTGCCGGTCGTTTCCACAACCCTAGGCGCTGAGGGCCTTCCGGTTTCGGATGGCCGGCATTTACTGATCGCCGATAGCGTGGACAACTTCGGCGGAGCCGTCTCCCGCCTCCTTGAATCGTCGGCGCTGCAGCGGGAGTTGGCGCAGGCTGGCCGTGGATTGCTGGAAAGCAACTTTACGTGGGAGAAGGCTTGGGAATCACTGGACTTTTGAGGCGCAGGGGTAGATATAATATCGCGGTACCCGTATAAGGAGGGAATATGTGCGATCAGGATCATTCTGAGCAGGACCTGCAGGAGTATGAGGCTCGTGGTCTGATTACCCGGAAGCAATTCGGCATGATGCTCGGGGCGGGCGTCGCCATGATGCTGCCGCGAGTTGCGAACGCTGTTGCCGTTACCGAATCGGACGTGAACGTGACAACGCCGGATGGCACGGCGGACTGCTACTTCGTGCATCCATCGAGCGGCACGGCTGCGGGCGTTCTGGTTTGGCCGGACATCTTCGGGCTGCGGCCGGCGTTTCGCCAGATGGGCAAACGGCTCGCGGAATCGGGCTACACCGTGCTTGTGGTCAATCCGTTCTACCGGACGAAGAAGGCGCCGACGGCGGATCAAGGCGCGGCCACGCCGATCCAGCAGCTCTTACCGCTGGCCCGGACTTTGAACGAGATGACCCACATGACCGACGCCAAAGCTTTCGTCGGTTGGCTGGACCAGCAATCGGCGGTAGCCAAAAACCGCAAGGTGGGCACCCAGGGCTATTGCATGGGCGGCCCGATGGCGTTTCGCACCGCGGCTGCCGTGCCCGATCGCGTGGGGGCGGTTGCCTCGTTCCACGGCGGCAACGGCCTGGCCACCAAGAATGCGGACAGCCCGCACCTTGAGGCCGCGAAATCGCATGCGCAGTTCCTGATTGCGATCGCGTCTAATGACGATATGCAGCAGCCCGAGGAAAAAGACGTCCTGAAAGAAACCTTCGCCAAGGCAAATCTGCCCGCGGAAATCGAAGTGTACACGGGCGCGCTGCACGGCTGGTGCCCTCCGGATAGTGGAGTCTATAACCAGCCGCAAGCCGAAAAGGCCTGGAGCCGCTTGCTGACGCTATACGGTAAAGCTCTCGCGTGAAGGGTGGGGCAGGCGCTTTCGCCTGCCAACTTCTGATGCGGCTTAGCCTTTGAGGTCGCGGAAGGCTTCCTCGATTTCCGCTTTAGCTTGGGGACTCGGCAAGGCCAGGGGAAGCCGAGGCGGGCCGCCGTAATAGCCGTTCAGGTCCATGGCGTATTTCAGGCCGGCGATGCCGTATTTGCTGGTGACGTAGGGCGCCGCGCGGCCGACGCGGCGCTGCCAGTCACGCGCGGCTTCTTCTTCGCGAGTGCGGAAGGCTTCCCAGATCGCGATGGCCGAATATGGCGCGGCGTTCGCATAAGCGAGAATGCCGCCGGTCGCGCCCATCAGGAGCGCGGGGAGCAGAATCTGCGCGGAACCGACCAGCACCTGAAATTCCGGCCGGGCTTCGCGTACGATATGCATAAGCCGCTCGATATTCCCGGAACTATCCTTCATGCCGATGATGTTGGGATGTTCGGAAAGCGCAACTACGGTCTCCCAGGAAAGATCGACGCCGGTGAGCTGTGGGTAATTGTAGAGCAACACCGGAATTTGCGAGCGGTCGGCAACCGTGCGGAAATAGAGCATCTGGGTTTCCGGGCGGGTCATCTGATTCTTAAAGTAATGGGGGGTGAGGACGAGCGCGGCTTTGTAGCCCATAGCGGCCGCGCGGTTGGTGAGGCACACGGTTTCCTGGACGCCATCCACGCCGGTGCCCGCGATCAGAATTTTATCCGGCGCCGCGGATTTCGCCACCAGTTCCCACAGCGTGTATTTCTCTTCAGCCGATAAAAGCGGCGTCTCGCCAGTGGAGCCGCAAACAATATAGCCGGCGAGGGAGGTCTTATTCCACTTTTCGATGTTGTGCTGCACTTTGACGGCGTACAGGTTACCGGCATGATCGAACGGAGTAGTGACGGGCGGAAAAATCCCTTGGAGTCTCATGGCGTGATGAGGACAGGATAGCATCGGCGCGGGGGAGAACTGCTCATCCCACACGGTCCATTTCGAGGAATTCGTGGATGTGGGGGTGATCGGATTTCGCGAGATCGGCGACGGGGCCGAAGTAGATGACTTGGCCTTCGAAGAGAACGACTACGCGATCGGCGACTTTATACATCAAGTCAAGATCGTGAGTCACTACCACGGAGGTGAGGCTTAACTGCCGTTTGAGGCGCAGCATGAGATCACTCAGATGGCCGGACATGATGGGATCCACCATCGTGGTCGGTTCGTCGTAGAGGATGCATTCGGGCTGAGCGGCCAGGGCGCGGGCGATGGCTACGGCACGCTTGTAGCCGGTAGAGAGGTCAGCGGGATAGGCATCGCGCGCCTGTTGGATATCGACGAGGCCAAGCAGCCCGTTCACGACGTCCTCTTTGTTTTGTTCGTCGTAATCTTCGCGCAACTCGAGCGAGAACAGAACGTTCTCGGCCACGGTCATGGAGTCGAACAGCGCGCCGGACTGGAATACCATGGTGACTTTCCTGCGGATGCGGCGGAGATCGTTTTCCGGCAAATCGGTAATGTCTTCGTGGGCAACGACGATCCGGCCCTTATCAGGCTTGAGGAAGCCCATGATGTGGGAGAGCGTGACGGATTTTCCGACGCCGCTGCGGCCGATGATGGCCACGGTTTCACCGGCATTTACGTAGAAGTTGGAGTCGACCAAAACCGGGTGATCGAACGTCTTATACACGTGCCGGAATTCGATGTAGTGGGGGAAGGAGTCAGTGGCGGGCATCTACTATATCGGGAAGCAGGGCAGCCCAATCGGCGGGGGTGTTGACATTTTCGAAACAGCCGGTTTCGTCCACCTGCACAATTACGGTGCGTACCGTATGAAGGCTAAGACTCATTTTGCGCCCGCCGCGGGCGAAGAAATGCTCGAGGCCCGTGAGCGCGCGGCGGTGGTAGACGGCGCAGAGCGGCTCGGCACGGCCGGAAGGAGCGGTGGGAGCCAGAACGTCGGCATCGGCAGCTTCGGCAGCGTCGAGCAACTGGACGAGAAATTCGCGCCTCACGGCGGGCATGTCGCATGCCAGCACCAAATTCCAATCTTCAGCAGTGTGGGCGAGCGCGGTAAGGATGCCGCCCAAAGGCCCTTCGCCGGGATAGCGATCGGCGAGCACGGAATGGCCGAGGAAACGATAGCGCTCAGGATCGCCTACCAAAGTCACGTTACCGGCCGCGCCGGCAACCGTATCGGCGATATATCGGGCGAGCGCTACGCCCCGGAAAGGCAGCAGGGCTTTATCCTGGCCCATGCGCGAGCTGCGGCCTCCGACCAGCACGTATCCGGCGCGGCTCACACCAACCCGGGTCACAGCAAAATGATAACATCGTGGATACGCTGGCCCGGCGGCCGCAGGATACATTTAGCTTGGCATCGCAGGCAGACACTCCTATAATGATGGAGAACAACATTTTGCGCCGCTTTTGTTTTGCTGTTGCGTGGATGCCGGCTTTTGGCTCCCATCTCGGTTTGGCAGCGCCGCTCACGAGCGTGGTGCGCGCCGATCCACATTCCGGCAAGCTTGTGCGCGTAATGCTATCGCCTGTGCCCGCGCAGAAGGCTCCCAAGCTGAAGATGCAAGATCCGGGGATCTCGGCGGCAGTGGAGCGGGCTGCGGCCGAGCACGAGATACCCGCGGAGCTGATTCGCTCGGTGATTCAGGTGGAGAGCAACTATAATCCGTTCGCCATTTCGCCCAAAGGCGCCCTGGGAATGATGCAGCTTATTCCGGAAACGGCGCGGCGGTTCGGAGTTTCCGATGCGTTCAATCCGGTGGAGAACATTCGGGGGGGCGCAAAGTACCTGAAGCACCTGCTCGACCTGTATCACGGCGATTACGGTCTGGCATTGGCGGCTTATAACGCCGGAGAAGGCGCGGTGGCGAAGCATGGCGGGTTGCCGCCGTATGCGGAGACCCGAAAATACGTGGAGAGCGTTCAGAAGCAATTCACTGGCGCGGTGAGGAGCCGTACCGCGAAACCAGCTCCGCAGGGCATATACACGACAGAGGCGGAAGCTACGGCGCCACAATATAACCAGATCCATGAAATCATGGAACCGGACGGCTCGGTCCGGTACGTCTCACGGTAAGGAATCGTTATGAGGCTCATGGCGGCGCTCGCGGTTTCGCTTCCACTTCTGGTGACGCCGGCGGGCGCACAGATCCATGCTGTTACGGCAGTGCGTCACTGGGCAGTCGGCGAAGTGACACGCGTGGCCGTGGAAGTTACGGGCCCGTTTGAAATCCGCAGCGACCGGCTGCACAATCCGGAACGCGTGTACTTCGACATCCACGATGCCCGCCCGCAATTGGAAGGTCATCGGCGGTTCCTGTCGGAAGAGTTCAACGAGAGGCTGCTGAAGCGCATCCGCGTGGCCGAGACACAGCCGGACGTGACGCGCGTAGTGCTGGAACTCGGGGATAACGTGGAAGCGACGCCGTCGCAACTTACCAATCCCAACCGGTTGATGATCGAGTTGCGCCAGATGCCGGCGCCGGCTACGCCGCCTGTGATTAGCTCGAGTGCTGCGCCCGTGCCTCCAGCGATTGTCAACCCGCCCGTTACCGCTCCGCCGGCAGCGCCGCCTCCGCCAATTCTGCAATCCGCGAAGCCTGCCATTTCCGATGCAGCCGCGCCCAGCGCCGCTCCAATCACGGCTATTGCCGCGGATGTGAAGCCGCCAGAAACCGTGGTAGCGGCGGCAGCGGCTCCAAATCCGCCGGTTCGCACAACTCCCCCTTCTCAGCCGGAACAGGCCAAGTCGGCGCGTCACACGAGCACTGGGGAGAGCTCGCTCACCCGCGCTCTAGGGCTGAAGATTAACCGGGTGGTGATCGACCCCGGACATGGGGGCCAAGACCAGGGAACCATGGGCCCGAAAGGTCTGCTGGAGAAGGACCTGGTGCTGGACGTGGCTTTGCGTCTGGGCAAACTGATCGAAGAGCGGCTGGGGGCGGAGGTGATTTACACGCGCACTGACGATACATTCGTGCCGCTCGAAGGCCGTACGGAGCTGGCGAACGAGAAAAAAGCCGACCTGTTTCTCTCGATTCACGCGAATTCTTCTCCAGCGACGCATGTTTCCGGGATCGAGACGTATTACCTGAATTTCACCGACTCGAAAGATGCCCTCGACGTCGCGGCGCGCGAAAACGCCAGTTCGCAGAAATCGGTGTTCGAGCTGCGCGATTTGATTCAAAAAATCACCCTGCACGACAAGCTGGAGGAATCGCGCGAATTCGCCGGGCGCATTCAATCTGCGTTATATGCCTTTTCGCTCCGGAGTTTCCCCGGGGAGAAGAACCGCGGGGTGCGCAAAGCGCCGTTCGTGGTGCTGATCGGAGCGAATATGCCTTCGGTGCTGGCGGAAATCGGGTTCCTGAGCAATCCGAAAGAAGAAACGCTGCTCAAGAAGAACGATTACCGGCAGAAACTCGCGGAGGCCTTGTATCGAGGGGTCTCGCGGTACGCAGAGAGCCTCAGCCATTTCCAGATGGCGCTGAATTGAGAGTCGTCGTTTTTCGCCACGTTCCCCGCGAGGGACTAGGCCTGATTGAACCCGAGTTGCGGCAACGCGGAATCCAAATCGCAAATGCCGATTTGTATCGGGAAGGCGCTGTCGTTCCGGATACACACGATGCCGCCGGGCTCATCTTCATGGGCGGGCCCATGTCGGCTAACGACCCATTGCCGTACCTCGAACAGGAGATCCGCATCGTGCGCGAAGCCGCGGGGCGGCGCCAGCCCATGCTGGGTGTCTGCTTGGGGTCTCAATTATTGGCGAAGGCTCTCGGGGCCGAGGTGCGGCGTAACCCTATCCCCGAAGTAGGCTGGTTTGAGGTCCAACTCACGGATGCGGGCGCTAGCGATCCGCTTCTGGGCGCCATGAATCCTACCGAGACCGTGCTCCAGTGGCACGGCGACACGTTCGATCTGCCCAAAGACGCGGTTTGGCTCGCGCGCTCCGAACGCTGCCCCAACCAGGCGTTCCGCATTTCGCCGAATATTTACGGATTTCAATTTCATCTGGAAGTAACTCCCGAGATGATCGCGGAATGGTGCGCCCAGGATGCGCAGTGCGGCGATGCCCGGGAACTGGAGGCGCCCATCGATCCGAGCTACAACCAGGAGCGGCTGGCGCACTTGGCCGCGGAAGTCTTCGGGCGGTGGTCAGACGCACTAAAACCGCGATGACTAGTATGTTTGCATTCACATCGGATCGCTTTAAGAGCGCCGGTTCACAAGCCCTTTGCCATACTGAATGGGGGTATTTGAAACCCCATGGCGCATCCGAATCCAGTTCGCGCGAGCGAAGCCGCCGAGAGCGGTTCCGCCGCCAAAGCGGCGCCGATTCGGGTTATGCCGCGGTGCCCCAAGTGCGGGTGGCGCGACGTCCGGCTGTCAAGGATGCGAACAGCGCTCGATGGCGCGCTCTCGGCTTTTTCGCTTGTCCCATTCCGTTGCCGCAGTTGCCGCCACCGATTTTATCGTTTTTTCAAACGCGTTAGCGCCGCCTGACCCCCCCCAAACGAGCGCCGCTACCCCCAATCTGGGGGAATTGCCTGCCGCCCGAAGCCCTTGCAGACTAGACAAGGAGAGGACCAATTGTCTGCTTTCGGGCAATGCCTGCAAATGCCGGACCCGCGCCCAGTGGTGATAGTCGAAGACAGGGCTATCGCCACGTTAATTCGAGCGCTGCTTCGCCGGGAACGTTATACGGTGATCATCACCAGCAGGGCCAGTGCCCAATTGCTGCTGCGCCAGCCCGAAGGATTTCACGGCGTCCTGCTGACGAACACCCCGGACGATTTCAAAGAATTTGCGGATAGAGTCCCTCTGCTGTATTTATCCGGAGCGCCCGACCCACGGTTTCAGCAGCTTTTCCGACGCTGCCGGGTGGTGAGTAAGCCATTTGAGCGGGCGGAGTTGCTCGGCGCTCTCAAACAATTAGCGGACTCCTAGGCCAGCGGCAGCACCTCCGAAAGCTGGTGCTTTACCCTCCCATGGTATGCTTAGGTAATTTCCTTAGGTCGTCAGCCATGAGTGAGTACCGCTACCAGACTGCTCACGGGATCGAAGTTACCCGCATGGTCTCCAAGGCCGGGTACCGCAGGGGCCTGAAGCACGTGCTGCGGGATTTGGACCGGCACCGTGGAATCTATCTTTCTTCCGGGTACGAGTATCCGGGGCGTTATTCGCGGTGGGATATCGCTTCGAGTTGCCCGCCGCTCGAAATCGTGGCGTACGACCGTGAGGTGCAATTCCGGCCGTTGAATCAGCGCGGCCAAAGGCTGATCGAGATTCTCGAACCGGTATTGGCGGGACACCCGCACTGGGAGACGTTTGCGCTCGAGGCAGAACTAGCTCGGGGGCGGCTGAAGCCTCTGCCGGCGCTATTTCCGGAAGAGGAGCGCAGCAAACAGCCCTCGGCGTTTTCGGTGCTGCGGGCGCTGATTGCAGAGTTCCGCGGGGAGGAGAATTCGCGCCTAGGGTTAGTGGGAGCTTTCGGGTATGACCTGCTGTTCCAGTTCGAACCAATCCCCAAGAAGCTGCCCCGGGCCGGCCATAAGGATCTGCACCTCTTCTTATGCGACGACATCTGGTTCATGGACCGGAAGCGGGAGCAAATCGAGCGTTATCGCTACGACTTCTCCCGCGGGGTGATCACCACCGCGGGGCTGCCTCGGGAGAACGACGTGACGCCGCGGCCGTCCAAAGCGGCTCCCGGACCCATCGAGAGCGATCACACTCCGGAAGAGTACATGGCCAAAGTGGAGACCGTGCGGGAAGGTATGCGCCTGGGCGATTACTACGAAGTGGTGCTGCGGCAGACATTCCGTACGCCGTACTCCGGGAAGCCTTCGGAGTTGTTTGAAAGAGTGCAGCAAGCCAGCCCGAGTCCGTACGAGTTCTTTCTGCAATTCGGCGATGAGCAGCTTGTGGGCGCTTCACCGGAAATGTTCGTGCGGGTGGAAGGGCAGCGGGTGGAGACGTGTCCGATTTCGGGAACTGCGCAGCGGACCGGCGACCCGCTACGCGATGCCGATGCCATTCGCGAGCTGCTGCAATCGGCCAAAGAGGAATCCGAGCTTACCATGTGCACGGATGTGGACCGCAACGATAAATCGCGGATCGCCGAGCCAGGCAGCGTGCGCGTAATCGGGCGGCGGCTGATCGAATCGTACGCAGGAGTGTTTCACACGGTGGATCATGTGGAAGGTATCCTGCAGCCGGGGTTCGACGCGCTCGATGCGTTCCTGAGCCAGATGTGGGCAGTGACTGTAATCGGCGCGCCGAAAAAAGCGGCGGCGCAGACCATTGAGAACCTGGAGAAGGACGCGCGCGGCTGGTACGGCGGTGCGGTGGGGATGATTACGCTGAACGGCGATATCAATACCGGCATACTGATTCGCACCACGTATCTGCGTAACGGCATCGCCAGCTATCCCGTGGGCGCGACGCTGCTCTACGACTCGATTCCAGCGATGGAAGAGCGCGAAACGCGGCTCAAAGCGACTGGTTTCTTCCGGACATTGGGCGCGCGCAATGAAGCCGGACGTGAGAAGGAGGCGGTGGTGCGCGAGCGTGCGGGCGTGGGGGCAAAGCTGCTGCTGGTGGATAACGACGATTGCTTCATCCACACGCTGGCCAACTATGCGCGCCAGACCGGGGCGGAAGTGGTGACGTACCGC
>DATBID010000352.1:0-34126 GCA_036557125.1 Bryobacteraceae bacterium | reverse complement strand
AATAGTCTAGGTAGATAGCATCGGTGCGGGCGCAGAACTCTCGGATGAGGCTGTTCAGTTCCGAGATGTGCTCTTCCCACTGCCGCCGCGATGGCGGGACGGAAGCCAGAATCACACGAATCCCATTCACGTGAGCCAGTTCGGTCATGGAAGTGAGATTATCGAGAATCATTTCCTCGGTGTGACTGCCATGCAGCCCGGCGATGTCGTTAAGGCCAGCGAGAATGACCACGGCTGCGGGGTGCAATGCGATCACGTCCTGTCGAAAACGCACGAGCATTTGGTCGGTAGTTTGTCCCTCTACACCACGGTTCACCCATGGCCTCCCCGGAAAGAATGGCGCGCTGCGGCCCCAGTACTCAGTAATCTGATCACCGAAGAAGATGACCCGCCGTTCGCCCTTGGCTGAAGCGGGCAACTCGGAGTTGTCGCTGCCATAGCGGATCAGCCCGCCCCAATCGCGAATCAGGTGGTTCTGTTCGGTCACCTGTCGTTCGAGAGAACGCGCGCGATCCGCGCAAGGTTCCTCCGAGTGAAGCGCGGGAGCGACGACGAGGAGCGCCATAAACAAGGCTGGAGTCTTCATATACGTGTTACTTCCGGATGCCAAAGCAGTACAGAATACTATCGAAGGTGCCAATGTACACGCGTCCGTTGGCGACGGAAAGACCGCTCCAGTGATTCCAGGACGCGATCTGATCGCCGCTGGACCAAAGCTCCTTGCCGGTTTCGGCATCGAGCGCGTACAACACAGCGTGGCTCGAACCGGGGATGCGCTTGTCCGCGGTGTCCTCGAGACCGACATCCGGATAGGCCTGGTCCGTATCTTCGCCGCTTCCGTACGCGAAGACAACTCCGTTGGCGATGACCGGCGGCTCCGCGCGATTCAGGTCACGCGAGATCCAGGCCGGGGTCAATTGCCATTTTCCGCTCTTCTCCTCGACTTTGAAAGCGGCAATGGCGCCGTGCGCGACGTCGCCGTACTCTACGGGCGCTTTGAATTTCGAATGTTTGGGACCCCAGAAGGGAGTCAGCACCCAGCGGGTTCCCTTCGAGTCTTCCCAAGTTGCCAGGGAACCCCAAATGCCGGCAGATGCGAAATTGACGTCTTCATTGCAGATCAGCGGCGTGCGATAGAGCGGTGTCCGATGATCGTCGCCGCCGATCGCAGCCGTATCCAGCAGGTAAAGACGGCACTCCTTGCCGGCGTCGGCCATCAATTGCTTGCCGTGAAAATCGAAAATCGTGGGTGTGACCTGCATATCCAGATCCCGCTTCCAAAGCCATGCCGCGTTGGAAGGTCCGTAATAGTCCACCAATTCGGGAGCCTTCGTTTCCTGGTTTAGCTTGACGCCGACAATGCCGTTACCGAAACTCAGGACTTCCGGATTGAAGTTGCCATCCCCGGTTCCGGTGTACATCACGCCATCGGAGCTGATAGCAGGGCCTTGGCGTCCCCACATTCCGCCGCCTGCCGGTCCCCAGCTTCCGACCTTGCCGGTTGCCAGATCGAAGGTGTACACCATGTTCGGATTTCCGCCGCATCCCTGCGCGGTGTGTGTGTAGATGACGCCGTTCCAAAGATTCAGCCCGTACGGCTTGCCATTTGGCGGCATGAATTTTGCCGGAGCTGCGACATCCTCTCCATCAGCGGCATTCAATTGGTGCAGCGAGCCATCCCATGAAGCCACAAAGATCGTATATTTTCCTGGCGCGCCGGCCGGCGCGACGACGGGAGTCGCGGTGATGCCGCCAGGGCAGAGAATTCCGCCCGTAGGCGGCGTGAAGCTGCTGGTGAAATGTTTCTTCCAGATCACATTCCCTTGCTCCACGTCGATCGCGTAGATGTTATCGGACACACCCGTTTCGATGGCGATCTGACGCGGGCCTGCGGTGGTGTTCACTCGGTCGATCAGTAATGGCGGAAACAGCGAGTGCATCTCGCGCGGCTGGTTATCGAGCTGAATCTTCCAAAGGAGTTTGATGTCTTTGGCGTTCGCCGGAGACAGGATCTTCTCCTCCTTCTGCCAGTTCGTGCGTTGCGGATTGTTGCCATCCGTCAGCCAATCCGCGCTCCACGCTCCGATCGAAACCAAAGCGAGCGCCAGTACCGCCGGTAGAATTCTCATAATTCCTTCAATATGAGCCAGCCGGCTCGCGGTGGGGTGCTCTCCGGCTGGCGTGGATCCCACGCTGCCCATCTATTAAGACACCGCGTGCGAAGGCGAATCAAACAGTTTTTATTGGCCGGAGATAGTTTCACAATGCAAAACGTGCCACCGCCGGATGGCAGGCCATTCTACAACCCCTAAGCCTGGGATAGCCAAATTGACCGTTTTCATAATGCAAAATAACCGGCCTCCCTATTCTGATTGCTTTACCTGCCTTGGTCCACAGTTCGAGCATAGTGATGCGGAGGTAACTCGAAAATCTCTCTATTCATCACGTGCTACAACGATACACTGTTCTCGCGTGATCCATAGCGGATCACCGGACGGTGAGGAGAGTGACTCACGGAGACCAATCATGCAAGGAACAGTTCTTTATGGCCCAGGTGATGTGCGCTTCGAGGAGCGTGAAGACCCGAGGATCATCGAACCGACGGATGCGCTAATCCGCATCCCGGCGACGTGCGTGTGCGGATCGGATCTTTGGCCGTACCGGGGCTTGCAGCCGATCAACGGCCCGACGCCGATGGGACACGAGTACTGCGGCTTCGTCGAAGAGGTCGGCAGCGGAGTCAAGTCCATCAAGCCGGGGCAATTCGTGATCGGATCGTTCGCCACCTCGGACAACACATGTCCTCATTGCCAATACGGCTACCAATCGTCGTGCATACGTCGTGAGTTCCTGACGAGGGCGCAAGCACCGTTGCTGCGCGTACCGCTGGCGGACGGGACGTTGGTGCCGACGCCAGACGTGCCGTCCGACGATCTCCTGCCGAGCCTGCTGACGACATCGGACGTGCTGGGCACCGGCTGGTTCGCCGCGGATGCCGCCAACGTGAAGCCAGGGTCGACGGTGCTAGTCGTCGGCGACGGCGCCGTCGGACTGCTCGCTGTGCTCTCCGCCAGGGAGATGGGCGCCGAGCGGATTATTGCGATGAGCCGCCATGAGTCGCGGCAGAAACTCGCGCGCGAGTTCGGTGCTACCGACATTGTGACCGAGCGTGGCGATGAGGGAGTGGCGCGTGTCAAGGATCTGACGAAAGGCATTGGCGCGGACTCAGTGCTGGAATGTGTGGGCACGCAGCAGTCGATGATGCAGGCGATTCAATCGACCCGCCCTGGCGGGTTCGTGTCGTACGTCGGCGTCCCGCACGGCGTGGAACTGCATGCAGAACAGATGTTCTTCGGTCACGTGCACCTGCACGGCGGCCCCGCTCCAGTGCGCCGGTACTTGCCCAAGCTCATCGACTTGGTGCTAAACGGCGAGATCGACCCCGGAAAGGTCTTTGACTTAGTGCTGCCGTTGGATCGGGTTGCGGAGGGTTATCGAGCAATGGACGAGCGGCGCGCGATAAAGGCGCTCTTGCGCGCTTGAAAGTCTCTATTTCACGAAGCCCCTCGTCCGCAGCCAGCTCAGCAGCAGTGCGGGCCACCGACTCAGCGCGGGATCATCCAAGGCAAGTCCCACACCGTGCGGGCCGTTTTCAAAGATATGCATTTCGGCGGGCACCCCCGCTTTGCGCAGGGCGAGATAGTAAGAGACAGCATTCTCGGCGGGGACGGTGGTATCGGCATTCGTCTGGAAGATGAACGTCGGAGGAGTCTGCTGAGTTACCGCCCGATCGGCGGAAAGGCTGCGCGCCAGATCCGCGGGCGCATTCTCGCCCAGCAGGTTGGTCTTTGAGCCCTGGTGAGTCCAGGGCTCAGTCAGTGAAATCACGGGATACGCAAGGATGGCAAAATCGGGGCGGCTGCCGGCACGATCCACGGGATCGGCGGCCGACGGCTGACCACTATTGAAATGGGTAGAAATGGTGGCAGCCAGGTGTCCTCCCGCCGAAAATCCCATAATTCCGATGCGCCCGGGATTGATGTGCCAATCGGCCGCATGAGACCGCACTACTCGGATCGCCCGCTGTGCGTCTCCCATTTCGACCGGGTGATGATAGCGCGGACCCAGGCGGTATTTCACAACGAAAGCGGCAAGGCCAGCAGCATTCAGATGATTCGCTACCTGGCGGCCTTCATGGTTCAGGGCGAGCGCCCGATAACCGCCGCCGGGGAGAATGATCACACCCGTCATTCCGGATGGCGTGCTCCGCGGCAAATAGACGGACATCGAGGGAATGTCCTCATCCTGATCGCCCTGGGCGCCAGGAGCGGCTCCGGACCAGAGACGGATTACCTGCTCATCCTGAATCGGCAGTGAGTTCGGCTGCGCGCACAAGTTGAGCGTTACAACGAACACAAGCCAGAACCAAAGCTTCATGTGTATACGTTACAGTTTTTTCAACCAGATGTTCCGAATGCCGATCTTCCCGGTGCCCTCAATCTCGAAGCCGATCAGACCGCTCTTGCGGAACATGGTCGGGTCATCATCGATCAGGATCGCCATGACATGGCCGTTGACAATGTGAGTCATGGTGTTTCCGCGCGCGATCAGGTGGAGCTGGTTCCAGCCGTCCACGTGAACATAGCCGGCAAGGGCTTCGCGGTCTCCGAGAGTCGCCAGGAGGCGCGGCCTTTTGCCTTGTTCCGTCCTCACCACCTGCCCGCGCCAGGCGATAATTCCGCGGCCGGTCGCTTGTTCATAAAATTGGCCGGTAAATGCGTTGCGTCCATCGAAATCAAACTGCGGGCCAAGCATGTCCCACTTCGCCTGCGAAGGGAAGGACGGAGGGTTACCGCGGGGCTTACCACTGGGACATGCTCCTTCGGCCGGCGGCCGCTCGCGGCGGGGGCGATTCGGATCGGTGATTGCGCCGCGATATTGCACGCCGCTGTTTACCGCCGCGCCTTCGCCCTTCATTTCGAGCTTCATCTCGAAATCCGCCGGCTCGCCACCTTGCCATACCAGGTAGATGGTGCCGGTCGGTTTTTCGCAAGTCGATTCCACCACGATCGCGCCATCCTCGACATGCCAGAAACTCTTGTCGCCGTCCCAGCCGTTCAGAGTCTTCCCGTCAAACAGTGAAGTCCATCCGTTATGGTCGTTGAAGTCGATCGGATCGGGCTCGGTAAAGCCGGCGCCCCGGCCGCCGCGCCCCCCAGCAGGTGTCTGCGAGAGCACGGGCGACACCAAGAGACATGCCCACCCGATGAGAAGTATGGGCTTCGGTTTCGATTCCATCGCTCTTCCAGCTATCTTAGAACGTGAATCGAACCGAAAGAACTCCGCGGCGCGCTGGAATCTGCGCGCCACCAATCTGGTAACCAGTTCCGGTTTGGGTGCCGGAAGCAGTGGACGGAATCGTGCCGAAGGCCGTATTGGTGTTCAGGCCCGTTCTGAAATTGAGATTCAACGTGGTATTCGGATTCCCCGGGTTGAAATGGTTCAAAGCGTTGAACGCCTGGAAGCGAAATTCCAGAGTTGCCCGTTCCCGGATCCGGAACTGCTTGTAGAGATTCAAATCGGCGGTAGCAACTCCGGGTCCATAGAGAAGGGTCGGCGGTCTACTGCCGATTCCCAGGGAGTTAACCGGTGGAAGCGAGAAGCTGGCGGGATTGAACGGATAAAAGAGGCGCGGATCCGAAGTGGAACCGACAGAGGCTGGAGTGGCACTCGCCGGCAGCCAGAGGCTTCCCGTTTGTTCGCAGCGGAATGGAATCGAGGAGGAGCCGGCGGCGATCGAAGTGCTTTGGGTGGCGCTCGGTGTGCCGGTCCAGTAGCCGATCGGCTGCCCGACCGAAGTACAGTTGATCGTAAGAGGAACTCCCGCGTAGAACGTTGTCACTCCTTCGATGTGCCAGCCGTCGGTAACGAATTCCGTAAACTTGTTCTTCCAACGGATGGTACCGCCTGGAATGGCGTACGCGAAGTTCACATTGGAAGCAAAGGGGCGAGTTCCACCCGCAATATTCTTTAAAAGATTATCCGAGACGAACTGCTCTCGTGCATAAAGCAGCGTCTTGGACCAGGTGAAATTTGCTCCAAGGTGGAAGCGGGTGCCGAAGCGCCGATTTAGTTGCACCTGGAGCGCGTCATAATACGATTCCCCGTTTTGCGCATACATCTGGATGCCACCCCATCCCGGATAGGGGCTGGCTAGCGCGCGAATCAGGTTGGCGGAATAAAACGCGCTGTTTCCGTTGGCGCTGGTTGGATCGAGGAATCTCGTAACCGGCCCGGGTTGACCATTGTTGGCAGTCGGAGTCCAGTCGGTCAGGGGCGGGACCGCATTGAGATCGATGGCGCCTTGAGTAAACTGATGGTGGGCCACATTGCCGATATAGCTCACATCCAAAACGAAGCCGCCGCCGATATCCTGCTGCACCCCAAAACTCCAGTTGTAGGTAGAAGGAGGCTTATAGCTCAAGGGGCCGCCGACCGTGGTTTGGGGCGTGAATACCAGCGGAGCGTTGGCCAAATCGGCGAATGTCGTATTCAAGACGATCGGAGCCAAAAAATGGGGCGGTGTAGCCAGCGGGCCGATACCCACGCCGGTGGCCCCATTGGTGTCCACCCCAAACGCGCGGCTATAGAAGATGCCAAAACCTCCCCGGATGGCCGTTTTGCCGTTGCCAAACGGATCAAGCGCAAAGCCCACGCGCGGCGCGTAGGCGAGAGAAGGCGTTCTGAAAAAAGGCGCCGAGCCCGAGGCTTGCTGCACAATTCCGGAAAACGGGGTTCCATTCAGTCCGCCCGTGCTGCCCGGAGCAAACGTGCCTTGGAGCGCGTACGGATAGATCGCGCCCGTCGCCGGATTGACGGAAGCTTTGTCCGCCGCCGGGCATCCGGCTGAACCCGCCGCCACCGTGCAGGTCGGGAACAGCAACTGGCCTTGCGCATTTGCGCTATAAGCCGAACCAGCAAACAAACCTTGTGTTTGGCCCGGAGCTTCATAGAGGGCGCCGAGCCGTTGAAAGCGAATGCCCAAGTCGACGGTAAGGCGCCGCGTCGCCTTCCACGAATCCTGCACGAACCACTCGTTCTGTTTGTAGCGCGATCGATTGAATTGCTTCAGGTTGTCCTGCCCATATCCATACAGACTTCCGATTAGGGCATTGGAAAACGGATCGCCGCTGTCCACTGGATTCCCCAGGTCCGAACCGAAATAATAAGTTCCTTCCGTACTATAGGTGGAATAGACACTCACATTGCGGGCGTCGTGCTCGAAGTAAAAGCCGACTTTGATGTTATGGCTTCCCTTCACCCAAGTGATGTTGTCTGTAAGAGTGAGCAGGTTATCTGTGCCGTCAAACGGCCACCGGCTGTCGAAGCCGAAAGCATTGCCGTTTCCGCCGGTGCCGTTGTTGCCCACGATATTCGGAATCGGCGTAGGCGCCGAAGCAGCGGTAAATCCGGAAGGCAGGCCGAAGTTAATGTTGGGAAGCAGGTTGAGCGTATTCGCTCCAGGAAAGAGGCTAGGCAAGCTTAGCGTCTGCCCGTTCAGTTTGAGCGGAAGAAGGCTCGCATCGTACTGCGTCTGATTCGTCGCAATGTTTTTCTGGTGTGCCCGGTTTTGGCCCACAGTCGCCTCATTGATCAGATTGGGGCGGAAAATGTGTGTATACGTCGTCGAGAAACCGGCTGATGGGATGTAGTAACTGTGTGTGAACTGGCCCCAGCCATCCCCTGCCGCGCCCAGGATCGCTCCGTTGCCGGATTGGGCCTGATAGTCCTGGAGCAAACGTACAAACAACGTATCTCTGGTGGAAACGTTGTAATCGACCCTGAGGATCTTGTCCGTGCGGGGATCGATATTGGTGGGCACGAACTGAAAGTTGTACTGCCGCAAACCCGTGGGATCCACTGTGTTGGGCAGCGGAAACAGATTTAGCATGGCAAGACCGGTAGGAGTCAGTCGAGAGCCTGGAATCACATTGTTCGGAAACTGAGCTCCGGTAGTCGGGTCTATGACCTTGATGAGAGAGCCGTTGGGGTTTAAGCTTTGGGAAAAGTCACCGGTTCTCTCCAGGGCAATCGGCATTGTGTAATGATTCGGCGTAGCGCTTTGATTGTTAATAATCTGGTCGTAGGACCAGAAGAAAAACAACTTATTGTGATCCCGGTTAAAGGGAAGTTTCGGAATAATTACGGGGCCGCCTAATGTGCCGCCAGGGTTTTCGAACCGGTATTTGGGTTTGGCCACTCCGGTGGCATTGTTAAAGAACTCGTTAGCGTTAAATTCCTCGTTGCGGAAATAATAGTAGGCAGTGCCGTGGAACTGTGGAGTGCCACTCTTGATCGAGACATTAAACTGGCCGCCGGCGCGCGCCCCATACTCGGCTGAATAGTTGCTGGTGAGCAGCCTGACTTCGCTGATGGCATCGGGGCTGGGCGACTGATAGGTGCTTAAGCCCGGCGCCCCGCTGTCCTGCGCGGCAATGCCATCCAGGGTGACAAGAACCTGCCCCGCTTGTCCGCCATTAATTACAGCCGATGCCGTGCCCCAGCCCCGGGTATCTTGCTGCCCCATATCGATCACGCCAGGCAAGGACCTGACTACGTCGTCGAAGTTCCGCCCACGGAGCGGCACCTCTTTGATCAGGTTGGGATCGACAGCCGTAGCATGATCGGAACTGTTGGTCTCCACGCGCGCCGCCGACGCCTGGACTTCGATGGACGTGTTGACCTCGCCAACGTTCAATGTAACGGTATGGACGTCAACTTTTTCGAGCGTGCCCACGGTAATCCCGTTCTGCAGATAACCCTTGAAACCGTCATGGGTGATCCGAAGATCATAGGTCCCCGGCACGAGATCGGGAAAGATAAAGGTTCCGTTCGTCTGTGTGACAAACTGCCGTTCCTGCTTCGTTACCTCGCTGGTCAACTGCACCTGAGCGCCTGTGATAGCCGCTCCACCCATATCGGCCACTGTCCCCGTAAGCTGGCCGGTAACTGTCTGTGCATTGGCATCAGGCGTCAGTGCCAGCAGCATCGCTACGGCAATCCCCGTTAGAGCGCGACCAAGGGCTCTTGCTTGCATGCGAACCTCCTGAGTGTTTCGGGACTGGACTGATTACCCCTAGGTTCGTCATTTAGCCACTGCCGCGCACGGCTTTCAAGAGATTTTCATTTGAGGCCTATCGTTTTACAATGCCAAACACGCAGTGGTCGGCGGGTTTAATTGTAACCGTCAGAAACAACGGATGATGGATGGAGAACCCGTAATTTGGAGCTACGACGCGCATTTCAGAGTGCGAGTCGCAGCGCGCAACGGTGGTCAGGCGTAAGTCACAGTTTCGCGCGAATTCTTCTCCGCTCGTTCTCTGGTGATCCGGGCCAAGTAGCCACTTGCACGAAACGCTTCCATCGGGTCTAATGGCAAATCCTTCGCAGCGCGCCAATCGCGAATGATCGGACGGACATCTGTGGCGAACGCGTCTTGCAGGCACGATTCCGCACGTACGAGATCTGTATCCCGCTGGGCTTCGGAGAGAGTCTCTAAGTCAACGAGTGAAGCCTTGGCATAAATCTGCTGCGCCATGTTCGCAGTCTGAATCGTTTCTTCGATTTTGCCCTTCAAATTGTGACTCTGATCTACGGCATAGCTGATATCGGCGAGCGATCCCGTTTGCCACTCAAAATACCGGATCTCGTGAAAAATGCGGAAGATCTGGTACGGGTCTATGGAACCGATCGTAAGATCGTCATCCGCGTAGCGGCGATCATTGAAATGAAACCCTCCGAGCATCCCTTCTGACAAGAGCCATGCCACAATCTGCTCGATATTTTGCGCCTGGTAATGATGGCCAGTGTCCACCAGGACCCTCGCCTGCGGTCCTGCTGCGCGGGCCAGATGCCATGCCATGCCCCAATCCGAAATATCTGTGTGGTAAAACGCAGGCTCGAAAGGCTTATACTCGACCAGCAGCCGCTGCTCGGGACCGAGCTGGGCGTGAACCGTTGCCAGGCACTCCTCGAACCACTTTTTGCGTTGCCGGATATTCGCCGTCCCGGGATAATTGGACCCATCTGCAAACCAGAGCGAGATATCCCGCGATGCCGTCGCTCCAGCAATTGCGATGCTATCTAAACAATGAGCGAGCGCTTTCTGGCGGACGCGTGGATCGGGATTACCGAAAGATCCGAACTTATAGTCCTGGTCGTCAAATAAATTCGGATTGATAGCTCCGATCCGGACGCCGTATCTCGCCGCTATATCGCTGACTGAAGCAGCTTTATTTGTGACGTCAGGGGCCGGTCCCTGCGGAAAATCCCACAGCACGTGGACGGCGACGCTGGAGCAAATACCAGTCAGCGCGTGCACCTGGCCGGCGTCGCTAAGTTTCTCCTCAATCGTTGTCGCGGCGGCGGGCTGGAGATATTTGCCGAACCGCGTCCCGGTGTTGGCGAATCCCCATGATGGCAACTCGATCTGGAATCGGTCCAATGCGGACCAAAGCTGTTCTGTGTTCTTCGAGTCCATGCGCCTACAGTGTAAGGCCGCTTCCGACAAAAGCCAAACGTATCGCATAGCGAAACTTCGAGGCGCCGAGGCGCCCGTGCGACCCCTGTAACTGGTCTATATTACGTCTCTAACTTCGAAATACGCGAGGCGGAACAGGCGTACCCTCGCCCGAAATCGGCAATTGCATATAATACGGGTCTCGTAAGCGGGGCGAAAAACATGCTGGACCGAGCGCGTATCCGTGAAGCCATTGCGGCGGGAGCGGGAATCCTTCGATTAGAACCGTGCTGGGTGCCGCGCTCCTTTATGACCCCCGGGCGGCGATTGCGCCTCCATCCAGCGGACTTGTACGCCTTCGGCGGAGAGCGCGGCGGCATCAATGAGCGCTGGTTCTCTTCCACTACCAAGGCCTCGAATGGTCCCCTGACTACTGAGTTCGAAGGCCTCAGTTTCGTTCACGAAGCCGGCGGCGGAAAGTTTCTGCTGCGGGATGCAGTCGAGATTGCCGGCGACGACTTGCTCGGTTCCGAGGTTATGGAACGCGAGGGCGGATGGAACATTCTTTGCAAATTCTTTGACAACCTCGGTCCCATCCCGCACCACATGCATCAGAGCGACGAGTTCGCCGCCGAGGTTGGACAAAAAGGCAAACCAGAGGCGTATTATTTCCCGCCGCAGTACAACCAGGTGGAAAATAACTTCCCGCACACGTTCATGGGGTTGGAGCCAGGGACGACAAAGGAAGATGTCTATCGCTGTCTCGAAAAGTGGAACGATGGCGATAACGGAATCCTCAATCACTCGCGCGCTTACCGGCTTGAAGCCGGCACGGGTTGGCAAATCCATCCCGGAATTCTCCATGCTCCTGGATCGCTGGTCACTTATGAGCCACAGGTGAATAGCGATGTGTTTGCCATGTTTCAATCGCTGGTGGAGGGCAGAGTCGTGGATTGGAGTTTGATGATCAAGGACGTCCCACCGCAGCATCACCACGACTACGACTATCTCGTCAGCATGCTGGATTGGGATGCTAATGTGAACCCGGAGTTCGGCCGCACCAATAAGGTGTTTCCGAAGCCCGTTTGTCCAGTGCCGGAGATGGAGAGCCCGGGATATCGCGAAAATTGGGTATCGTACGGCACACCCTGGTATTCGGCCAAAGAATTAACGGTGCTCCCGGGACGTACAGCCACAATCCGCGACAGCGCCTCCTACGGATTGATCGTTACGCAAGGACATGGAATGTTGGGCAAGCATCTCATTTCGGCTCCGACTATGATTCGCTTCGGACAAATGACGGAAGATGAGCTGTTCGTCACGGCTGAAGCGGCGCAGCACGGAGTGCGTATTGAGAATCGCAGTGCATCCGATCCTCTGGTAATCCTGAAACATTTCGGCCCGGGAAATCCCGACGCCGACGCGCTAAGGCGGAGAAATTGATGCCTCACAGATATCCGGCCTTACACAACGCGATGTGGCCGGGGCTCGTCGGCAAAGGAGGACCGGGCGCCGAGCCGGCCATCAGTCTCGAGACGATGCTGGATCTGACGGCTGCCGCCGAAGTTGATGGTGTTCGTTTCGAAGGAGTCGATCTGTTCCTGTTCGCGCCGCATGTCGATATCGACTCCACAGATGGCGATCTCGAACATCTCGCCAGCGGTATCGCTTCCCGCAACCTGGTGATCGGTTCGTTGGTAGCGCCGGTGTGGCCTCCTACAGGCGGCGGCTCCGCAATGGGCTCTGAGGAGGACCGCCGCAAGTTCCTGGTTCAGGTTCGCAAAGCGTGCGCGATCGGCCGGAAATTGCGTGATCTGGGAATTCGGAAATACGGAATCGTGCGCATCGACTCCGCAGCAAGTCCGGCTGAGTGGGCCGCGGATCCGGCTGGAAATTCGAAAATAATCGCCGCCACTTTCCGGGAAGCCTGCAACCTCGCCGAGGACTACGGCGAGCGACTGGCAGCGGAAGGGGAAATCTGTTGGGGTGGAATGCACAGTTGGAAACGGATGCTGGAGTTGCTGGACCTAGTGGATCGCCCCCACACTCTCGGCTTTCAGGCGGATATGGCGCACACGCTGCTGTTCACGCTGGGCTATAACGCTCCGGAAGACCGCATTCTGCCGCAGACTTTCGATTGGTCGCAAAACGAAATCCTCGAACAAGCGATTGGATGCATGACTCGCGCCCTCCGCCCTTGGACTATCGACTTCCACATAGCGCAGAATGATGCCACGGTGAAGGGTTCCGGCTCCCACGATCAGACGGGCCGCCACTGCTTGCCGAATGATCCCAACGGCAGGATGGACGTGGTGCGAACGGCTGGCGCCTGGATGAGAGATGATCAGGGGAAACCGACGCGCGCGTTCGAGCACATCTGCTGGGATGGCTGCATGTTCCCCAACGACGTAATGATGCGTCCCGGCACGTGGCGCGAGATCCTCGCTACCATGATCGCCGTCCGGGACGCCCACGGTTGGGATTAGATCTCTATGGCGAATCAACAGACGCTGCGTGTGGGCATGGTGGGATATGGGTTCATGGGGCGCACTCATTCCAACGCGTTCCTCCAGGCCCCTCGCTTCTTCGATCTGCCGTGCCAGCCGGTGCTTCAGGCCGTTTGCGCGCGCAATCGCCAGCGTCTCGAAGCCTTCGCCGGGAACTGGGGGTATGCGTCGACCGAAACCGATTGGCGGAAACTGATCGAACGCAAAGACGTCGAGCTCATCGATATCGCCAGTCCGAATGACACACATGCCGAGATTGCCATTGCCGCTGCTCAGGCCCGCAAGATGGTGATGTGCGAGAAGCCGCTGGGGCGTAATGCGGCGGAAGCACAGGCAATGACCGATGCTGTAGAAGCCGCGGGCGTTGCCAACACGGTTTGGTACAACTATCGTCGCGTTCCGGCTGTGATGTTGCTGAAGCATCTCCTTGATGAAGGCCGATTCGGGAGAATTTTCCATTACCGCGCGAAATTTCTCCAGGACTGGACGATTTCCCAGGATTTACCTCAGGGCGGCGAAGCGCTTTGGCGGCTGGATGTCGCCGTAGCCGGGAGCGGCGTAACGGGCGATCTGCTGGCGCACGCGATCGATACGGCGCTGTGGCTCAACGGCTCAATCCTCGAAGTGACGGCCATGACCGAGACGTTCGTCAAAGAGCGCAGACATAATCTGACCGGCAAAGTGCAGCCAGTGGGAATCGACGATGCCGGCGCATTTTTGTGCCGCTTCGAAAACGGCGCGCTCGGAACTTTCGAAGCTACGCGCTATGCGCGCGGGCATAAGGCGCTGTACACTCTCGAAATTAATGGTGAGCATGCCTCCGCGATATGGGACTTGCACGATCTGCACCGCATCCAGTATTTCGATCACCGCGACGAAGGACATCTCCGCGGGTGGAGAAGCATTCACGTCACCGACAGCGATCACCCGTACATGAAGCACTGGTGGGTCCCTGGTTTGCAGATCGGATACGAACACACATTCATTCACCAGGTGGCCGATTTTCTGCAAGGAGTGAGTGCCGGCACGCCGGCGCGGCCTACTTTTCGGGATGGGCTCGCCACCGATCAAGTGACCGATGCGGTTCGTCGATCCGCAGGAAGCAGGCAGTGGGCGAAGGTTTCGGTAACCCAGGCTGGCAGCGCCGCGTGAGAACCCGATACTGCGGCCGCCGCGGAAATTCGGAATCTAAAACGACCACGCCGGATTGCCCGAAGTCCCCGCAAGAACCGTCTGTACCAACCCGTCATTCGGATAGAAATGATCGACCGTTTCCGGGGTGATGATCTGATGTTTCACGAACACCGCGGGCGGCACCGGCCGGCGGTTCAATAAGTCAAGGCTCACGCGAATCAGGTCCTCGCCGTACCGCTCCGGAAAATATCCGACTGACCCCACCAGCCGGGTGTGCGGCTCGCGCAGCTCCGCTCGCCCTTCCGGAGATGCGTTATGGCTCATTACCGCGCAGCGTTCCGCTCGGCCCGCTTCCTGAAACGCGCGCAGAGCGCCCAGCGCGCTCGTATCATTGATCGCCCCCAAGATGATACGCCGCGCAATTGATGACCGCAGATGTTTCCTCACCGCATCGAGGCTTTTCTCAAAACATCCGTCACCGTCAATGTGCTTGACCGGGCAGTTGCTCAGGTTCGGCAGGATTTCTTTCAAACCAACCAGCAACCCGGTCAGCCGCATCAGCGGCAAATTGCCTGCGCGCGGAAGCTCCATCAGGATGATCTCATCGGCTTCACCTTCCCAACGCCGCTTGATCCACCGGCCCAGATAGCGGCCCCCGATCAGCCCTGCCTCATAGTTGTTCGCGCCGTAGTAAGTAGCCCCCGGGTGGGGAATCTCGATTGCAATCAGAGGGATGTTGGCAACCCGGTATTTCTCCGCCACGATCGGCGCTACATTCTCATCGGTTTGAAACTCGATCACCAAATCAACTCTCTCCCGCACCAACAGGTCTGCATTGCGCTGGGCAATTTTCGGGTTGTACTGATTGTCGAAGCAGATCAGTTCGATTCCTTCCGCCTCGGCTGCGCGGCGCAGGCTTGCGGAGACCTCCTTAGAGAATCCGTATTCAGTGCCTTGTGCGCAATATCCTAACCGGTACAGCCTCTGTCTAAACGGGCGAATACAGGAGCGATAGAGGTTCTCGCCGACTTTCTCCACCATGCCGCATTTTTCGAGCGTGTAGAGCATACGGAAAGCCATGGTTTTGGGAAGCGTGCTGCGTTTAGAGATTTCCCGCAACGGCAGAGCCTCGCCCGAGACGCGGAAAGCGCTTAATAATTGAGAGCAGTGCATTACGGACTTAACCAGGTAGGGGTCTCTAAGAGCGGATTCGGAATTCATACCTTACCTCGACTGAGAGATTGGCGCAGAGTATATCACGTATGTGTTGCGCAACAAAATGAATCTCAGTCGGCGTCCCACCCGTAGTTTACTAAACCAGCCACAAATATATGTCCCACAAAGGCTCGCTTCAGTCCCGGCTGATTCTCGACGTATCGCGATGCGAAACGTCAGGCGCCGCAAACCGGTTGGAGCGTAGCCGGTGGAAGCTGCGTATTAATATGGGCTTGCAGAATGGGCGCTTGCGGAGCATACCTCGCATTCGATCTCGGCGCCGAAAGCGGCCGCGCATTGGTTGGCAGACTTCGGGCGGACAAGCTGGAGTTGCGGGAGGTCCGCCGCTTTGAAAACGAGCCGGTTGAATACGGCCGGGGTTTGCACTGGGACGTGGCGCGGCTGTGGCTGGAAATAGGCAAGGCGTTGTCTTCTCTCGACACAATCGACCTCACCAGCATTGGCGTGGATGCGTGGGGAGTCGATTATGCGCTGCTGGGCGAGAGCGGTGAGCTACTGGAAAACCCGCGCCACTATCGCGACCGGCGCAATCTCACCGCCATGCGGAAACTCCTCGATCTCATTTCCGCCGATGAACTCTACCGCATAACCGGCATTCAGTTGATGCCAATTAACACTCTCAACCAGCTATTTGCGGCAAGCCGCGAGACCCCGCGGCTTTTCGAGACCGCCGAACGGCTGGTCATGATTCCGGACCTGTTCCACTACTGGATGACCGGCAACGCCGCATGCGAATTTACCGCAGCCACGACCACGCAGTTTCTGAATGCAGCTACTCGGAGTTGGGCGCATGAGCTCTTGGATCGCCTCGGGCTTCCGGCTCACCTGCCGGCGCCTGTTGTGAAGCCCGGCTCGGTGCTAGGTAGGTTGCTCCCGAATGTTGCGGTGAATCGTTCGCTGCGCGAAACCCTGGTAATTGCGCCCGCCTCCCACGATACCGCCTCGGCGGTGGCGGCGGTTACGGCGCGCGAACACACTGCTTTCCTGAGCTCCGGCACCTGGTCTCTGCTGGGCATCGAGTTGGACGCTCCAGTAATCACGGACGACGCTTTTCGTCGAAACTTCACCAATGAAGGGGGCGTTTGTGGAACGACGCGCTTGTTGAAGAATGTGATGGGGCTTTGGATGTTACAAGGCTGCCGGCGGTCGTGGGCGGCCCGCGGCCGCGACTATGCGTATGCGGAGTTGATGGGGGCGGCCCGCGCGGCGCCCGCATTCCACCGGCTTGTCAATCCGGATGACGTTTGCTTCCTGAACCCCAGCGACATGCTTACGGCTATCGACGGCTTCTGCGCGAAATGCGACCAGCCACCCCCGGACGGACCCGGATCATATGCGAGGACCATTTTGGAGAGTCTCGCCTTGAAATACCGCCTGCTTCTAGGAGATCTGGAGGCTCTCACCGGCCGCAGCATCGATGAGATTCGCGTGGTAGGCGGAGGCGCCAGGAACCGGCTGCTCAGTCAATTCACAGCGGATGCCACGGGACGGAGAGTTGTGGCAGGCCCTTTCGAGGCCGCGGCGGTGGGCAATATCGGCGTGCAGATGGTGGCCACGGGCGCGGTGGGTTCTCTCGCCGAAGCGCGCGCGATCATCGAACGGTCCTTTCCCACCGAGATCTTCGAGCCTGCGGACACCGCAAAGTGGGACGCTGTAGCCCGCAGATTTCAACAATACTGCGAATTCACCTATGCCTGAGACTTCGGAAATTACCCACCTCGCGGATCTCTGGGACGAGGGCCAAGCCGAAACCCTGGCCCGCAATCCTCTCAGCCTGCTGCGATACCGCTCCAATCTGTTAGGAGCGGATCTGCGCATCACGAATTTTGGCGGCGGCAACACCAGCTCCAAGATCGAATTACCCGATCCGTTCACGGGGTATCCGGTGCGCGTCCTGGCGGTGAAGGGCAGCGGCGGTGATCTCGGCTCGATCCTGGAATCCGGCTTTGCGTTGCTATATCTCGATCGGCTTGAACAGCTTAAATCGCTCTATCGCGGCGAGGCGCATGAGGACGAGATGGTCCGCTTCTATCCTCTTTCTGCCTTTGGCGAGAATCGCGTCGCCGCTTCGATCGATACGCCACTGCATGCGTTCGTGCCTTTCGCGCATGTAGATCACCTGCATCCCGATTGGGCAATCGCGCTGGCAGCGAGCGCCAATGGGGGCAAGAAGCTCGAAGAATTTAACCGCGAGTTCGGGCGGAACATCGCCTGGCTACCGTGGCAGCGGCCCGGATTTGAACTGGCGCTTCTGCTGGAGAAGGCAGTGAAAGAGAATCCCGCCTGCGACGGGCTGATTCTCGCCAGCCACGGCCTGTTCACCTGGGGGAACACACAGAGGGAGTGCTATTGGAACAGCATCCGAACCATTGACCAGATGGGCGAATTTATTCTGGCGCACCGCAAGAAAAAGCCCGTGCTGTTCGGCGGCACCGCCAGCGAGCCTCTGGCGGGCCGACGCGAAATTGCCGCGCGCGTGCTGCCCACGTTGCGGGGCGTGCTCTCTTCCAATCGGCGAGTGATTGCTCATTACACGGATGATAAAGATGCCCTGGATTTCGCCGGCTGCACGTGGTCGAAGCAACTTGCCGGGTTGGGGACCAGTTGTCCGGATCATTTCCTGCGAACGCGGATATGCCCGCTGTTTGTGGATTGGGATCCGGCCGCCGGTGTGGAGGCGCTCCAATCACAGATTCGCACGGGAGCCGAAGCGTACCGCCTCGATTACCGGAAATATTACGAGAGTTTCGCAACACCCGATTCGCCCAAGCTGCGGGACACAAATCCCTCCGTTGTGCTGATTCCCGGAATAGGGTTATTCGGGTTCGGCAAAAGCAAGAAGGAAGCGCGCATCACCACCGAGTTCTTCATCAATGCGATTCATGTGATGGCCGGGGCGAACGCGCTGGATGATGGGCCGGTCGCAGATCCCTTACCGCACGCGCGCCGTCCGGGACTTGTTTCATCACCTGCGGTTCAGTCGCAGCAGTTCGAACAGTTTCACAATTATGTCGCGCTGCCCCGTTCTGAGGCGTTTCGGATCGAATACTGGGCGCTGGAAGAGGCCAAACTGCAGCGGATGCCACCGGAGGCCGAATTCAGCCGGAAGGTCGCGCTGGTAGTAGGCGGTGGTAATGGGATCGGACGCGAAGTAGCGCTGCTGCTGGCGCGCAAAGGGGCGCACGTCGTCGTATGCGATCTCGATGCGAACGCCGCCGCAATCACTGCGGCCGAGGCGGAGCAACTTTCTTCAAAAGAGCAGATTGCTGCTACGGTGGCGGACCTCACATCTTCGGCCAGTCTCGCCGAAGCCGTACGATTCGCGGTATTGCTGTTCGGCGGCTTGGATATTGTAGTGAACACCGCGGCCATTTATCCAGTGCCGGAAAGCGGAGGGCGCTTGCGCGGCGAGCAGTGGTCTGCGGCGTTTCAGGTCAATGTGACCGGGAACTATTTTTTGGCGCAGGCTGTCGAAAGTGTTTTTTTCGATCAGGGCCTCACCGCCAGCATGGTGTTTACCGGTTCGGCCAATGCGGTTGTCCCCAAAAAAGGTAGCGAGGCGTACGATACCAGCAAGGCGGCGCTGAATCATCTCGTTCGCGAAATGGCCATGGCCCTGGGCCCTGGGGTACGAGTGAACGGAATTGCGCCGGCCACGGTGGTGGCGGGATCGACCATGTTTCCGCGCGATCGCGTAATCCACTCGCTCGAAAAATACAACATCCAGTTCGCGGAATCCGAGTCAACCGAAGAACTGCGCGGAAAGCTGGCGGATTTCTATGCCCAACGCACGCTGACGCGGCAGCCGATTCTGCCGCGGGATTGCGCGCAAGCCATCGTGTGGCTCGCAGGGGAGGAGAGCGCCAAAACTACGGGCCACATTATTCCTGTGGATGGCGGATTGAGCGAGGCGTTCTTGCGTTAAGTGCATGGTTGGACCGCTTATCGAAGCCAAATCAATCTGGAAGAGTTTCGATGGTGTAACGGCGTTAAAGGGTGTTAGCTTCGAGCTGCTATCGGGCGAAGTACATGCGCTGGTAGGAGAAAACGGCGCGGGAAAATCCACGCTGATCAAGATTATTACGGGAGCGGTGGTGCCGGATTCGGGCACGCTGACGGTTGCTGGAACAGCCGTAGCACACTACAGCCCGGCGCTCGCGCGATCACTGGGGATTGCCGCCATTTACCAGCAGCCGGCGTTGTTTCCTCACCTTACGGTTGCGGAAAACATCGCGTGGGGTGGCGAGAACCGTGGGCTTTGGCGGCGGATAGATGCCAAGGCGCAAAAACAGCGCGCGCTCGATGTATTAAGCCGGGTGGGAGCCCAGATTGACCCCGAGCGGCTCGCAGGCAGCTTGACCATGCCCGAGCAGCAGATGGTGGAAATCGCCAAAGCCATCGGAGCGGGCGCGCGCATTTTGATTCTAGACGAGCCGACTGCGTCGCTCGCGGATCGCGAAGTAGACCGGCTGTTTCAAACGATCGCGGCATTGCGCGCGGAGGGCCACGGCATGGTTTATATTTCGCACCGGCTGGACGAAGTCTTCGCTATTGCGGATCGCGTTACGGTTCTGCGCGATGGGGAAACCGTGGCCACGCGGAACGCCGCCGAGCTAAATCGAACCGCGCTAATTGAACGGATGGTCGGGCGTTCGATCGCCGCGGTCTTTCCGAAGCGGAAAGTGGCGATTGGGGAAACCGTTCTTGAAGTTCGGAACATCTCGTGCGCCACGGCCGGACTGCACGACATTTCGCTTGCGGTTCGAAAGGGCGAGATTCTCGGAATCGCCGGGCTGACAGGTTCCGGCCGGACGGAGCTGGCGGAAACGATTTTCGGTCTCCGGGATTTGAATAGCGGTGAGATCCTGGTGGAGGGCCGCCGCTTTCGCGCTGGGTCGACGGTTCACGCCATCCGGGCAGGCTTGGCCTATGTTCCCGAAGACCGGCGCCGCCACGGCGTAGTGCCCGAAATGGCGATCGCCGCCAATACCACCCTCGCCTCCCTGCGAAATGTCTCGCGGTGCGGTTGGCTCGACACGGAGCGCGAGAGTGCGCTCGCCGGACGTTATGTGGATGATTTGCAGGTGAAGACCGCCTCCGTTCGCGCTCGCGCGGCCACGCTTTCCGGAGGCAACCAACAGAAAGTAGCGGTGGCGCGATGGCTGGCCACGGGACCAAAGGTTCTGATTCTGGATGAGCCAACACAGGGGGTAGATGTAGGCGCCAAATCCGAGATTCACCGCATCATTGGCGATTTGGCGGAACGCGGACTGGCAATTATGATGATCTCTTCCGAATTGCCCGAGGTGCTTGGCATGAGCGACCGGATAGCTGTGATGCACGCCGGCTCGATCGCCGGAATTCTGCCGCGTTCCGAAGCGACGCAGCAGAAGATTCTCACACTTGCGCTTGGGCACGCGCCCAACGGGGAAATCGCGCGAGTCGCCGAATGAGCTCGCCGCATATTCGTGAATGGTCCGTGGCCGGAGCGATCGCGGCGCTTTGCCTGGCGATGGCGCTACTGGCACCAGGGTATTTCCGGGCGGAGAATCTCAGCGCGATGCTGCTGGCTAATGTCCCAGTGCTAGTCATTGCCATCGGAATGACGCTGGTGATTCTCACCGCCGAGATCGATATTTCGGTAGGTTCCATGTTTGCCGTATTGAGCGTTGCCACGGGCGTTCTTGCCAAAGCCGGCCTGCCCATTGGCTTGGTGGCATTGGCGGCGTGTCTTGCGGGAGCGGTGCTGGGGTCGCTGAACGGAGGCTTGGTGGCGTATTTGCGCGTCCCCTCGATCGTGGTGACGCTTGCAGCGATGGTGGCCTTGCGCGATGCGCTGCGGTGGGCGACACAAGGCGCCTGGGTGGATGGCCTGCCGCTGAAATTTCAGTGGTTCGGCCTGCCGCAATCGTTCTATCCTGTGATCGCCCTTCTCATCGCCGGCGCGCTGGTTGGGGGCGCGGCGTGGGCGCTGCGCAACCTCGCGGCAGGGCGCGCGGTGTATGCGACCGGGTCGAACCCGGAGGCGGCGCGGCTGGCGGGCCTCGATACACGCCGAATCGTTTTCTCGGTCTTTACTCTCAGTGGCGCCCTGACGGGCCTCGCGGCGCTGTTGAACGCCGCACGCTTCAGTCAAGTCCCCAGCAATAGCGGTCTGGGGCTGGAGATGAAAGTGATTGCGGCGGTGGTGGTCGGCGGAACGGCTATTACCGGAGGAAAGGGAACTATCTTCGGCACTGCGTTTGGCGTAGTTTTGCTGGGGATGGTTGGTCCAGCGCTTACGTTTTTGGGCATCAACGCTTATTGGGAAAAGGCCATTCAGGGGGGCATCATTCTGGCGGCAATAGTCACAGATGCCTCACGGTTCCGTTTCCCCCTGCGTGGAAGGAAGCATGCAAGCAGCACTGCCGCAACCAGCGCTTAGCCGCTGGCGGGACGACCTTTCGCCTAATGGCGAGTGGGTTCTTTTGCTGGCACTCCTCGGCGAAGCGGCATTGTTTTCCGTGATTGCGCGAAACTTTCTCACGCCGGGAAATTTCTTTGAAATTCTGCGCTCCACGAGCGAACTGGGCCTACTAGCGCTGGCGATGACGCCGGTGATCGTCAGCGGCGGCATCGATCTTTCCGTCGGCTCGATGATGGGTCTGGCGGCCGTGCTGTTCGGCGCGGCCTCGAAGGACTGGCATTTATCTCTGGGCCAGGCCGCAATGATTGCGTTGGTTGCCGGTTGTGCGGGCGGAGCATTGAACGGTCTTCTAATCGCGCGTTTCCGGCTTCCTCCGCTAGTCGTCACGCTGGCGACTTACTCGCTTTTCCGGGGTATTGCCGAGGGCCTCACGCACGGAGCAGTCAACTATACCGGGTTTCCACAATCCTTCTTGTTTCTCGGGCAAGGATATCTGTGGGGAGCGATTCCCGTCCAATTGACGGCGCTCGTGTTGGTGTTTCTGGGATATTGGGTTCTGCTCCACAAGTCGATCATTGGCCGGGCGCTCTATGCGATCGGACTTGCGCCGGCCGGCGCGCGCTACGCGGGGATTCCAGTTGGCCGCCGAGTGGGCGCCGTATACCTCTTGTGCGGGACTGTTTCCAGTGTCGCCGCGCTCCTTTATGTCGCGCACCTGGGCCAAGCCCGCGCGGATGCCGGCAGCGGTTATGAACTGGACGCGATCACGGCAGTGGTGTTGGGCGGAGCTTCGATATTTGGAGGCCGCGGGACTCTATGGGGAACTCTCCTGGGCCTTGGCTGCCTTTCTGTTCTGCAGAACGGCCTGCATCTTGCGGCTTTGCCGTCCGAACTTACCGGTATTCTGACGGGAACGCTGCTGGTGCTGGTCATCGGATTCGAAAGGCTCGGTTCCGTGTGGCAGCGGCGCGCCGGGGTATTCTGCGGAGCGCTTCTGGCCGGCTCGCTGCTCGTTGCCGAGGCGAACCATTGGATCGCGAGCCCGAACGCAGGTCGCCGATTGACCATCGCAGTCATGCCGAAGGCGAAAGGAGATCCGTATTTCGTGAGCGCACGCGCCGGCGCTGAACAGGCAGCGAAGGAATTAGGTGTGGACCTGATCTGGGATGGACCTACAAGCCTGGATGCCGCGCGGCAGAACGAACTGGTGGAAAACTGGATCACGCGGGGAGTGGATGCCATCGCAGTGGCGGTGGAGAACAAGACCGCCATTTCCACGGTGCTGCGCAAGGCGCGCCAGAAAGGCATCCGCGTGATCACCTGGGATGCAGACGCGGAACCGGACGCGCGCGATTTTTTCGCCAACCAGGCCACGCCGGAAGGTATTGCCAATACGTTGACGGACGAAGCCGCGCGTCTCCTCAACGGGAGGGGCGAGTTCGCAATCATTACCGGCGCACTGACCGCCGCTAATCAGAACGAGTGGATTGCTTTCATCAAAAAGCGCCTGGCCAAATACCCCGGCTTAAAGCTCGCAACGATCCGGCCCAGCGATGACGATCGCGACAAGGCTTTCGCCGAGACCCAAACCGTCCTGGAGGTATATCCTCGCGTCCAGTTGATCATGGCGATCTCCGCGCCGGCAGTCCCCGGCGCCGGCGAGGCCGTCCGACAGTCGCAACGAAAAGATGTGGACGTGATCGGCCTCTCGCTGCCCAGCATCTCGAAATCATATGTGCACGCAGGGCTGGTACAGACGGTCGTACTCTGGAACGTGCGCGATCTCGGATACCTCAGTGTTTATGCCAGCGCACTTGTGGCGGAAGGTAAGGTCGCTCGCAGTGCGACTTCCCTCCAGGTGGGTCGGCTCCGATCGCTCCGCGTTCAAGGGAGTGAAATCATTCTGGGAACTCCGCTCATCATCAACAGGAAAAACATCGACCAACTGGATTTTTGAACGATACATTCACCACAAAGTTCTATAGTAGGAGAGCATGGGCTGCGACTTGGTGGTGTTGTTTGAGCATCCGGAATGGCAGAAGCCGCTGTGGACGGCCCTGCAGCGTAGAGGGGTTCGCTATGCCTCGCTCGATCTAAAGCGAGCGGCGTTTGATCCGGACGTCGTTCCCGAAGCACCGCTGTATTTCAACCAAGCAAGCCCCAGTGCTTACGTTCGAGGCAATACCCGAGCGGTATCGCTGGCTTTAGCGCTGATTTGGTCACTCGAATTGGGTGGGGCTCGGGTGTTGAATGGCTCGCGGGCATTTCAGTTGGAATTGAGCAAATCGGCGCAAGCGGCGTTACTCCGGCGGTTGGAAATTCCTCACCCGCGCTCCCTTGCGTTCAATCATTGCGAGACGGGGCTGGCGCAATGGACTGGCGGGTGGCCTGCGTTGCTCAAGCCCGAGCAGGGGGGTAGCGGAGCACGTATGTTTCTCCTGAATTCACCCGGTGAACTTCGCAAGCTGCTATCGGAACAGCCATCCCTGTGGTTGCCGGATAATCTCTTATTACTGCAAGAGTATTTTGCCACGGACCCATCGCAGGGGATTGTGCGCATGGAATTCTTGGGAGGGAAGCTGCTCTATGCGATGCGCGTGATTTCAAACGGTGCGTTCAACCTGTGTCCGTCGGAAGTTTGTAATCCCGAAGGTGGTGGTGAGTCGTATTGCGCGACTCCGGCACACGGACAGAACAAATCCGTGGAGTTTTATCCATACCCGGAAGTGCCTGCCGAAGCGGTCTCCATGGGTGAAAGGATCATGGCGGCGGGTGGGCTAGATGTCGGTGGGATTGAATATCTGGAGGCGATCGATGGGACGCGGATATTCTACGACGTCAACGCGAATTCGAATCTTCGCGCTCCGATTGGCCAGGCGTTCGGGTTTGATCCGTTCGACCGGGTCGTGGATTACCTTACCGGTCAGATCGAGTTGGCAGTGGTAAATTGGACGGACGAGACGCACATCGCTATGCCTTCTCAATTGCACCGGGGCATCAGGCAATCTAGGTCAACTTAAAGCAAGGAGGACAAAATGACAGCACCGTACATCAATGGACAGACGATCGAAATCGAACCCGCGGCCATGACACCCGTAGTGAATCCAGCCAATGGTAAGACCTTTTCCAGGGTCTTCATGGCGCGCCCCGAACACATGACGCGCGCCATCGATGCGGCGTTTGCCGTCAAGGATGTCTGGGGCAACACGCTGCCGTCGGAGCGGGAGCTGATTTTGATTCGCGCGGCGGACGTGCTGGAATCCATGCGCAGCGAGGTCGTTGACCTGCTGATTGAAGAAGGCGGAGCAACGTTCGGCAAGTCGCAGTTTGAGGTCTCGTACGTTGTGGGTGTGCTGCGGTCCGCCGCGGGAGAATGCCGCCGCATCTTCGGGCAGACAATGCCGTGCGATACTCCGGGCCGGATCTCGATGGCGATCCGCAGGCCATTGGGAGTGGTTGGAGGAATTGCGCCCTTCAACTTTCCACTGATTCTCGCCACAAAGAAGGTTGCCTTTGCCTTGGCTGCCGGGAACACCTTCGTGCTCAAGCCGTCAGAGGAGACCTCGCTGGTCGGGCTTAAAATCGCCGAAATTTTCGATAAAGCCGGCTTGCCCCCGGGCGTACTGAACGTCGTTCCAGGAGACGGCCCGACATTGGGAGCGGTTCTGTACAGCGACCCACGCGTGAAGGCCATCTTGTTTACGGGTTCGACCGCAGTCGGGCGCCAGATTGGTGTCGAATGCGCGAAACGCGGCAAGAAGTTTGATCTAGAGATGGGCGGCAAGAGTCCTTTGCTGGTTATGAAAGATGCCGACCTCAAATACGCCGTCGACACGGCGTGTTTCGGCTTGTTTATCCATCAGGGGCAGATCTGCATGGCCGGATCGCGCCTGATTGTGGAAGAGCCGGTGTACGAGCAGTTTCTCGAATTGTTTGTGGCCAAGGTGAAATCGCTCAAAGTGGGTGACCCGCACGACCCCGAAACGGTAATCGGACCGCTGATTCGCGCTTCGCAGTGCCCGTTTATCGCCGGCCGCATCGAGTCATCGAAGGCCCAGGGCGCGCGAGTGTTGTGCGGCGGCTCCTACGAGGGAAACTACTTTGCGCCCACGGTTCTCGCCGATGTCACTCCCTCGATGGCGGTCTTTCAGGAAGAGCTTTTCGGCCCGGTCGCCAGCGTCATTAAGGCGAAGGATGCGAGCGATGCCATTCAATTGGCGAACAATACCCGATACGGTCTCACTTCCGCCGTGATCACCAATGATTTGCAGCTCGCGATGCGCTGTGCTTTGGAACTGGAGTCGGGCTCCGTGCATATTAACGGCTCCACCATTCACGACGAGCCGCACGCGCCCTTCAGCGGAGTGAAAGATTCCGGGATGGGCCGCGAAGGCGGTCAGTGGTCCATGGACGATCTCACGCAGCTAAAATGGGTCACCATTCAACAGGGCGAAGCGCACTATCCCTTTTAGGGTGCAACCATGCTGAGTCTGCGCACGCTGCTCGTTTCTCCGTTTCTGCTGCTTTGCGCCGGCGCCGTCGAAGTCGGACGATGCGGCCCTCACCTAAATTAGCCGAAACACCGACCAGGCAAGGAGTCGTTGATCCATGTCAAAATGTAATGCTGATGGAAACCATTCTTGTGGTTGATGACGAAGCGGTCGTGTTGAGCCTATGCCAAAATATTTTGGCCAGATTAGGCGCATACCATGTCGTGGCGATGACTAACGCGCAAGAGGCCGCCCGCTTTAGTGAAAACCACGCCTCGCCCCCTATTGATCTGGCTCTGATCGATGTGATGATGCCCGGCATGAATGGGATCGAGCTGGCCAATCGCATTCGCAAAGAAAGGCCAACCACCAAAATCGTCCTCATGTCTGGTTTTGGGCCCAAAGATATTGAGCGCATCGCTGGTGGAAACAACCCGTATCGAATTATTTGGAAGCCATTCAAAGCTGAATCGCTGCTGCGGATGGTCGAGAATGCATTGGGCAGTTCTGCAGCAGCAGCGGGGACTTAAGACGAGGGCGACGCGCCGGGCGTGGAACAAAGGCCTGCTGCTTGCCACCTGGCTCGTTTCGCCTCCGGGGAAGCACGAGGAGTGGCGGCGTTAGCGGAAACACCCGAGCGCTCCGGCAGCTCTGAAGAGCAGCCACATTCACCTGCCCGTGACAAAACTTCTTTCTCCCGTTACATATCCATACAGGCGAAATTCCTCCGCGCCAATCCAACGAAATGGAGGTGGTTATGTTCAGAAAACTGGGGCTCGCTGGAGCGGTTCTGGGGACGGTTATCTCATTAGCCTTGCCGGTGAGCGGCTTGGCTATTGAGCGAAACGGCCGAAATGATGACGAATCCGGCTATTTGTCGGCCCAGGGCACTCGCAGGTTTGCGACTCCCGCAAATCGCATACGGTTCGACTACAATTCTCGGCGAGAACTGGGATTCGATGGTAAAGGCGCCCACTCGCAAATCCGCTTTGGACGGCCGGATAAACCGACAGATCGCAAAAGCGAACATCCCGGATTGCGGAATTCCGGCGGATTTGACCGCCGCTAGCCGCTGTCGAACCCCACGCTGCGGGGCGGTGGACACAATACTCGGGTTGCCGCGGGATGACTGGCCTGGGACGTCCCGCGCCCCGGGGCGGCGGCGCAAAGGCGAAGGACCGGATCGAGTAACGCGCAACCTAACTGTGTCACGACCGCATCTTCTGCATGATGTAGTCAATCGCCTGTTCGCGGTTGGCAGGCACGCGCAAAATCGGCATCGGCATCTTGACAGTTACCGTCAATGCATCGAGCAAACGAATAGCTGGAGCAAAGTGGTGCTCCACAGCCAGTTGGTAAAGGCGAGTCGCACGCTCTCTGCGCTCATTGCCCATCCATCCGGCTGCTCGTGCGATTTTCTTTCCTAAACCTTTCATCGCGAAAAATCCACTGTATAGGGCGCCCGCGCCGCCCGCACCTGCGGCTACCACAAGTCCCGCTGCGCCGACCGGAGTCATAGGCCCAGCGCCGGCCAGCGCCGCGATGCCGCCCGCTGCGGCCACTGTGGATAGACCCGTTCGGATCGCCATCCGTTCGACCCGCTTGCCAGTCTTCTGTTCGGCAAAAACGGCGATGTCGTTCACTTCTTCCAGCCAGCGGTGTTGCTCTAAGCTACCGCCTACACGCGCAGCCATCGGAGCCCATTCAGCGCCGCGGAATGCATGAATGGCGTCCAGCCTCTGGTTGGCGCGAATGCCTTGCCGGCCGGTGCGCGCGGCTCCCACTAAACCTAACGGCGCAGCAACGGTAGTAGCTGTTGTCGTACCGAGCACATTACCCGCGCCCAGGCCCACGGTGGATGCGACCGCAGCAGTGTGCTGGAGGCCCGTTACCGTAGCGCTCGCGGCAACTTGTCCCGTCGTTAATCCTGCTCCGGCGACACGATTCCGACCAGCCACGTCAACTACTCCCAATGGCACTACCCGAGCATTGCCGGCTCGTTGAATGCCGGCACGGGATGTTCTAATCTGCGCCACGGGAGGGGGATAGACTGGAGGAACTAAACCCTTTCGGGAGGACGGTGGCTGTGATCGATCATTGTTGTGCGGACCGGGCATTGGCATAAGATCGGCTAATTCCCCTCAGAGCCGAGTGCGCGGAATCTGAAGGAAATCTCAAAATATTACGCTGGTTGCCCGCTCCACCGCGCCCGTGATAGCAGCGGCCGTAGCGCTCGGAGGGAATGCCTGGCATACTTGCTAGCGTCCAGCCCGGTTCGTGGACGCGATTCGCGCTAGCGAGGCATGCTTGACGCCGGTCAACAGCTTGAATATAGTGCTGAACGATGAGGGGAACTGCATGAGATTCGCACGCTCTGTTCTCTTTCTAGCGGCTGGAATGGTCATCGGAGCCGGACCGACTCTGGCGCACCATGCGCTGGCCACCGAGTATGATCTGAATCGATCCGTGACGGTTGTCGGAACCGTCACCAAAGTTGAATGGACCAATCCGCATGTGCGCCTTTACCTTGACACCCATGCATCGGATCGGAGTGATCCTATGCATTGGGAATTCGAAATGGCGAGTCCCAACTGGCTTATGCTTAATGGTCTAAAAATCGACAGCTTGCGGATAGGCGATCGGGTGACGATAACCGCTTATCCAGCTCGTAATGGCTCGGACCTGGGCTATGCCCTAAAGGTCAGTCATGGCGCGCACATTGAACCCTAAAGTGGAAATCGAGTGGTCCTCAACCCAGCGCCAGGTAGTCTCGTGGTCGCAACCGCCGCTCTTGGAGCTATCGCCGTCACTGTGTTCGGCCAGGATTCCGACCTAAAGCAAGCGGACACGGCCCTCATTCAAGCTGTTACCGCTCGCGACCGGGCTGCCATTGAGAAGTTCCTGGACGCTGACTTCACTTGGACGAGTGCCGATGGCGCGGTTCAGACCCGATCCGAGGTCTTGCAGCAATCTCCGCAGACCGCAATCGCTAGCGAAAAGGACGCAGAATCACGAGTCTTCACCTATGGCGATCTGGCCGATGTCCAGGTGAACCAGGGGAGATCCCATGTGCTGCGCGTCTGGGTGAGGCGCGCCGGGGGCTGGAAGGCCATTGTCTATCAGGAGGTTATATCGCTCGACGCTCCGCCGACGTTCACGCCGGGCGCGGGAAAGGATTGCGAAAACCCGTGCGATGCCATCCCGTTCACACCGGCGAACGACATTGAGCGGGAGGTGGCGCTAGCATATTCCAAGTTGGAAACGGCCGCCCATGCCCGCAGCTCGGCGGGATTTGCTTCAATGGTCGGCGATGAATTCGTAGCAGCGAGCTCCAACAGCGACAGACTCCAGAGCAAGCGCAGCCAGATGACAGAGTTCGACCGCTCGAAGGATGCCGGTGTCGCGCCGACTCCGCTGGTCTCCGCCCGGATGTTCAAGTTCGGTGATGCCGTACTGATGGTTTCGGACCACAAGCCCGATCGCGGAAAGCCGCTGCACGTGACCCGAGTGTGGGTGAAGCGGGACGGAAGTTGGGTGGAGACGTTGAGCTACCAGACGGCGGTGGCCGTGATAGACACGCGGTAGCGTAGTGGACGATTGCATTGGAGCGGCCGCGGCTCCTCCGGCCGGCGCCTACCTTAGACGACCGAAGTGCAGGCTATTTCGCCGTTGTGCGCGTATCTCGGCTTCCGTACAGAATCGGGCGACCATCCCGCCACATTTCAATTGAGGCTGAGCCGTATGCGCTGAAAGATGACCTCGATCTTAAGAAATAACTCCCTCGTAGCGGACGTGGCGGTCATCGGCGCCGGCTCGTTCGGATCGTGGACCGCGTGGTGCCTGCGTCGCGCGGGCCGATCGGTGCGGCTGATCGATGCCTGGGGCCCAGGCCATTCGCGTTCGAGTTCTGGCGGCGAGAGCCGGATCATTCGCATGGGTTATGGCGGGGATGAGATTTATACACGGATGGAGCGGAGCTCTCTGGCGGAGTGGCAGGAGCTATTCGAGAGGACTGGCGAGCATTTATTTCACCGCACTGGTGTGCTCTGGATAAGGCGATCGGGCGACCCGTATAGCGAGAGCACGCGCAACACCCTGGAGAGGGTGGGCGTACCGATCGAAATCCTGTCCGCCCCGGAGCTGGCCGAACGTTATCCGCAGATGCGTGTGCCGGACTCAGGCTCGTTTGGAATTCTGGAGCCGGAGAGCGGCGCCTTGATGGCGCGGCGTGCGATCGCCGCTGTAGTACGAGACCTGATCCGTCGGGGCGGAGAATACACCACGGCTGCCGTAACACCTCCATCCGGCCGGCGCCGGCTGGGTTTTGTCGAAACCGCGGACGGAATGCGCGTTAGCGCGGATACTTTCGTTTTTGCCTGCGGCCTGTGGTTACCAAAGCTGTTCCCGAACATTCTGCGCGAACGGATTTGGCCTACTCGCCAGGAGGTGCTGTTCTTTGCGCGGCCCGCGGGTGACCGCCGATTTTCGCCACCTGAATTGCCGATCTGGATCGATTTCACCGACCCCCGGAATCCCTATGATTTCCAGATCTGGAAGAGCGCGGTTGCAAGCTGGCTTTCGACCGGCATGGCGCTCCGTTCGACCCAGATTCGGGCGACCGAGTGGTGAGCGCGGAGAGTGTAGCGGAGGCACGGGCGTTCCTTGCCGAGCGTTTTCCGCTGCTACGCGATGCGCCGCTGACGCAATTTCGAGTCTGCCAGTATGAGTGTCAGCGCCGGAAGAAAACGACAGCATTTCCGCCGGTCTTGTAGTTCAAAATGAGCCATCGGCGGGGATGCAGTATTGACTCTACAGCAGCTTCTAAATCGCTAAGGCGCTGAAAGTCGCCCCGTTCTGGTGCGACAACCGCCGGTATGGAGCGGCGATGCCGCTATTGTGAACGCAGCTTCCAGCCGTCGAGGTTTCAATCTGGTCAGACGGCGTGTAGTCAGCCCGAATGCCAGAAGCGCCGTTGCGCCGATTATCGTCGACAGAAACTTGCCGCGGCCCCGGAATACCTGCAGACCTGCCTGGACAGCGCCCGGAAGTGGCGCGCTCGCAACCCCGAGTACTGGCGGCGGCATCGCGAGGAGCATGCCGTCGCCGAGGAGCGGAATCGCCAACGACAGCGCGTTCGGGACCAGAAGCGGCGGCTGCGCAATCTTGCCAACAACAACTCAGCTCCGGCACAAGTCTGGATCCTGGAAGCACTTCCACCCCGCAGACCGCCGGCTTTGGAACCTTGCCAACAACAACCTCCTGGCGCCGAGGCCGCTTCTGCCGGATAACGGAAATCGCGCCATGCTCACCCCCGATCAGATCAACGACCTCCATCGCCTCTACTGGTCCGAACGCTGGCCGATCCGCAAGATCGAACGGCATCTGAAAATGAATTGGCGCACGATCAAGAAGTATCTCGATGCGCCGGCGCAAACATCGGCTCAGCGGCAACGCCAAAGCAAACTCGACCTGTTCAAAACGACTATCGCCGAATGGCTGGAGAAGGACCCCGCAGTCACGGCAGCCGTCATCGAACAACGGTTGCGCCCACTTGGTTACGCCGGCGGTCATAGCATCCTGCGCGGGTATGTCCACACTGTTCGTCCGCAACTGAGACCCAACCGCGCTTTCTTGCGGATGGAGCCCTCGCCAGGAGAGCGCTTCGAAGTCGATTGGGGCCACTTCGGCGCACTCGATTACCAAGGTGACAAACGCAAACTCTATGCCTTCGCCTTGGTGGAAGCACACAGTCGCATGCTGTACCTGCAATTCACTCACAGCCAGAGCTTCGAAACCTTCGTTCGTTCTCACGTGCACGCCTTCACCGCGCTGGGCGGCGTGGCTTGCGAAATCGCCTACGACAACTTGGCAACGGCCGTGGCCGAACATGATGGCCGCCTGGTTCGCTTCCTGCCGCGCTTTCTCGCCTTTGCTCGCGAATACAATTTCTATCCGAAGGCTTGCAACGTCGCCGCCGGTTGGGAGAAAGGAAAAGTGGAGCGTGCCATCGGTTATGCACGCCAAAGTTTCTGGCCGCTGCGCGAGTTTACCGATTTGCACGATGTGAACCGGCAGGCCCGGCAGTGGCTCGCCGAGGTAGCCAACCAGCGGCAGCATCGGGAAACCCGCGAGCGCCCGATCGATCGATTCCGGGCTGAGGCTCTGCGTCCCTCCCTGTTATCCCGTACGATCATCGCGATACGGTCGAAGCCCTGGTGCACAAAGATCTCCGCGTGCACTTCGATGCCAACCGTTACTGCGTCCCACACCGTTATGTGGGCCGCCGCCTCACCCTCAAGGCGGACTCCAGTGCGGTCACCTTCTACGATCGTGTCCACGAAATCGTCTCTTATCCCCGTTGCTGGCGCCGTGGCCAAATCCTAGGCGCAGAACGATTCGAAAGAGAACTGGCCGAACTGCGGCCCGCGGCCAAACGATCGCGGGCCCAGCAACGCTTTTTCGCACTGCTCGATGGCCTCTGTTCTCAGGCCATGCTGGAAGCCTATCTGCGCAATATCGCCGACACCGATCGCGCCCTCTCGCGGCAGTTGACGGAGTTGCTGGAACTCATTCGCCAGCATGGTCCCGAGCCGGTTGCCGACGCCATCGCCAAAGCTTCCGCGGCCCGTGCATTCGGCGCAGATTATGTCGCCGAGCAGCAGTCTCCGCGACAAGTCCAGCTGCCACTGCGGCTTCGCGATCCGCGATTTGAATGACCTGGCTACCGATCCGTTGTCTCTGCTGGGATACGACGCTTTCATCCTTGATCCCGGAAAAGAATCCGATGACTCCTCTGGAAGAGAAACTGAATCATCTGACTCTATCGACCATGAGCCGCCAACTGGAGACGACTCTCACTAGGCTGCCGCCAAGAATCTCAGCGTGGCCGCCACCCTGGAATGGCTCGTCGACATGGAGTTTGGAAGCACGCAAACAGCGCGCCATCGACCCTCGCTTCAAATGCTCGCGTCTGCAAGCGCGCCCCAGTATCGACTCGTTCCACTTCTTGCATCACAAAAGTCGCCAGCAAGCTAAGCCGCGCATCCTGCGTCTGCTCGATCTGGAGTTCCTGACCAAAGGAGCCAACCTGGTGTTTATAGGTAATCCCGGCGTTGGCAAAACCTTCCTGGCGAAAATTATCGCCTGGCGCGCCTGCCAGGCCAATCAGCGCGTTCTGTTCACCACTGCTATGGACATGCTCAATCACTTGCTCGCATCGCAGGTCGATCACTCCCTCGTGCGCACGTCACTGTCAAAAGCGCTCGACCATCATCACTACCAACACCGCATTCTCTGAGTGGGGCAACATCCTCTTCAACCCCACCATCGCCACTGCCATCGCCGACCGCCTGGTGGAGAACTCCGAGATCCTGTTGCTGGGCGGCGACAGTTTGCGCAAGCCTGGCAAGACATCCGATCCGCCGGCCGAGTAAGCCTAGGTCGGCGTCAAGCAGGCGCCGCGCTGTGATGATAACCCCGGACGGAGGAGTCCGCCGGCTAACTCCACAACGGCGCTGCCGAGGCGGGCGGGAGCGACCTTGCGCTTCCGCCCCTTCTGTCCTCTCATGTTCAACTTCAGCGCCAATCACCTCGTCCTCATTTCGGACGGAATACTCGTCGCACGCCGTGTTCCTTATGCGGGACCGCGATATCCAGCGCGTTTACCGGCTCTACGACTTCTCCAAAGCCCAGCTCATCCAGCCCGACGTGGCCTACTGCATCGCGGGCAAGGTCAATAGCGTCGACAAACTCTACCTGGTTATCGAATCGGCCCGCCCGGACACGAAACACCCTCGAGATTCCACAACTCATGCCGGCGCGGGAGGTTCCACGG
>DATBID010000351.1:0-3248 GCA_036557125.1 Bryobacteraceae bacterium | reverse complement strand
TCGCGCGCACTAACCTCGAAAGGCATATCGTTTGGGCAGATTTCGCGGCTAGCCGACGGCAGATGGGACACATCTCACGGCGAGGGAATTCCGGCGCCGAGTCTTGTCTCGTCCGGGCAAACGCCCCCGAGTCTGATCATTCGTCCTTTTCATCAGGCCGGCAACGTAATCTCGCTGCGGCAATTTACCAATAATGCCTTCAACCATCATCATGGGATGCAATCCGAAGAGCGCTTCGGCGCCGGCATTGACGCCGATGGAGATGGTTTCGCGAACGAACTGACGCGCGCGGATGTCACAGCCGTAACTATATTCCAGGCTACCCTGCCGGTACCGGTGCAGGTAATTCCGTCCGATCCCGATGTCGCTAACGCCATCAGGAATGGCCGGAACGTTTTTGCGGAGATTGGCTGCGGACGTTGCCACATCCCGCAGTTGCCTTTGGATCGCAACGGCTGGATCTATAGTGAGCCGAATCCTTACAACCCGGTGGGCAATCTTCAGCCGGGGGACGCGCCAACCTTATCCGTCGATCTGACCAGCGATCAGCTTCCGGGCCCGCGCCTTAAGCCAACCGGAGGTGTGGTTTGGGTGCCGGCGTTCACCGATTTCAAATTGCACGATATTACAACCGGCCCTCAAGATCCGAACCGCGAGGCGTTAGACATGAATCAGCCGGCAGGCTCGCCCGCGTTCTTTCTCGGCAACGGCAAATTTCTTACGCGCCGGCTGTGGGGCATCGCCAACCAGCACCCGTTCGGCCACCATGGCATGTACACGACGATGCGGGAGGCCGTGCTCGCCCATCACGGCGAGGCTGAAGATACTTATACAAGCTTTCAGAGATTGAATAAATACGATCAGGACTGCGCCATCGAGTTCCTGAAATCATTGCAAATCGTTCCGGAAAAACGAGGGCGCAACCGTTCTTCGGAGCGCTAACTAAACTAAGCCGTACGCCAAATTGGTCGAGTGCGTGATTTTGGCCCGCAGCGAGCCAGGGGGACAAAAGCGGCGTGCCGCACAAGTAACTGGTGGAGCGCCGCTATTTCGAAGCCGACGCGGAGCAAAATTCACTGACCCGCTACTGCTCACGGAACCGGAGAGTTGCTGACGCCAGCCGCGCGCCTCGGCCGCGGATGCTAGTGGCCCGTCTGTGAGCCGACGTTAGTATTGACCGCTCCCTGACGGTCGCGGCTCCGATATGGGAGATTTCGGATCATAGTAACGAGTTCGCTGCGACAGGCCGCTAGGGCTTGTCGATATATCACCAGTCAACGACGCTTCTGGGCGCGGTAGTTTTGGATTTGCATGGGACCAGCGGGGGCATCCGGGATCACACGATCCCGCCCAGTTCCCGGACATGCGCCCAAAGACCGCGGTAGGCGGTGAAGATGAAGCGATCGGGGTCGCCGGAAAGCTGGCCCTCGAAGTCCTTCATGGCTTTCTCCTCGATCATGTCTTTTGGGCCTTTGCCTTGCTTCATCAGCTTGACCAGTTGGTCGCGGATTTTGGTGAGGATATCGAGGCTGGCTTGCACATCGGGTTTGGCGAGTACGCCACCGCTGCCGGCGATGATTTTGGTGTTGTCGTTGGCGAGGCCGAGAATCGTGCGATGCGCATTCTGCATCCCGCCGATCCAGCCGCCGGTGTTGAAGTCGAGAACGGGAAGCTGGCCAGGTTGAATCGCGTCACCTACGACCAATATGTTAGAGCGAGTGAAATGGATGTAGATATCGCCATCGGTATGGGCGTTTGGCATGAGGCCGTATTCGATCGGCTCGCCGCCGAAGGTCATTTTGCCTGTGGTGTAGAACGTTTCGGTAGGCAGGGCTTCTTTGGCGCGCGGCGGATAGACCTTCTCCTCCCAATCGTGGATGATCTCCTGAGTCATCCACAATTTCGTATTCATGTGCGCGACGATCTTCGCCCCGGCCTTGGCCATGTCGTCGTTTCCGCCGGTGGATTCCAAATGCCAGTGAGTGTTGAACACGGTCTTGACGGCGCCGGCGAGCTTGAGGACATCGGAAGCGCGCGCAGAGTCCCCGCAATCCACCAGCAGCGTTCCGCCATCGCCCGCAAGCGCGACAATATGGTTCCCTGCCCCGGTGATGAGCGTCACCGTATCGGTAAGCTTGGTTGCGGACGGGCTGGACTGCGCGAAGGCGGCGCGGGAGAGGCCGAGCGCGGCGGCGGTCCCGGCCAAGGTATAGAGGAATTCACGGCGTTGCGGCTGCATCACGGATGACATTTTAACCCCGCACAGGCGTATTCGTTTACCCCGCCTTTACGGCAACCTCCGAAGCGGCATATTCTTCGAGCTTGCGGGCGTCAGCCCAGAATTTGCGGATGCCTTCGGCGAGCTTGTCGGTTGCCATGGCGTCTTCGTTGTGCATCCAGCGGAACGCTTTCTCGTCCAGGTGCAGGCGCTCGCCGGGAGAAGTCTTGGCTTTCTGGGGATCGAGCGCGCGCTCCATCGTGCCTTCCGTCTTGCTCAGTTGGTCCAGAAGTTCGGGGCTGATGGTGAGCAGGTCGCATCCGGCAAGGCGGATGATCTGGTTGGTATTGCGGAAACTGGCGCCCATAACCTGAGTCTTGTAGCCGAATTTTTTGAAGTAGTTGTAGATGCGGGTGACCGAAGCGACGCCAGGATCCTGGTCTGGCGGGATCTCAGCGCCGCCGCCCTCCTTTTTGTACCAGTCGTAGATGCGGCCGACGAACGGAGAAATCAGAGTGACTCCGGCCTCGGCACAGGCCACGGCTTGGGCGAAGCTGAACAGCAGCGTCAGATTGCAATGAATACCTTCCTTTTCGAGGCGCTCGGCGGCGCGAATGCCTTCCCACGTGCTACCCACTTTGATCAGAATGCGCTCGCGGCTTACGCCTTTCTGCTCGTAAAGTGCAATCAGATTGCGGGCTTTGGCGATGGTAGCTTCGGTATCGAAGCTCAAGTTGGCCGGAACTTCCGTGGATACGCGGCCGGGGATCACTTTGAGAATCTCGCAGCCGAACAGCACGAAGAGGCGGTCCATGAAAGCTTCAGCCATTTCCTGCTGAGTGCCGTCGTGATCGGCGGCGACCTCCGAGGCCTCGTCCACAAAGTGACGGTAGCGGGGCATTTGCGCCGCATGGTATAGCAGGGACGGATTCGTGGTAGCGTCCTGCGGGCGGTGGTGCGCAATGGCGTCGATATCGCCGGTGTCCGCAACCACCGTAGTGTATTTCTTTAGACATTCCAGCAACGTCAT
>DATBID010000350.1:0-6653 GCA_036557125.1 Bryobacteraceae bacterium | reverse complement strand
GAGACAGGTTACGGCGATGGCCAGTTCCAGCCGTACGAGGGCACCACACCCGTCGTCACAGTATTGGAAAACTTCCAATCCGGCCATGGATTGCTGCATCTCAACGTGTGGGCCGATGATACTGCCGATGTCATTCTCGATGGTAACTATCTCACTCACGCCGTCTTCACCCAAAGTATCTGTTCCGGCCAGCCGATTGGCTGCCGGCCGCAAGATGACGGCCAGTTCAGCACGTTGCTGAATGCCGGGAATCACCAACTCGAATTCGTTATGTACCAGGTAGGCACAGGTACAGACACCACATCCAATCCATTCGGATTGCTCTTCACAGGAACCGCTCCGGCCGCGGCCGTTCCCGAGCCGGCTCAGGCGCTGCCGCTCGGTTGCGCGTTGATTCTTTTGATTCTCACGTTTCGTCGAAAGTGGAAGACGCCGCACACTGGCCGGTGAACTGCCACTATCCTGCGGAGGTATCAAATGAACTGGGACCAAGCAGCAGGCCAGTGGAAACAAATGAAAGGCCAGATGCGGCAGAAGTGGGCCAAACTGACCGACAGCGACTTCGAGATGATCGCCGGTAAACGACAGGAGTTCCTCGGCAAGTTGCAGGAACGCTACGGATATACCCGGGAACAGGCCGAGCACGAACTCGCTGAGTGGGAACGCGAACAAACCCACGCCAGAGTCTGACCAAACCTAGCTTGCCAGCGCGCGCGCCGAACCAGTGCAATCGGTGCGCGCGTGATCAGCCTACAACGACACTAGCTTCACCGCCGCCAGGTCTGGAATCCGGTCGCGGTTCCTCAGAGCATCTTCCAGATTCCGCCGGGCTACCTGAGCGTGCTCGCGCGTCAGCATTTCCGCCCGCAGACTGTCCCGGCTGGCAATTGCTTCCACGATGCTTACGTGCTGGTCGGCGGAAATGAGAAAAAGCTCGTGCAGATCGGCCGAAATGATCTGGCGGGCCAGGAACGCGCCGGGAGAAGCGAAGGGAAGCTTGCAGGCCTGCTCGACGGAGCGGCGCAGCATCCGGCTGCGGGAGAGATCGAGGAGCACGGCGTGAAACTTCTCGTTCAGTTCGATGTAACGCTTGAACGCCTCTACGCTCAGCTTCGGGCGGCGCACCACAAGCAGAATTTCACGGCTGGCTTCGCGCATCGGGTCCAGCTCTGCGGGATCTTTTAAGCGCTGCGCAGCCAACCGGGCGGCTGCGCCTTCCAGCAGGCCGCGAAGATCAATGGCATCGTAAATATCTTCCGTCGAAAATTGCTGCACTACGAAGCCGCGCGTGGGCCGGACTTCCAAAAAGCCCTCATGAGCGAGGCGTTCGAGCGCCAGATGCAATGGAATGCGGGAAACATTCAATTGGCTGGCCAGGGGCACCTCGCGAATCCGCTCTCCCGGCCGGAATTCCCCTCTGACTAACATCTCCCGCAACGCCAAAGTCGCGCGTGCAGTCTGGGAAGAAGCTTTGGACGATGATTCTTCGCCGATATTTCGCAGTTTCACGGTATCCGATCAGCCTCCAACCGCACTGACTTTGCTCTGACGATTAGAGCATTTTCTGCGTCCCGATTGCATGCACAGCCCCGTCGTAGAAGGGCGGCCGAAAAAAAGAATTGGGAGCCGCCTTCTTTTGACAGGCACCCGGTGGGGTTAGTATACTGAACCTCAACCACGTTTGCATGCATTGAGGTTTTCATGTACCCGATACGGATTGCCGCCACACTCCTGCTGACTTCTGTTCTGGCCATTGCCCAGAATGCCGCCCCTCGGGGCCGCGGGCCGCGGGACACTGCGCCCACCGGACCAGCGCCACGAAACGCGGAGGGTAAACCGGATATTCAGGGCGCTTGGGCGCCGAATGCGATTCGCCAGAACGTGGATCTGGTCGGAAGCGGCGTGCAGGTGCCGTTTCAACCGTGGGCGGAAACGCTGTATCACCAGCGCAAAGACAGCAAAGCGAAAGACGACCCGGAGGCGCGCTGTCTGCCTCCCGGCGTGCCCCGCATGACCACAACTCCGTATCCGTTCCGAATCATGCAGAGTCCCGGGCTTACGCTGATCGTGTACGAAGGCGGCGCGCATATCTGGCGGCAGATCTTTACCGACGGACGTCCCCACTCGAAGGACCCCGACCCGAGTTGGCTGGGTGAATCCATCGGGCATTGGGATGGCGACTGGTTCGTGGTGGACACCATCGGCCTGAACGGCAAGACGTGGATTGACGAATCGGGTATGCCGACCACGACGGAACTGCACGTGATCGAGCGGTTCCATCGGATCGACCAGGGACATATGGAGATCGAAAACATCGTAGACGATCCGAAAGCGTACACGAAGCCCTGGAGTTTCACCACTCACCCGACACTGTTGCAAGGCGAGATGATCGAGTATATCTGCCAGGAAAACAACCGGGACGTGGAACACCTGGTCGGCAAGTAACCTGACTGCAGATTAATCGTTACCAAAGCTCCTGCGACGCAATCCGCGCGCCTTCCACGAGTGACTTTAGCTTCTCCCACATCACCAGCTCTGGCACCCGTTGAATGAATGACATCTGCGCGAAACCGCAATCGGTTCCGGCGATGACGTTCTCGCGGCCAACGATCCGGGCGAAGCGAATGATACGGTCCGCAACCACCCGAGGGTGCTCTACCGTCACGGTATGGTGAGTGACCACGCCGGGGATGAGAATCTTCCCGTCCGGCAATTTCGCGGCCTCCCAGACGCGCCACTCATGCTCGTGGCGGGGGTTGGCGGCCTCGATGGAGTAGGCTCCGGCGCGCACTTTGAGGATCAGGCCAATCAGCGCCTCGAGCGGCGCGTCGGCCAGATGTGGGACGTGCCAGCTTCCGAAACACACGTGGTAGCGGATGCGGTCTTCAGGGATGCCGGATAGCGCATAGTTGAGGGCTTCGACGCGCAGTTCCGCCCACGCGCGATACTTCTCCGGGCTCGATTGCACGAGATGGTCGTACATATTGGCGAGCACGGCATCGTCCACCTGCAACAGGAGGCCGGATCGATAGATCGCCAGGTACTCCTCCCGCAAGGCATCGGCGATCGCATAGATGTATTCTTTTTCGGTAGGGTAATATTCGTTTACACCGTCGTAAGCGGTGCTGGCAGGAGCCACGGCTGTGAGAAATCCTTCCTCCACCGATGCGGCCGCCAGCGCGGATTTGAGTATTGTCAAGTTCGTATTGAGCGGCCTGGAATCTTTGTAAGTGATAGGGCCGACGCAGGCCTCCGTAGGCGCGCCGGTGAGGACGCGCGGCATTTCCTTGGCTATGAAATCGGAGAACCGCTCCCGGTCGCGGCCCAGCCACACCAGCGGGCGCAACTGATCGGGACGGATCTCGAAGCCGCTGATCCGCTGGAGCACATAGGTGGACCAGCCCGACTTAGCAAATTCCCCGTCGTTGACGACGTCAATCCCGGCGTCCACCTGTTCGCGGACAACCTTGGAAATGGCATTGGCCAAGGCGTGCTCATAAGTCTCGCGTGCCGTGGGGTCCGTTTCCGCGGCAGAAGCCAAGTCACGAAGTTCGGATGGCCGGACCAGGCTCCCCACATGAGTGGTGAGAATGCGATTCTGGCTGCGTCTCATTGCGATCTCTCCTTGTACAAACCTTGTCGGGGCCGGGCCGCCTTTGCATGCAATCGCGAGTGCGGCACGGCCGCGCAGCAAGCGGTAAATTGGCGGAAAGGTGCCGATTGACACCATATCACGAATGGGATAAAATCCTCGCACGTTCCTCTGTTTGCATGCAAATGGCGGCAAACAGAGCTTGCAGGGGTAGATGAGATCAGTAAACCGATTCAAGGCAGGCCCCGAAGCCTGGCGCGGGCATTTTGCCGCCGCTGCGGCCCTTCCTACGCCTCCGGCTCCTCGCGCCGTGGATGTGGAGCGCTCTTCTATTCCGGCCGAAGCTCCCGCGCCGAAAAGCGAGCCGCCCCTCAGACTGATTTACCGCTCCACGCCAAAGCGCCGGCCGGCGGGGAATATCGATCTCAAGCTGCTGTCAATCATCAACGAACTTCACCGAACGCGTAGCGTCTCTCTGGCGGCGGAAAACCTCCAACTCAGCCAATCCACCATCAGCATGAGCCTGGCAAAGCTGCGGCGGCAGTTCCAGGACCCGCTGTTTGTTCGCACCTCGATGGGCATGGAACCCACGCCGCATGCCCTCGAAGTGCTCGCGCTGCTCAAAAAAGCCGAGGGTTTGATCCAGAGCGCGCTAGAGCACCAGGTCCGGTTCGAGCCGGCAACTTCCAGCCGGATCTTTCGCGTCTGTTCCACCGATATTGCGCAACTCACTTTGATTCCGCCCCTGATGCGGAAGCTCGAGCGGATGGCGCCCTTAGTGCAAGTTGAGCTGGTAAACCTTTCGGACTCGATTCTACAGCGGCTCGAATCGGGGGAAGCCGATTTGGCCGTAGGCTATATCCCGCCGATGGGCGCGGGTTTTTATCAGCAGAGGCTCTTTCGCGACCGTTTCATGTGTGCGGTGCGGATGGGCCATCCCAGAATAGACCGCGAGCTGACTTTGGAGATGTTCCAGCGTGAGAACCACTTAACAGTTGGAACCTCCGGCACGGGCTACGCCGTAATCGAGCGGACTTTGGAAGCCAGAAAGATCCAGCGGAAAATCGGCTTGCGAGTGCCGAGCTTCCTGGGGCTGGGGCCGATTCTGATGGGAACAGACCTCGTAGCCATCGTGCCCGAGCATCTGGGGAAATACTTTGCTGCCAGCGGCAAAATCAAACTGCTGCCGCTGCCTTTTGCGATCCCGCCATATTACATCCTGCAGCACTGGCACGAACGCTATAACCAGGACCCTGCCAACATCTGGTTCCGCGGCTTGATTGCCGAATTATTCTTGCCCTAGCAGCCCGCTTGGTGCGCGGTCGCCTCGGTTAAAATGACAGCATGGTGCGTCCTATTGCGCTATTTATCTGCGCCACCGCGTGTTTCGGCCAGTCGCCCGCAGACCTTTTCAACCGGCCGCCCGAGGATGTGGACCGGGCTCTGCGTGCGCGCATCACCGAGTTCTACCAGGATCATGTGGAAGGAAAGTTCCGCCAGGCCGAAGCGCTAGTTGCCGAGGACACGAAAGACTACTATTACAGCGCGAGTAAAACGAAATATCTGAGTTTTGAAATTCGCAAAATCGATTACTACGAAGGCTTCACCCGCGCCAAAGCCCTGATCATGTGCGAGCAGTACATCATGCTACCGGAGTTCAGCAATAAGCCGCTGAAGGTGCCCATTCCAAGCACCTGGAAGCTGGTGGATGGCCAATGGTATTGGTACGTGGATCAGGATGCGCTGCGGCAAACGCCGTTCGGCAAGATGACGGCGGGGCCGTACTCGAAAGGAGCCACGCCCACGCTGCCTCCTTCCATCCCCAACCTGGAGCAAATGGAGAAGCTCTTCAGCCAGCAGGTGAAGGTGGATAAGACCTCGGTCACCTTGAAGCCCGGCGAATCGGAGCAGGTAACCATCACCAACGGGGCCCAGGGTCCCATCACCATCGAGCTCATGGGAAAGATACCCGGCGTGGATGTGAAACTCGATCAGATGAACATTGCCCCAGGAGGAAAGGCTGTGGTGACTCTCCGGGCCGGCGACGGCGCCAAACCCGGAGTGCTGAGTCTGATGGTGGAGCAAACGAACCAGGTGTTTTCGATTCAGGTGAACGTTCCGTAGCCGAGCCTACGGAGCAGCATCAACGAAGCCCTGGACGCCCGATTGCTCAGCCCAGAACAGGCCGGAAACCGAACCCTGAGCATCCATGATCAATTTACCCGTGCGTACCAAAACCGAAGGATCGGGCGCCGGGATATTTTTTTGGACGCTGGGTAGCAGGGCGTTCACGATGCCCATGGCGACGTTCAGGGCAACGCTGATCTGGCTGTTCGCCTGAATGACATGCAAATTCACCAGCTCGGTTGCGCCTAGCTCGAAGTAGCTTCCCCACGAGAACAAACGTGCCGCCACGCTGCGGTTCTCTTTGAGATTCAGCCGGTACTGCGCCACCGTCTCATCGAGAAACGAAACGCCGTGTTTCATGGCGATCTGATAAACGACCGCGGTAGCCGGGGGGCGGGAGCCATTCGCCGTCCCAGTCACCGCCCACAACTCGATCGGATGACGTTTTCCGATCACCGCTTGCCGCGCGAATGTGAACTCCTCAGCCATAGCCGGCCCCGCAAGCGCCAGGGCCAGCCCGAGAGACAACCCCCTCATCGCTTCAGCCGACCTTTTCCCACCAGCCGCCGAATGGCGACATCACCTTCGTGAAGAATCCGACCGTACCATCTTGCGCAGTGGTCGGCGCCGGCGTGGTGTATCCATTGGGCGCCGTATCCTGTAGCAAAGCGGCCCAATAGTTGGTATTGGCAATCCGCGAGCCGATCGCGACTACTCCTGCCGGAGGCATCGTGGGAACCGAGGGCACCGGCGGCACGGCGCACACCGGATCGGTTCCGCGAATCACGTACGTCCAGCCGTCGGAAGCCTGCACCGCAGCGTAACCGGCGGGCGGCTGCGGTGGATCGGTGTTGGCAATCTTCCCCGCCAATACCTGCTGCGCCCAATTCTGGAAACCGGTGAGATAAATTTGGGTCAGGTTGGAATTCAGTGT
>DATBID010000349.1:0-5048 GCA_036557125.1 Bryobacteraceae bacterium | reverse complement strand
GAAATCGATATCTCCCAGTACGACTACGTCAAACAGTAGATTTACTGGTGCGGCACTTCGTCCGGACGGGCCGTGCGCCATCCGGGAGAAGATGGCGAACTGGGCGCGGCCGGTTTTGACGATGGCGGCGGTGGAGCCGGTGATGATGCGTGAGGAGCCGGGGCAGAAGCGGACGGCGCAGATCCGCCGTCGGGAATCAGTGGGCCACCATCGCCAGAATCGGGTTGGCTCACCGCCGGCCGCCGCCGCGTCACGGGCCGGTCGGAATCGCTCGGTGTTTGACTGCCGCTCGTGACGACATCCGGCGCACTCGATCCGCCGCCTACGCGGCCCGGCGCTACGTTGCCAATTGGCGCGTAATAAGACTGCCGGTAGCGAATGTCCGCGCCGGGATAGCGATTTCGTGTGGCACTGGCCAGTTCCACCGTAATATAGCGCTCCTCGCCCGGGCGGACCCCTTGCGGCAAGTAGAAATGAAGCGCATAGCGCTGCCGGATACGTTCCAGCGTGTTCTCGAGCGCGTAGGAATCGTCCACTGGCATGCTATCGCCGCCCGAACGGAGCGCGATCTCGCGTGTACCCGCGGACTGCGTATGCGAACCGTAGCCGCCTCCTCGAGGATATCCCCCTCGCTGACGACCGAAAATAATTCCGCCCAAACCCCCACCGGGATAACCCCCGCCCGGGTAGCCGCCTCTGACTCCGCCGTTCCGCATGGCGTCGGGCGCAATGAGGGCACTCAGTACCGCATCGGCCCGGCTCAGCGCTCTCGAAACGCCGTCCACATCCCGGTTTCGCTCCGTCTCGTCGTCTGTCACGATCACGATAGCCTTCCGCGCTTCCGGACGGCCTTGCTGCCGCAGGAAGTCCGCTGCATCGTACATGCCGAGCGTAATATCCGTTCCGCCGCGGAATGTTTCATCATAGAGCAGTTGCTCGAGTTCGCGTTCCGCGTCCCGGCTGTTGCCGAAGCGCATGCGGACGCGCGTGGAGCGGTCAAACACCATGATGGCGATGCGGTCGGAGGGCCGCATTTGCCGCAGTGCATCGTGGGCCGCAGTCGAGATCCGTTGAATATGCGGTCGCATACTGGCGCTTACGTCCAGCAGCAGCAAAAGATCGATAGGCACGTTCTCCGAATCGACGCTTTGTATCTTTTGAACCTGGCCGCTCTCGCGTAATACGAAGTCCTGCGGACCGAGCCCGGTTATGGCGCGGTTGCTGCCATCCACAACCTGCGCCTCCACCCTCACCAGCGAGACGTCGCTGCGGAATACTACGGGATCGTCGGCCAAGGCGATGGAGGAAAATAGTCCCACGCCGAGGCAACCGGCGCCTGCCAGCAGGGGCAGAAATCTCGAACCGGTCATAACTATACTCCTGTCTTCCGGTCTAGAAGGTTCAGTACCTTCTACGCAAGCTTCGCCCTCAAGGTTACACCTGCCGACTGCGACTTACTGTTCGCGAACTTACACGTCCCAATTGCCCGATTTCTCATTCCTTAGGCGCGATGCCCAGCGTCTTCATCTTCCGATAGAGATTGCTGCGCTCGAGGCCCAGCAGCTCTGCGGTGCGGGTGACGTTGCCGTTAGCCTCCTCCAGTTTCTTGAGGATGTACTCGCGCTCGGCTGCTTCGCGCACTTCTTGCAGGCTGCCGAACTGCTCGGGCGCAGCGCCGTTCTGGCGGCGCTGTGCGTTGAGCGGGATGTGGCGGGCATCGATGCGCACTTGGGGGTTCAGAATCACAATGCGCTCCATCATGTTTTTCAGCTCGCGGACGTTCCCGGGCCAATGATAGGCCGAGAGCACCGCGTAGGCTTCCGCTGTGAGTTCCTTGGGTTTGCGGCCGTAGGCGGTAGTGAACTCGCGAAGGAAATGGTCGGCCAGCAGCGGGATGTCTTCCAAACGGTCGCGCAGAGGAGGCACGGCGAAGGGGATCACATTGAGGCGATAGAACAGGTCTTCGCGAAAATTGCCGCGCGCGATTTCGTCTTCCAGGTGCTTGTTGGTGGCGGCCACCACGCGCACATCCACCTGCACGAAGCGGGAAGCGCCGACGGGTTCAAAGCGCTGCTCTTCCAGCGCGCGCAGGACTTTCGCCTGGGTGCGCAGGCTCATGTCGCCCACTTCATCGAGGAAGAGCGTGCCACCATCGGCCTGCTGGAACTTGCCGATTTTATCTTCATGCGCGCCGGTGAAGCTGCCCTTGATATGGCCGAACAGCTCGCTTTCAATCAAGTCCTCGGGAATGGCGGCGCAGTTCACTTCCACGAACGGTTCCGAAACGCGGCGGCTCAGGTGATGGATCGCATGGGCCACCAGTTCCTTGCCGGTGCCGCTTTCGCCGAAGATGAGGACCCGCCCTCCGGTATCGGCCATCAGCATCAATTGCTGGCGCAGTGCCTTCACGGGGATGCTTTCGCCGATGATGCGATAGCGGGAATCGGTCTCGGCGCGCAGGCGGGTATTCTCGAGCAGGAGTCGCCGATGCTCGATGGCATTTTTCGCAACGACGAGAACCTTGTCCAAGGAAAGAGGTTTCTCGAGAAAGTCGAAAGCGCCCAGTTTGGTGGCCTTGACAGCCGCTTCGATACTGCCATGGCCGGAAATGACGACCACCACGGGGCGCTCCGGGGCAGGGATCTCCTGAATGCTCGTGAGCACTTCCATGCCGTCCATGCCAGGCATCCAGATGTCCAGCAGCACAAGTTCGAAGCCCTGATTTTCGAAGCAATGGGTGCGCAGGACTTCGAGGCAAGCTTCGCCGCTTTCGACGGTTTCGGTCACATAACCTTCGTCTTCCAGAACTCCGCTGAGAGAGTGGCGGATTTCCGGTTCATCATCCACCACCAGGATGCGCTTGGATTTCATACCCGGACGGACGGCGCTGACTCAGCGGCAGCGGCAGAAGCCGCGGCTTCGGAATCCACCAGCGCCGGAATCTCAATGATGAAGCGCGCGCCCGAAGGTTCGTTGTCTTCCACCCGGATGTGCCCGCCGTGTTCGGAGATGATTTGGCTGACAATGGCGAGCCCCAGGCCGGTGCCGCGCTTCTTGGTGGAAAAGTACGGCAGGAAGAGCTTCTGTTTATCTTCCGGGCCGACGCCGGGGCCGGAATCGGCAACTACCAGTTCGACCGTATCGGCGGCGGCCTGAGTCGAAAGGAACAACTCTTTGACCAGAGAGTGCTGCATGGCTTCAGCGGCGTTATCCACCAGGTTGACAATGGCGCGCTGGAATTGGTCGGGATCGAGATTCACCGGCGGCAAATTGGGGGCGAGGCGGGTGTGAATGGAGATGCCGGTGAGGCGGCCATCGAAAACGGCGAGAGCGCTCGATACCACGGCATTCAGATCCGAGCGAACGGGGTGGGCGGTGGGAAAACGGGCGAAGGAGGAGAATTCATCGACCAGCAGTTTGACGGATTCGACCGACTTCGAGATAGTGGCGGCGCAATCCTCGACGATGCGCGCGGGACCATCGGCCAAACCGGCGCGATCGATCTGCCGGGCGATCCGTTCGGCCGAGAGCGCGATCGGGGTAAGCGGGTTTTTGATTTCGTGAGCCACCCTCCGCGCAACTTCATGCCACGCAGCGGCCTTCTGCGCGCGTAGAACTTCGGTAGTATCTTCGAGCACCACGACGAAGCCGGAGTTGAGGTTCTCTTCCAGCGCCGAGACGGTAACGGCAAGCTGGAGGATGCGGTTCCCGAGCCGCAGTTCGATCTCGCGGGAAGTGGCGCCGGTCCGGCGGGCGCGCTTCATCAGGTACTTGATATCGGCGGCGTCTTCGCGCGAGAACAAGTCTTCGAGGCGCGCGGCGCGCGCCACCTGCTCCGGCGGGAAGATTTTCGAGAGCGCGCGGTTGGTGCGCTGAATGCTCCCATCCGGGCCGATGGAGAGCACCCCAGTGGGGATACTTTCCAGGATGGCCTCCGTGAAGCGCCGGCGCCGGTCGAGTTCGGCGCTGTTGGCTTCCAGATTCTGGCTCATCTGGTTGAAGCCCCGCACCAGCAAACCCAGTTCATCGATGCCGCGAGTCTGGACTCGGTGGCGCAGATTGCCGCGGCGCAGCTCACTCGCGGCTTCGAGCAGCGCGGAGATGGGCACGCTGATCTGCTTGGCGAAGAACAGCGCGATCCAAACCGCGATATACAGCACGAACAAAGTGATGAGCGCCATGAGCATAATGTAGAAACGGCGCACCTCTTTGCGGTTGTCGCGTAGCTGAACAAATTTCCGGTTCAGGTCGCTGATCGCGAGCTCTTTCTGTGCCACATCGATGGGAACCTCCGCGGCCACGAACACGAATCCGAGCGTGCGCGAGCCCTCACGCACCGCTGCTCGGGAATAGATGAGCCGCCCGTCGCGTTCGGCAGTCTGATCGGGAGAAAGCGGAGGACCCCACGAATCGGAGGGCGAAACGGCACCCTGCTTGAACACAAGAGCCGAATGAAGCATGTACTCGCGGCTGAAGCGCTCCAGGAATCCCGGGGTGCGGCCCCCTCCGGTTAGCAACTGGCGCGTTTCCGGCTGCGCGGCCAAAAGCGCCGCTTGGGCGTCCACTTCATCCTGCATTTCCGTGCGCAGCTGCTTGGCGGCGTCAACGAAGAGCTGTACCTGGTTTTCCGCCGGATTGCTGAACCAGGCGTTGAGGCTGCGGTTGAGCACTGAGTAGCTGAATAGAACCAGAAAGATGACCGGCACAACACTGAGTAGCAGCGCGCCGCCCACCAGCTTGCTTTTGATGCGCGAGCCTTCCCGATTAGTCTGGCGCTCGAAATAAAGCTTGAGCGCCGTACGCAGCAGGATAAAGCCGAGCGTCACCATCAGCACGAAAATGAGGCTCGAGATGGCCCAGAAGATGAACGTTTGAGAGGGATTACGCGGGAGGAAACTGATGCGGAAAGATCCCTGCCACACTACTAGCAGCACGCTCACGACGAGGAGAACGATGCCGGTACTATAGAGCAGCCGTTTGCGCATGGCCAAGCCTGCTTTCGATTATACGGTGAGGCGGAGCTTGGCCTGGATTTCGAACGGAAGCCG
>DATBID010000348.1:0-8436 GCA_036557125.1 Bryobacteraceae bacterium | reverse complement strand
GACCGGAGCGGCGAGGCCTCGCACCACATCGCGCGTATTTGGGCCAAGGTTCTGCTGGCGGTCAGCTTCATTCGGGTCTCGGCCATAGGGGCGGAAAGGCTCGATCCGCGCGGCAGCTATGTGTTTGTGGCCAATCATGCGAGCTACATGGATATTCCGGCGCTGCTCGCGGTTCTGCCGCAGCAATTCCGGTTCTTCGCGAAACGCGGCCTGTACCGGATTCCGTTCCTCGGCTGGCATTTGCGGCTAGCAGGGCACCTGCCCGTGGATCGCTCGAACGCACGTAATTCGCTGAGAAGCATGACCGCCGGAGCGCAGGCTATTCACGACCGGCGCGTCTCGATGCTGCTTTTCCCGGAAGGCGGCCGCCAGCGCGAAGGCCTGCAGACGTTCCGGGAAGGCGCGGCGTATATTGCAATCAAAGCGGGTGTGCCGCTGGTGCCGGTGGGTATCATGGGCATGCGGGAGCTGCTGCCCATGGGGTCCATCCACATTCGCAGTGGGAAGGTGCGGGTGCGCGTGGGCCGGCCAATTTCTACAGTAGGCTTGAAGCCTGCCGCGCGAGAGGAAGTTACCGAACAGTTGTATCGGGAGATCCGCGCTCTGACGGACGCGGAGGCCTGAGAGCTATTCCGAGAGGCCGCCCCGAAGGTTGTCCAAACGCGCGCGCAGTTCCCGCTCCACGGTCGAATAGCAACGGGCTTGGGCGAACTGATGATGGGCGATGGCGTGGACCATGCAGTCGATGCTTCGCTGGATCTTGCGCTCGATTTCCTCGATCTCGCTCAGCCCTGTAGGCTCAGCTTGGGGCTGCACGCGGCTCTTCCCGGCAAATCTGGCTGCCCACACGGCCGCCGCGCCGGCTGCGAGACCTATAATTTCCCAAAAGAAAAACCGGGCATAAGCCCACCAACCCTCCCCACGGCGGTCTTCCGCGGCTTGCTGCAGCACGCTGGCCATTTCCTCGCCGAACAGCTCGCGATGTTCTCGAGGGTACAGCCGCAGCAGCAGTTCGAAAAGTCGAAGGTTCATTTACGCCTCGTTCATCCGTAGACGGGCCGAAGCCGCGCGCGTCAATTGCCGCATGCGCTCCAGTTCCCATTGCAACTGGCGGCGCCCAGTGGCTGTGAGTTTATAGGCCTGCTTTTCGCGTGAGATGTCCGTCTGCGCGAAACGTTCAATCCACGCGTCCTCCAGCAGCCGCCGCAGCGCGCCGTATAAAGTCCCTGTGCTGAGACGCACACGGCCTTCGCTAAGATCTTCTATGTCGCGAAGCAAAGCATAGCCGTGGCGGGGCTTTTCTGCCAGGCTGAGCAGGATGAGCAGGACGGCTTCAGAGATGGGCCGCAGGTCCGGCGCGTTATTACGTTCCACAACCTGTCGCATAACGACATGTTAGCGCCCAGGTAGAACGGTGTCAAGCCGAAGCAGCCCGCCGAATCTACAAAATCATGTGCAATGATGGACCGAGCGAGCAAAGCATGAAAGCAGTGGAATTCGAAGGTACCGTTACGGCGGGCGGCCAGATTGCTCTTCCGCCGGAGGTTGTGGACGAGATCCCTTCAGGGGAGCACGTGAAGGTCGTTCTCATGTGGGCGCAGTCTGATGAAGACAGTGCATTTCGAGCGGCAGGCCGCCGCCTGTTTGAATCCGCCTACTCGCCGGAAGACGCGGTATATGAGCAGTTGTTAGGATGAGGTTTCGCCGGTTTGAAGTTGTCTTGATTCGGATCGATTTTCATCAAGCTTCAGGCTTCAAAGTGCCTCCGGCCGTCGTTTTGCTCGATACAGGAGATGACGACTTTGTTGCCGCGCCCGTCACATTAAGCCCCGACAGGCTGAACTCGATTTTACGATTGCAGACTGGCGCACGGCGGGGCTAAATGTGCCGTCCACGATCCGCGTTCATAAGTTGACGGTTCTGGCGAAGGCCGACATCGCCCGGAGCCTTGGAGTGCTGGGGGAAGCGGACCGCGAGTCTTAGCAGCCCTCGTTTGCCAGGCTTTTTGCAAACAAACCGGCTGAGGACCCTCACTCTCCCCCCAAAAACGCCACTACTTCCCGCTCCGCCTTCTTGCGCGGCGCAGCCAGAATCTTCCGTACCGCACATTTCACATCTCCGCCGCATCCTGCATACACGCCATAGACCAACGGGTAGAATTTTGTGTACGTGTGGTCGAAGGCCAGTCCGGCGTTGTTTGCGGCAGAAAGGCACTCATTGAACGACCGCGGCCGGGGCGAGACTGCCGCGCATTCCTGCTGCAGCGAGCCGAGAACGCGCCGTTGCTCTTCGCGCGCCGCCAGCCTCGAGATTTCCCCGTGCCGGGCGGACTTGTACGTCTCGCTCAGATGGTCGAAGGCCCGGTTGACCATCTCCGCTTTTCTCAGGAACAAGTCGGCATCCACCGGCGCTTCGTTTAGCGCGGTCGCGGCCGTGGCGAAGCCGATCAGTGTGGCGGCGGCTTCCGCGATGCGGTCAGGCAGACTATTGATTTGCGCGTGGAAGTCCTCGTGCGGCACCACCATGGCTCGCCGCTCCGTGGTAGCCGCGGCGAGCGATGCGGTCACCGGCGTGTGGCCGCTGGCCACGGCTTCAATCGGGTAAAAGAACACGTCGTATTTGTTCTCATCGAGCGCGCAACCGTCCTTGGCGCCCTCCCGCAGCTTCAGATCGTTGTACGATTCCGGCAGTTCCAGCTTGCCCGTGTAATAGCAGCGATAATATGCGGTGCGGTGCGGGTCGATGTGCTCGAAATTTCCTGTCGGCCGGAAGCCCACGGATTGCTCCACGCTCTTGAGCTGCTGGATATCCGGCTCAGCCGCCCGAACCCCGGCGAGCGTCATACAAGCGATCGCCACCATCCCAGCCTGTCTCAAGGCCCCAAGCTGCCTCATCGGAACGCCTGTTTCGCTTTGCGCTCTTCTTCCGCCTTGATCCCCGGTCCGAAGAGCTTTTCGAAAAAGCCCTCGCGCACCAAGCGGTCGACCGTAGCGTTATCGATGACGCTATGGAAATCGGCCCTCTTCAGTTGCGCTCCCACCTGCTCATCTACGGGATGGTCGAGCATGTATTGGACAGCCGCCGCCGGCACATAAGGCACGCGCTCAAACGTATTGGTTTGGGCGTATCGATCGTAGACGCGGGCGAGCAGCGCCGGGTCTTCTTTGTTGTATTTCAGGTAAGCCTGCAAAGCGAAAGCCTTGTCGCCATAGAAGCGCTTGATTGCCTCGGCATGTGCCTTGATCAGCAGTTCCGGAATTTTGGGGTTCGCAGCCACAAAGCTCTTCTTGAACAGATAAACCGTAGGCGCGTAAATATCGTCGTAATCGCTCGTGTTAGCGAGGCTCTTGTAGCCTTCTTCTTCCAGGCGGAAGTACACGGGAGCGGTGATCATGGTGGCATCCACCCGGCCGCTGACCAGGGCCGCGGCCCGGCCGTTCACATCCGTGCCGATGGGTATCCATTCCACATCGCGCTCGGTGAGGCCGAATTTCCCGAGCAGCGCCACAGCATAGTTGAACGGCGCGTCGCCAATCTGGCTAACGCCCAGCCGCTTGCCCTTCAACGCGCGCACGCTCGTGTACTGTTTGCCTGCCATTAAGGCAAACAGGCTCTTGCGATACGGGCTCCCGACGATCGCCAGCGATCCATCCCGGGAAGCCGCGATCATGGCCTGCTCGAGCGGGTAGTTGGTCATGGCTGCCTGCCCGCTCACCACCATTGCCACGCCCGCCGGATGCACGCCGAACACGATGCTCGCATCCAGCCCGTATTGCCGGAAGTAGCCTGCCTCCATGGCGATGTACAGCGGCCAGGTAGTTCCCGTGCGGGTGGCATAGTTGATGACGATTTTGGGCAGGCCGGCGGCTTGCGCGCAAGCGCCTGCCACGGCAAGCCAGACAGCCCAAAATCGAACGAAAACACGCATGCGTTCGCTATAATTGAAGTTCCATCATCGCAATTTTTTAACATCAGGAGAAATACAGGAGACATATATGTCCGAGTACGCACATCCCGAAGTCCTTGTCAGCACGGAGTGGGTGGCCGCGCATGCGAACGATCCCAACGTCCGCGTAGCCGAGGTGGACGTCGATACCAAGGCCTACGAGGAAGGGCATGTTCCCGGCGCTGTCGGCTGGGCGTGGAACACCCAGCTTTGCGACACCTTACGGCGCGACATTCTGTCGAAAGAACAGTTTGAGGAGTTGATGTCGTCTTCCGGCGTCACCCCTGCTGCAACCCTCGTCATTTACGGGGACAACAACAACTGGTTCGCAGCCTGGGCACTCTGGCAAGCGAAGGTATACGGGCACCAGGATGTGCGGCTGATGAACGGTGGACGCAAGAAATGGCTTGCCGAAGGGCGCGAACTTACCAAGGACGTGCCCCAGGTGAAGCGGACCTCCTACCAGGCCAAATCGGCTGATCTCTCCCTGCGGGCCTTTCTACCGGAAGTGCAGTCCGCTTCGGCCAACCGCAGCGCTGCCATGGTGGACGTCCGCGGCCCCCAGGAATTCACGGGCGAAATTCTGGCGCCGCCCGGATTGCCCGAGACTTGCCAGCGCGGCGGCCACATCCCGGGCGCGCGCAACATTCCGTGGGGCAAAGCGGCAAACGAGGATGGCACGTTCAAATCGGCCGATGAGCTGCGGGCGCTGTACGCCGGTGAGGGCATCGATGGTTCCAGACCCATCATTGCTTACTGCCGTATCGGCGAACGCTCAAGCCACTCCTGGTTCGTGCTCAAATACCTGCTGGGTTTCGATAAAGTCACCAACTACGACGGCTCCTGGACTGAATGGGGCAACCTGGTGGGCGCGCCTGTGGAGCGCGGAGCGGCCGCCGGCGCCAAAGCATAGCGGCGGCGCTTGGGAATAATGATGCGAGCAGAAGAGTTTCAGGAACGAAAGCTGGAGCTGGCAGGTTGGCCCGTGAACCTCACCAGCTATCGCCTGGATGGTCTGTGGCACTCGAAAGCCGACAACGTTTCCCCGGGTGCGGCGCTGGCCCGCACGACCGGGGCCACCCGCGAAGAGGCGGAGCAGAAAGCCATCGCCCGCGCGGAAGAATTGCTGAAACGAACCCACAGGCGCGAGATATAAGCGCGCCTTCGGGTACAGCTTCGCTTGCTCGCGAGAATCATCTCCGCGCTCATCGCCTACGGGCCATGGGGCGTCTTTCTTCTCGGCCTGATCGATTCGGTCGGTATCCCGCTCCCCGCCGCGATGGATGTGCTCATCATCCTGATCGCGGTGAAGGCGCCGGGCCGCGTCTATCTGGCCGCGGGTCTCGGCGTGATCGGTTCGGTTATCGGCAACCTCATGCTCTTCGCCATGGCCCGCTATGGCGTAACCCGCTTGGTGCGCGTGGCGGAGCAACCAGGCCGGTTCCACCGCTGGTTTCACCGCTATGGTCTGGTCACCGTGTTCATTCCAGCGGCAGCACCGGTGTTGCCGCTCCCGCTGAAATTTTTCGTGGTCTCCGCGGGCGTGCTGCGGAGCAGCATCCTCCACTTCTCGGTGATCATTCTGCTTGCGCGCACCTGCCGCTATTTTGGCGATGCCTTCCTGGGATTGACATTAGGCCTGAATGCGGAGGCATTCCTGCGGCACAATGTCTGGGCACTGGCAGCGGCATCGATTGCGCTTGCCGTGTCGCTGATCCTGCTGTTCCGTTGGAATGAACGCCGGCGCCGGCCCGCTCATCATCGCCAGTGGCCTCCGCGCAAGTGACGGTAGACCAGCGGCACCGGCAACCCGACCACGTTGAAATAGCACCCTTCAATCCGCTCCACGAACTTTGAGGCCAAGCCCTGAATTGCGTAAGCGCCGGCTTTATCCAGCGGTTCCCCGCTCCCGACGTAATCTTCAATTTCCCGCAAGGTCAAATCAATGAACCATACGCGCGTGGCGGCCACGTCTCGGACGAGATGGTCCGCGCCGCGCAGGCAAATACCCGTGAGCACTTCATGGCAGCGGCCGGAGAGCATCTCCAGCATGCGGATCGCGTCCGCCGTATTTACGGGCTTGCCGAACATATGATGATCCACAACTACCGTGGTGTCGGCTCCCAGCACGATATCATCCGCCGCCGCAGGAACCGCTCGTGCTTTCGCTTCCGCCAGCCGGCAAACATAATCCACCGGGTCCTCGCCGGGCAGCGGCGATTCGTCCACCCGCGCCGCCCGCACCACGAACCCGATGCCCGCTTGCCGTAACAATTCCGCCCGCCGAGGAGATTGTGAAGCCAGAACCAGCACTTCTCCAGTTTAGACTTTGCCGCAGTGTAGACTTTGAATGACGCCGGATGCCCATGAATCACGCCCTATCGAAGCTGAGAGCGCCGCTGGAGAAGAAAGTCAGCCTGAATGAAATCGATCCCGCGGAAACGCACGGGCTCGATAAACAAGGCGCCGCCGCTGCGCTGGCCAAACATCTCGAGCGCCTTTCGGTCCTGCAGTACGTCCTCTACGCGGAAGGGCGGCGCGCGGTATTGGCCGTGCTGCAAGGGATTGACGCCGCCGGCAAAGACGGCACTATTCGCCGTGTAATGACCGGCCTCAACCCGCAAGGCGTGCGCGTGAAGCCATTCAAAGCACCCGAAGGCGCGGAGAAACGGCACGACTATCTCTGGCGCATTCACCGGGCCCTGCCCGAATACGGTCAGATCGGCATCTTCAACCGCTCTCATTATGAGGACGTGCTGGTCGTCCGGGTGCACGGGCTTGTCCCCAAGTCCGTGTGGTCGAAGCGCTACCGCCAGATCAATGAATTCGAGCGCATGCTGAGCGAGAGCGGCGTGACGATCGTGAAATTCCTTCTGTACATCAGCAAGCAGGAACAGGCAAAGCGCTTTCAGGAGCGCCTGGACGATAAGAAAAAGAACTGGAAGTTTTCGCCCGACGATCTCAAAGAGCGCGAATATTGGGATGCGTATATCGAGGCCTATGACGAGGTGCTCGAAAAGTGCAATACGGAGTACGCGCCCTGGTACATCATCCCGGCAAACTATAAGTGGTTCCGTAATTTGGCCGTGGCTCAGATATTGGTTGAGACTATGGAAGCCATGAAACTGCGCTATCCGAAGCCGGCCACGGATTTGTCGGGGATTCGCTTTGAATAGGCGTTATCGACTCTGGAGCGCCTTACCGCTCCTTAGAGGGGCAAAGGCTGGAAGAGCGCAAAGCCGGCGCCTTGCGGATCGTCGATGATCGCTATGCGGCCGACTTTTTCCATTGTCGTCGGCGGCATGAGCAGCTTGGCTCCCAGTTCTTTGGCTTTCGCTGCCGTGGCGTCGCAGTTTTCGACCAGGAAGTACAGCATCCAGTGAGGCGGCACATCGGGCGGCCGCTGTTCCGCGGGAGGAATTCCGCCAATGAACTCGCTCCCGTTCTTGATGTGAAGGTAGCCGCTCGAATCCTGCCCCGGTTCCAATTTCCAGCCAAACACCTCGCCATAGAACTTCGCGGCGCCCGATTGGTCCGGAGTCATCAGATCGGCCCAGCAAATCGTCCCGGGCACCCCGGTGATGCCGGTCCCGGGATGTTGCTTTGGCTGCCATATCGAAAAATGCGCTCCGGCTGGATCCGCGAGCACGGCCATGCGGCCGAAATCGAAGACGTCGAAGGCAGGAGCCATCGCTTTTCCTCCGGCTTGCTGCGCTTTGGCCACCGTCGCATCGGCCGATTCCACACACAGAAACGGCATCCAGTGCGGCGGCACGCCCTGCGCGCGCATGCGCTCGTTCATGCTTGCGGCAGCGGCGGCATTACGGCCCTCGATGTTGAACATCGTGTATACCTCGCCGGGGCCCATAGGCTGGTCGTCGATCGTCCAGCCAAACACAGAGCTGTAGAACTGCTTGGCGGCATTCTGGTCGGTGGTGGACAGTTCCAACCAGCAGAAGGAACCAGGGACATGGCTCGTCACATGTGGCATGGCGGAAGTATAACGAAGCACGCCGACGATTGCGAATGTCTTTGACTATCGGCTAATCGATCCGGTTTGCCGCCACCAGCCATGCAGCGGCCGGCAGTATGACTCCTCCCGGCGAAGCATAGGGCGCCAGCGCGCGCTGGATTGAGTCCGCGGCACGGGCGCGGATCTCATCGGTCTGCCCCTCCAACGCGCGTCGGGCAGGACCGGTCTCTACAGAATGCCGCACGGCGTCTTCGAGGCCGCCTCCGGCCGCAAGATCCATCGGAACGTCGAGCGGCGTGAAGGACGGCGCGGAAAAACCGGCCGCTGTGAGGATGCGGGTTACTCGTTCGGAGTCCGCAAACGAGAACGGGCCCGGCTCTTCCGGTCCTGGCTTCGGAAGCCTCGGCATATGCTCATAAACCGCGTGCAGCGGAATCTGCAGCCAGGGATTCTCCTGGATCGCGCGCCAGCACACAAAGCGGAGCCGACCTCCCGGTGCTAGACCTGTTCGCAGATT
>DATBID010000347.1:0-4979 GCA_036557125.1 Bryobacteraceae bacterium | reverse complement strand
CGGATCAGGCACTTCTGTTTACGGGTCTGAAAGGCTGGAACAACAATGCCGACTACGCCGGGCACGCACACACCGAATTTGCCGAGGGCGATGGACAAATCCAATACATCACCTACGCGCGTACAACTGGACCGTTCCGGTCAGACATTCCGTTGGTGAAGGTAGTCTTTGGGCAGTCCAAGTAAAAGCTATCTGGACTGCAGGCTCCTATTTGGTGAGTTCCGTAGAAAAAAACTCAGAGACCTGGCAACTCCAGCTTGATAATAGGAATATAACTAAGGGTAGCGAGGTGTACGTATGAAACGGGCCACGTTATGCCTCGGAATTTTGCTCGCATTCGTCGCGAGTATCTACGCTCAGGACGCTCCGTCAGCGACGCCCAATGGCTCCAACGCATCCCTGAGCAACGCATCCCAAACGAACGCGCAGACTCAAGATCACGAAGCTATGGCTGCCTCGGGCAATCAAAATGATCACCAGTCTTCCGGGCAGGAGACACACGTTCGCTTGGGCGGATTCTCAGTCTCGGCGGGGTACGCGCATTTCGGGCCAGGCGTTTATCCCTACGGTTTTCCGTACGGTCCTTACTACTCCCCCATTGCGGCATCATTATGGTGGGATTCAATCTGGGGCTTTTATCCGGCGGGCTACCCCGCTGGCTACTTCACCCCTGCCGACGGGAAAGGTGAAGTAAAGCTGAATGACGCACCGAAGGATGCGACCGTCTATCTCAACGGCGGCTATGCAGGTACCGTTGAGCACCTCAAGAGCTTCTGGCTCGACCCGGGCGTATACGATCTGGTGTTGTCGACGCCCGATGGTCGCGAATACCAGCAGCGCGTCTATGTGCTGACGGGCAAGACACTGAAAATCGAAGCGAAGTTGGTCAAGCCCTCGACCGACGGAGAGAGAATGTGAACAAGATCATTTCCACCTTCGCTGCTCTGCTTTTTGTTTCAACGGCACTGGCAGGTCCGAAGGGAACCGTCCCTCGCTCCTCAGCAGATCAATATCCTCTGCACGCGCAAGACAGCAGCGCCAGCCTGGGTGCAAAGTTGCTCAGCCGTGAGGAGGCCCGAAAGGCCTTCGTCTCTGATTTGAATCGTTGCTGCATGGTCGTGGAAATTGCGCTCTACCCCGACCAAGCGACTTCACTCAATGTTTCACTGAACGACTTTGCTCTTCGCACCAAGAATGGCGCGTCTGCCACAAAACCTTCGAGCGCAAAAATTGTCGCCGCTTCGATTCAGCAGAAAGCAGCGGGAGATCGCGACGTCGCCATCTATCCTTCTACCGGAATTGGCTACGAGTCAGGAACCTCTTATGATCCCGTTACAGGCGCGCCACGACGCGGGAGTGGTGTCTACACTCAGGCTGGAGTGGGTGTGGCTGTTGGCGGTTCAAACGGTCCTGGCGTAAGCGACAGGGATCGCGCTGTCATGGAGAGCGAACTGACGGAAAAAGGTCTCTCTGAAGGCGCAACTACCAAGCCTGTGGCCGGATACGTCTACTTTCCTGTGATGCCGAAGAAGAAAGCGGACTATCAACTGGAGTATGTAGTCGAGGGGAAAAAGCTTACCGTTCCTGTTCATGTAGAGTAAAGTCTCGGAACGTCTCCCAGCGCTTTCCAATTGACATCCAAACATCGCAATCAGAAGACCAATGGCCCGATTCTGGTCATCCTAGCACCGCGTAATAGGAGTGTAGACGTCATGCCCAAACTGGTTCAGATCATTTCGCTCGTAACGGCAGTCATGGTCAATGCCTACGCAGCCACACCTCATCCGCCGCAGACGTCACCGGACAAGCCAACTTCAGCCGAACCGACGTCAGTGATCATCGTTTTCAAGGATGGCCATCAGGAAACCTACTCGATGTCGGATATCGCGCGAATTGAGTACAAAACTGCAAGCGATTCCGTGCTAGGGCCGGACCACTTCCTTGGTAAGTGGGAGGTAGGCGACGGCAACAGCGGGACGTTCTTTATCACCTTTCAAGCAAATGGAGAGGCAACTCGGTCGCTCGGCGCCAGTCATGGAATTTGGACAATCGTCGGGGATGAAGCCCGCGTTAGTTGGGACGACGGCTGGCACGACGTGATACGCGAGGTTGGCTACAACCAGCATGAGAAGCTAGCCTTCGCTCCTGATACCACTTTCGATGATAAACCCGCAAATGTCACCGCGGCGCACAAGGTTGAACCGAAGAAAATTGAACCCGAAACGAAATAGCTCTTCTTTCGGCCCACAGAGATCTGCGCCGTTTCAATGAAAACCCAAGCTGGGCGCGGTTGACAGCCTGCTCTGGGTGGGATAACATCTCCGCCCATTAGCCTGCGCCTGTTTCTCCCCTTCGCCGGCTGGGGCCCCGTCGTCCAATCACAAGGTGAAGTAGTCCTTTCCGTCAGGAGGCTCTTTATGCGCCGCGATGCCGCCGCGATTGCGATTTCTACCTTACTCGCAATTATCCTAGCCGCTATCCCAACTTCTGCCTTTGCGCAGTTCGGCGTCCTCTACAACTTCGGCAGTGTCAGCGCAGACGCTCGCAATCCCGCCTTTTCTGGAGTCATTGCCCAAGGTCGCGACGGCAACCTGTACACGACGACGCCATCCGGCGGAAACGGCAACGGCACCGTTGTCCAGATCACGCCTGCAGGGACGGCCACTGTTATATACAGTTTCAAAGGCACGGATGGCAGCCAGCCCCCGGGCGGACTGACGCTCGGTCTCGACGGCAACTTTTACGGCGCCACTCCTTTGGGCGGCGCCCACGGCTCCGGAACCATATTCAAGATCACGCCGACGGGTACTCTTACGACGCTCTACAGCTTCACCAGCAGCACCGACGGTTCCAATGCGGTTGCGCCGCCGATTCAAGGAAGTGATGGCAACTGGTATGGCACGACCAGTCTTGGTGGCGTTCATGGCTTGGGAACCGTCTACAAGCTCACTTCTGCCGGCGTCTTCACTATGCTGTATGCGTTTGATACGACACATGGTTCTACGCCGAGCGCTCCGCTGCTTCAGGGGTCGGATGGCAACTTGTATGGCACCACAACGTTTGGCGGCAGCAACGGCGGTGGCGTCGTTTTCAAAATTACTTCCGCGGGCGCGCTTACCGTGCTCTTCAATTTCGATAGCACTCACGGGCGCTTGCCTCGCAGCCCACTGATTCAAGGTGCAGATGGCGCTTTCTACGGGACAACGCAGAGCGGCGGAACGTCGAATTCCGGGATCGCGTTCAAGATTTCGTCATCGGGTACGCTGACTGTGCTTCATAGCAATAACGGGGCCAGCGACGGCGGATCTCCATACGCGGGCCTGGTCCAGGCAAGCGACGGCAATTTCTATGGCGTGAACGACAACGCGGGCAGCGGTGCGGCGGGAACGCTTTTCAAAATGACGAGCGCCGGCGCACTCACAGTGCAGCACAACTTTGATACGACGGGGGGTGCGGCTCCGCAAGTGACTCTGTTCCAGAACACGAATGGCATTTTGTACGGAGACACAGACACTGGCGGCACGGGCAATGTCAGCCCATGCCTGACCGGAAGATGCGGAGTCTTTTACGAGATGAACGACACGCTTCCGGCGTTCATCACCCCTATGCCGTATTCCGGCAAGGTAGGAGCGGTGATTGGAATCCTTGGCCAGGGTTTCAGCAATGCATCGGTAGTCAAGTTCAACGGTGTAACCGCAACAGCCACCGCACTCACCGGCACAACATTCATTCAAGCGAAGATTCCTGCCGGCGCATCAAGCGGAACCCTTACAGTCACCACGGGCTCCACGACGCTCAAGAGTCTGCGGAAATTTGTCGTTCACAACACGTGGGCAAGTGGGAAGGCGATCCCAACTCCGGTGAACTATCCGGCGGGCACGGGCGCGATTGGCAGCAAGATCTACGTCGTAGGCGGAGGAACCGCCAGCGGAAACATTGCTACGAATCAGGTCTACAACATCACAAACAATACCTGGAGCACCGCAGCGCCACTGCCAGCCACAACCGGAGGGGGTTCAGCCGCTGTGGTGAAAAGCGTTTTGTACATTTTCGGCGGATATAGTGGAGGCACAAGCGCAACCGCTGTAAATGCAGTGTGGGCCTATAACCCCACGACGAACGCCTGGACGCCGAAGTCTGCCATGCCGACGGCGCGCGGCAGCACAACGGCCGTCGTCGCCGGAACCAAGGTCTATGTGATTGGCGGGAATGGAACCAGCATCCAGCGGCTCAATACGGTCGAAGCATACGACACTGTCGCGGACTCCTGGACGACAGAAGCGCCGCTGTTGGCCGGAAAATCGGAACCGGCTGGAGGTTTGCTGGGAACGACAGTCGTCTCGGCCGATGGAACGACTACTTCCGGTCCTTCCGGAGACAATGAGGCATATAACATATCCACCAACAAGTGGAGCGCACTCGCCGCGGACGCGACGCCGCGCAATGCAGCCTGCTATGGAGCTATATCGGGACAGCTGTTTGTCGCAGGCGGCCACACTACCGCCGGCGCGGTCGGTGTGTCGGAGGCATTCAAACTGTCTACAAATAAATGGGCGGCGACTGCGTCTCTGCTGCAGGCAGTGATTGCTCCGGGCTCGGCCGTTGCCGGAGGACAACTGTTCTGCATTAGTGGCAGTTCCAGCGACCTGATCGGCAAAGGCACGCTGTATCCGAACGTGCAGATTTATCAGCCATAGGACGGGCCCCGACTGTCAACTCAGTGCTCTCTGCGGAACTCTTTGGGTTCTCGGCGGTAATTTTTTTGCCGCCGAGTACGCGGAGAACTGCCACAGTGAGCGCTGCGTCAACCCGCCTTGGTTGACTTCCATTACCCGCACCTTCTACTTTTCTCCTCGTACCCATGAAAGCTCTCGTACTTCGCAAGCCCGGTGAGGCATCGGTTCAGAACGTTCCGGAGCCGGCGCTCACCGACGGGCAGATCCTGCTCAAGGTGCGCATGGTGGGTTTCTGCGGCAGCG
>DATBID010000346.1:0-12684 GCA_036557125.1 Bryobacteraceae bacterium | reverse complement strand
ATTGGTATCAGTAAGTCTCTCCCGTGGGGCTCACTCCACGACTCTGGCCAGACGTGAAAGCCACACCAGTGTTCGATCGCTGGAAAAGCCATGCTCGCCTACTTGGAAAAGAGGAACAAAAATCCTAAGCCTTTCGCGTGGACGGCCGATGCAGACATGATCCTCGGCAAGGTCGAGAGGTTTTGTAAACGCATTCCCGCTCAGGACACTGGCTTTGTAATAGATTCCATCGCTCATGATGGCAAGATACTCGACGTGCCGCGTACGAGAGACCGAGCCGATCTGGTCAGCCACTTTCAGAAGATGTGTTGTGCGGTCGTAAGAATAATGATCTTTCAAGCGGCAAAATTTGCCTCAGCAATATGGATGGCGTTGCGGCTGAACGAGTTTATCCACGTTTTCACGCCGTTTGTTGCCCCGGCGCCAGAGCAATCGCGGACAATCTCAGGGTCGTCCCGTCTGAACGCTAACTACCTTCACCACAGGTTCGCCGCTCTCCTGCCCAACTTCATATGTTGCCTCCGAAACCCGTGAAGGACAGCATAGCGGGTCCGCGGGTGTATAACGGCTAAACGCCGCCACGACCTTCCCGTCCACAAAAGAAACCTTGTTGACGCTACCATCCGTACGCGCCCTCATAAGCCGCGGCGATAACGTCCCGGCGTACCTGCCTTGGAAAAATACGAAGAACTGGTATGGGTCCGGCCGGCACATACCGTCTTCGCTGGCGGCACCCCCAACGACAGTTAGGCCCTCGCCGTCCTGATACGACGCGAAAACCAGCCATCCCGCGCGGGCCACCGCACGTTCTTCTTCGAGCTTTAAGGGATGGTCATGACCTTTGCAAAACTCCGGCGTGACGTTTTTCTGCACATCCTTCGGAGGCATAGGCAACTTGGCCCCTGGTTGGTTCCATTGAGCTGGCGCCACGGAATCGAGCCACGCGCCAGCCGGTTGGTCCTGCGCCACGCAAAAGAGGGGCAAGCCAACGAGAGCCGACGTTTTGAATAGGATTCGCACGGCCACAATCATCTGAGTAAAGAATAACTCTCCCTCGGCAGAAAAGCCGTACGTAGAAGTCCGCGGTCAGATGGATAAGCTGCCCTTTTGAAACCTGCTCATCAATGCCGAACTTAGGCGTTGTCACAACCCTTCAGTCGTTCCAAGGCGTATCGGGGTTCGAATCCCTGCCTCCCAGCCAACGGCCACTCCACATCAAGCCACCAGCTTCTTCAGAGCCAGCGCGTTTTCCGCCGCGTAGGCCGCCTGATCGTTATCGAAGTACACATAGATGGCGCGCAACTCGTTCCGCCAAGCGCGAATGGTTTCCGCCCACTCTTCGAGCTTCCGGCTCGTGTAGCTGCCCTGGTATGGGCCTCCGGGGCCGTGCAGGCGCACATAAGTGAAGTCGGTAGTGAGCTGGATGCCCGAATAGAAGCCGGCGATTTCGAAGATACAGAAAGCCGCGCGGCGCCGGCGTAAGATGCGGTAAACCTCGGGAACGTGCCAGGAAGGATCGCGAAGTTCGAAAGCGTAGCGATGGCCGCGTGGGAGAGCGGCAAGGAATGTGTTGAGACGCTCGCAGTCGACGCTCCAGTGGGGCGGCAACTGGAACAGGATGGGGCCAAGCTTCCGGCCTAAAGGAGCGATCCGCTCGAAGTACTTTTGAACGCCGGCTTCCGGATCTTTCAGCTTCTTCATATGTGTTAGGAAGCGGCTACCCTTGGCGGCGAACAGAAAGCCCGGCGGCGTTTGAGCGCGCCATTCCGCTGCGGCTGTGGGCGGCGGGAGACGGTAAAAAGTATTATTCAGCTCGACCGTATCGAATTGGCGGGTGTAAAAGGCCAGCATTTTCGATGTGGGGAGGTCGGGCGGATAAAAAGGGCCGCGCCAGTGGAGGTAGTGCCAGCCGGAGGTGCCGATGCGAATGGCGGCTGTTCTCAAAGCGATGCGATTTCTTCCAGCACCCGGGCCGCTTCTCCGGCGGGGTCGGCGGCGCGGGTGATCTGGCGTCCGATGACCACAAAGTCGGCGCCATCGCGAATCGCCTCCGCCGGCGTCGCGACGCGTTTCTGATCGCCTTTGGCGCTGCCCGCGGAACGCACCCCGGGCGTGACGATCAGCAGATCGGGGCCAGCGATTCGCCGCACGCGCGCGGCATCGAGAGGGGAAGTGACTACGCCGTCGATACCGGTTTCGAGCGCTTTCCGAACGCGCAGATCGACCAGCGGCGCGACCTCGCAAGGATAACCGAGATCCTGGATATCCTGCTGATCGTAGCTGGTGAGGACGGTGACGGCGAGAAGTTTCAGGCCGGCAGAACCGCGCCCTTCGATCGCTGCCTGCATGACGGGGCGGCTGCCGTGGATGGTGAGCAATTGCAGGCCGGCGCGAGCCACCTGGCAGACCGCGCGGCGCACGGTTTCGCCGATATCGTAGAACTTCATATCGAGAAATACGTCCTTGCCCAGGGCGCGCAACTCGCGGGCGAACGTCATTCCGGCCGCGGCGTAGAGTTCCATGCCGATCTTGTAGAAGTTGACTCGATCGCCCAGGCGATCCACAAGCGCCAGGGCCTCGGCGGCGGATTCGAAATCGAGCGCGAGGATTATGGGATTACGATTCATGTGACTCGGATAGCTTTTTGGCCACGCGGCAGCACCTGGCCGATCCGATAGGCGGCATCAAGCGAGGCAACCAGCGCGGCGGCATCGTTTTCGGGCAGAGTGATCAGCAGCCCGCCGGAAGTCTGCGGATCGTAGAGCAAGCTTTCGAGGGCGGCAGCCGGTGGATGGACCAGTTCAACGTCGCAGGAAGCGAACTCGCGATTGTTCTTCAAGCCCGCGGGAATGGCGCCTTTTTCGGCGTATTCGAGCGCCCCAGGAAGGAGACGCAAGCAATTCGCCGCAATTTCCAGAGTGACCTTGCTGGCAAGGGCCATCTCGCGCGCGTGCCCTATCAGCCCGAAGCCGGAGACATCGGTGCAGCCATGGACATCGAAGCGAAGCATTTCTTCGCAGGCGCGGCGGTTGAGCGTAAGCATGGAGCGGATCGCCTCTTCGACGTGCGCCTCATCGGCAATGCCGCGTTTCAGCGCTGTACTGATTACGCCGGTGCCGAGGCGCTTGGTGAAGACCAGAGCGTCGCCGGGGATCGCGGCGGCATTGGCTTTGTACCGGGCGGGATGGACGCGGCCGGTAACCGAGTAGCCGAATTTGATTTCCTCGTCGGCGATGCTGTGGCCGCCGAGGATCGAGCAGCCGGCTTCGCGCATTTTTTCCGCGCCGCCTTTGAGAATCTGTTCGAGGTCGTCGAGATCTCCCTTGGCGGGCCATGCCAGCAGCGTGAGAGCCGAAAGTGGCTGGCCTCCCATTGCGTAGATGTCGCTCAGCGCATTGGCGGCGGCGATGGCGCCGAAGGTGTACGGGTCGTCCACGATGGGTGTGAAGAAATCGACCGTCTGCACGAGGGCGAGATCCGGCGTCAGCTTGTACACGCCGGCATCGTCGGCAGTGTCAAACCCAACGAGCACATTCTCATCCGCCCAGCGGGGCACGGTGGCCAACACTTTGTCCAACAACTTTGGACTCAGTTTCGACGCTCAACCGGCCGCTTTGACGTGCGCTGTCAGCTTGCGCAATTGGGTGATTTCGCTCATCGCCAACACTCAAGTTGCGGAAACCAGCGTAAACTTGACCGCTCCCTTTGGTCGCTGCTCAGAAAGCGATCATGCGCGGATTAGTGCAACCTGGACCTATTTTACGCTGCCGGCTCGCTAAGATACTGATGGGAACCTTTAATGTCTGGCGCTCCTGTTGCCCTCATCACCGGCGCCTCCAGCGGCATCGGCGCCGTATTTGCCAGGAGGCTCGCCGCCGAAGGATACCGCCTCATCTTGGTGGCGCGGCGGAGAGACCGCCTCGACCGGATCGCTTCGGAACTTAGCGGAGCGGAAGTGCTGCAGGCCGATCTCGCCGAAGAGGCTGGTCTCCAACTTGTTGAAAATCGTATTCTCGCGGTTCCTGATCTCGCCCTGCTGGTTAACAATGCGGGGTTCGGCAGCATGGGGCGGTTCTTCGAAATCCCCGTGGATAGCCAGGACCGCATGCACAAGCTGCACGTGATTGCGACCATGCGGCTCACCCATGCCGCCCTTCGCGGGATGGTTGCCCGGCGAGCCGGGGCCATCATCAATGTGTCGTCCGTGGCCGCGTTCGGACAGAACCCGGGCAGCGTCAGCTACTGCGCCACCAAGGCCTGGATGAACAGCTTCACCGAGGGCTTGGATATGGAACTCAAGACGGCCGGCTCGCCGGTTCAAGTTCAGGCGCTCTGTCCCGGGTTTACGATCACCGAATTCCAGGACGTGATCGGCATGGACCGCGGCCGTATCCCGGCGCGGCTGTGGATGAAGGCTGACGACGTGGTGGATGCTTCGCTCAAAGGGCTCGCGCGCGGCGAGCTGATCGTGGTGCCTGGGCGTTTCTACAAAGTCATACGCCGGCTGCAGGGCTGGACGCCGCGCGGGCTTCGCGTCGCTGCCACGCTCCGGTTCTGGCGCGCGCGGCCCAGGCCGGAGGCGACACCCGGCGCGTGAGATGATGAATTCTGGAAATGACGATCGCTGAAAAGATCCTTGCCGCAAAGTCCGGCCGCGATTCGGTTGCGCCCGGGGAAATCGTCGACGCATATCCCGATCTCGTCATGAGCCACACCGCCACCTGGCGCTCGGTTAGCGTGATGGAGCGTGTCGGCGCGACCAAGCTTTACGATCCCAACCGTCTGGCGATCGTGCTTGACCACATCTCGCCTGCAAAGACGGAGAAGTACGCCGCCGATCAACAGATTTCCCGCAATTTCGCGCGCAAGTTCGGCATTCAGAAGTTCTACGATATCGATTCCGGCATCGCGCATCTTGTTCTGATGGAGGCCGGTCATGTCGCGCCGGGCGACCTGATCGTCGGCACCGATTCGCATTGCACGATTTACGGCAGCCTGGGCGCGCTCGGCACCGGCATCGGCTATACCGAAGTGGCTTCCGTGTGGATCACCGGCAAACTGTGGATGAAGGTGCCGGAGAGTGTGCGCATCGTTCTCCACGGGCGCTTTGGCCCGGGTGTCTACGCGAAAGATCTGATGCTGCATCTCATCGGAAAACTGGGCGCCGATGGCTGCACCTACAATTCCGTTGAATTTTACGGCAGCGTTTCAGAGTTCGGTATCTCGGAGCGCATGACCATGGCTAACCTCGCGATGGAAATGGGCGTCAAATGTGTGTTCATCCCTCCCGATGACGCTACGGCCGAATATCTTCGCGGCCGTCTCACCGAAGGCCGCCCTTTCCGACCTGTTTACGCAGATGCCGATGCTCAATACGCTCGTCATCTGGAAGTGGAGCTTGCGCAACTCGAGCCGATGGTCGCTTGCCCGCACGAGGTAGAGAACACCAAGCCGATCGGGGAAGTGGCCGGCACGCACATCGATCAGGCGTTCCTGGGTTCGTGCGCTAATGCGAAGTACGACGACCTTGTGGTTGCCGCCCGTATTCTCAAGGGGCGCCGCATTCATCCCGGAGTACGGCTCATTATTACGCCGGGGTCGAAGCAGATCATGCTTCAGGCGATGAATTCCGGCGTGTTGCAGACACTGCTCGAAAGCGGAGGCATGGTTACCAATCCTGGATGCGGCGCCTGCGCCGGCGATGGAGGCATGCTGGCCGATGGCGAAGTTTGCCTCTCCACCGCCAATCGCAATTTTCTGGGACGGATGGGCAGCAACAAGTCGCAGATTTATCTTTCAAGCCCGGCTACTCTTGCGGCTTCGGCGATTCGGGGGGTGATTACCGATCCTCGCGAATTCCTCTATTAGATATGGAACTCATCGTTCAGGGCCGGGTATACAAATTCGGCGACAACATCAACTCCGATATCATTATTCCGGGGCGCTATCTAATCTATATCGATCGCGAGCGGCTTGGCCAGCACGCCTTCGAGATGCTGGGCGAAGGATTTCCGCACAAGCTGCGGAATTACGAGATTCTGGTCGCCGGCCGCAATTTCGGTTGCGGGAGCGCTCGGGAGCAAGCCGCCACCGCCATTCAGGGCCTCGGCATTAAGGCAGTGGTGGCGTGCTCCTTCGCCCGCACTTTTTACCGCAACGCAATCAATGATGGACTGCCGATCGTAGAGTGTCCCGCTCTATATAGCGCTGTCAACGAAGGCGATGAGATTCGCATCGACTTAGCCAAAGGTTTAATTCAGCACTATGACTCCCAGTACTCATTCGCCTCTTTACCGGAATCGGTGCGCCGCATATTAGAACTCGGGGGCCTGGCGGAGTACTTGAAGACACAACTCAAGTAGGGCGAATCACCTACTTGCATCCAGATAGCTTGGCATTTTAAGATAACGGAGTAGAGTTTTCCGATTTTCCCTGGAGAACAGGATGATCTATTCTCGTTCGGCCGAGTATGCCATTCGCGCTTTCGTACACCTCGCCCAGGTGCCCGACGGCAAATTTGCCATGGTGAAGAATATCGCGGAGCAGGAAGATATCCCCGCGCACTTCCTTGCCAAAATTCTCCAACAACTAGCCCGAAAGGGCCTGCTCCGCTCCAGCAAAGGACCGACTGGAGGCTTCGCCCTGCGGGTCGAACCCGGCGAAATCCGCCTAGTGGACATCGTGGAGGCTCTCGATGGTCTTGCGCCGTATCAACAGTGCGCCAGCGGCCTCTCCGAGTGCTCCGACGAAATGCCCTGTTCTATGCATGATAGCTGGGTCGCTTTGCGAGGGCGTATCATGGATTATTTGGGGCGGAATACGATCGCCGACCTGGTCAAGGCGCTGGAGCTTAAGAAGAAGAATCTCGCTCTAACCAAGCAGCGCAAAGGCCGGCGGGCGGCAGCCGCCAAGCGAGCTTAGCGTCCCAACCGGCCAGCAGCGGTCTGTTCAGGCGCTCTCAATCAAACCCGGAGGCAGAATGGGAAACTCGGTCCTCGTCCCGATGGTTGTGGAGCAAACTTCGCGGGGCGAACGTGCGTACGACATCTATTCCAGGCTCCTAAAAGAGAACATTATCTTTCTGGGCACCCCGATTGATGACCAGGTGGCCAATCTGGTGATCGCTCAATTGCTGTTTCTGGAAGCGGAAGACCCGGAAAAAGACATCTCGATTTACATCAATTCGCCGGGCGGCTCCATTACTTCCGGATTGGCGATTCTGGACACTATGGAGTTCATCCGTCCGGATATCGTCACTATCTGCGTCGGCCAAGCCGCTTCCATGGCGGCAGTGCTTCTGGCGAAGGGAACTAAAGGAAAACGCTTCAGCTTGCCCAATTCCCGGATCATGATTCACCAGCCGTCCATGCAGGGTCTGGCTGGGCAGGCAGCCGATATCGATATCTACGCGCGCGAAATTCTGCGCATGCGGGAAATCCTGAACAACATGCTGGCGGAAGCCACCGGCCAGACGATTGAGCGGGTGGCGAAGGATGTGGACCGGGATTACATCATGGAGCCGGAGCAGGCCGTGCAGTACGGCATGATCGACCGCGTCATCGCCAGCCGCGATCTGGCGCCCGTAGCTGTCAAGGGGTGATATGGCGCGCGCCGCCATCGCTTGGGCCGCTCTGTTTGCTCCGGCACTTCTGTTGGCCCAAACGTCCGTAACTACACCGCCGCCCGGCAGCATTCAAGCCACGGGGACAGCTTCCGTCTCGGCCACTCCCGATCAGGCTCAGTTAATCATCGGAGTGGTGACCGAAGCGGGTACCGCGGAATCCGCCGCCACGGCGAACGCCGGCGCCACGACGGCCGTCCTGAGCGCTATAAAGCAGGTGCTCGGGAAGACTGGATCCGCTCCCACGCGCAGTTATTCAATAGCGCCGCGGTATGCTGCGGAGCCGCGCAACCAGCGCATCATCGGCTACACAGCGACGAACAACATCCAGGTAACCACCGACGATATATCGCTGGTGGGCAGGCTGATTGACGCGTCGACCGCAGCGGGGGCGAATAACATCATCGGTGTCTCCTTCACGCTGAAGAACCCGCAGCCTGTCCAACAGCAGGCCCTTGGCCTCGCGGCCAAGGAGGCGCTGGCGAATGCGGCCGCGATTGCCGCCGGTCTGGGAGCCAGGACCGGAGCCGTCATCTCCGCGCAGGAGGAGGTGGGATTCACGCGGCCCGTTTTCGCGGCGGCGGAGAGAGTAGCGACGCCGATTCAGAACGGCGAGGTCAGCGTCACCGCCACCGTCATAGTTACGGTCGCCTTGCAAAAGTAAATCCACATGGCAAAACAGGAAATTGCGATCTTAGCCGGCGGCTGTTTCTGGTGCCTGGAAGCGGTTTATCAGGAGATGGAAGGGATCAGCGGCGTGGAATCCGGCTACATTGGCGGACACATCCCCAATCCTAGCTACGAGCAGGTTTGCTCCGGAGCTACCGGTCACGCAGAGGCCGCGCGCATTACGTTTGATTCTGAACAGACCTCTTACCGCGAAATTCTCGAGGTATTTTTCGCCATTCATGACCCTACCACTCGGAACCGCCAGGGCAACGATGTGGGCACGCAATACCGGTCTGCTATTTTTTATCTCGATGAGGGGCAACGGTCTACGGCGGAAGAACTGATGCGCGAACTCACGGCCGAGCACATTTGGGATTCGCCCATTGTCACCGAACTCGAACCCGCCGGTACATTCTACAAAGCCGAAGACTATCACCAGAACTATTTCCGTTCTCATCCCAGCCAGCCCTACTGCGCTTTTGTAGTCTCGCCGAAGGTGCAGAAGTTCCGGCAAAAATTCGCGAAGAAGATGCGTTCCCCCGCGTGAGACTCCTTATCTTTTTGCTAGCTCTCGCCTTTGCCGCCGTCGCCCAGGCGCAGAGCGCGGCTATGGTGAAAGCCGCTGCCGACCGGTTTCAAGCACAGAAGCAGGGATTCCAGCTCACGGAAGCCCAGCGCAACCAGACAGATCTTATGGAACAGGAGGCCCGGCGCGATGCCCAATCCGGCCGGTTCGCCGAGGCGCTTCGCGCCTATGCGCATGCGACTGCGGTAGTCCGCAACGTGGTATGGACGCCAGCCCTCGATCTCGCTTCATCGCTCGAAGCGCGCACAAACCATTTTCTGGTTGATCCAGGCCAACCGGTGGTGCTATCGCTGGCGCCTCTCTATCCCACCACGCAATCCGATGAGGCTAAAGTGACGGCGACGGTGTTTCTTGCCGCCGATGGAAAGGGTGGCGGGCGTCAACTTGTCCGGCCGGTAACTCTCGATTCTTCGCGTCTTCCGTTCACCATACGCTTTCCGGCTCCCGATCTTCCAGGCGGCAATTACTCGCTTGAAGTGCGTATCTCTCCTGCGGGTCAGCCGGCTCCGGAGATCCTCCACGATATCCTGCTAAAATCCGTTACGGTGCATATCGAGAGCCTCTCGCACGCAGCCGCGGCTCTCGGCGAAAGACTCGCTCACATTTCCCCGGGTGGAACGCCGAAGAGTCAGGCCGCGTTGGCCACCGCGGAATACATTTTGCGCTTTTATGAGCGCGCCGATAGCGGCGAAGAAGGCTTTCGCCGGTTCAGCACGTATCCGTTCAGCGAACAGTTTGCCGCCGCCAACGCCATCCTGGACGATTTGGCCGCGGGCCGTGATCCGTTCGGGGCGAAGCACGGAGACTTCCGCAGGGCTTACCGTTCCGCCGTCGATCAAACGCTGCAACCGTACCGCCTGTTCGTTCCGAATTCCTACGATGGACAGCGCGACTTTCCGCTCGTTGTGGCTCTGCACGGTTCCGGCGGCGATGAGAATGATTTCTTCGACAGCTATCCGGAATCGCCGTTAAAGCCGGAAGCTCAGCGGCTGGGTTTCCTTGTGGTGTGTCCGAAAGGGCGCGGCCCAATCTCGGGCTATCGCGGCCCGGCCGAGCAGGACGTTTTCGACGTTCTGGCCGAAGTGCAGCGCGACTATCGGATCGATCCCCGGCGCATCTACTTAATGGGCCACTCGATGGGAGCCTATGCGACGTGGCGGCTGGCGGCGCAACACCCCGCCATCTTCGCGGCGCTGGGACCCATTGCAGGGGGAGGGAACCCGGCGGACATGGAAAAATTGCGCGGCGTGCCTCAGTACGTGGTTCATGGCGCGCTGGATGAAACTGTGCCGGTAAAGCAATCGCGCGCTATGGTGGCCGCTGCTCGCAAGTTGGGCGCTCCGGTAGTGTACGTCGAGTTGCCCGCCGCCGGCCACTATGATGCGATTATCGGTGAATTCGGTCCCATGCTCGAGTTTTTTGCGGCGCACCCCAAGCCTTAGTTGACCGTCTTCTCCATTTGCTGCTCGACGATCTTGCCATCGAACAGGTGGATGGTGCGATCGGCAAATTCGGCGTAGCGCGGATCGTGGGTCACCATGCAAATGGTCGCACCGGCTTTATGCAGTTCGCGCAGCAGAGTCATCACTGCCTCGCCATTGTGCGAGTCCAGGTTTCCGGTGGGCTCGTCGGCGAGCAGGATCAACGGATCGCCCGCCAATGCCCGCGCCACCGCCACGCGCTGTTGCTGCCCTCCGGAGAGTTGCGAAGGATAGTGCTTCATGCGGTGCTGCATGCCCACCCGCTCAAGCGATTCCTGCACCCGCTTCTTCCGCTCCGCCGATCCCATTCCGCGGTACGTCAGCGGCAGCTCGACATTCTCATACACGGTAAGGTCGCCAATCAGATTGAATGCCTGGAAGATGAAGCCGATCTCGCGGTTGCGGATGCGCGCCCGCTCCGACATTTTTAGCCCCGTGACCGGTTTCCCGTCGAGATAATAGGCGCCGTCGCTGGGCGTGTCCAGCAAGCCCAGAATCGCCAGCAGCGTCGATTTGCCGCAGCCCGAAGGCCCCGCAATCGACAGGTACTCTCCCTTGTTCACGTGAAAGTGGATATCCGCAAGCGCGTGGGTCTCCACTTCGTCGGTTACGAAGACCTTGCTGACGGCATCCAGCTTGATTAGCGTTTCCGTACCGTTCGTCATCCCTGCACCTTCCTCCAGCTCTTACGCAGCGCGCGCCTGGTTTGTTCAATTCAATCGAATGCGGTCGTAGCTGTCATAGCTCGACATATCGTTCAGAATCACTTTGTCGCCGACCTGCAGCCCTTCTTTCACTTCAATGGTGTTCACAGAAGCCCGCCCGAAAGTAACTTTCACTTTGTTGGCAAATTTCCCGTCCGGTTCGATCTTGAAGAGTTGAACCGCCGCGTCCTGCTGACCAAAGACGGGCCGACCGACGTACACTACGTCGTTCAGCTTTTCGAGCTGAATCGTTCCATCCACGCTCAGGTCGGGGCGCGCGGCCGCGGGCAGCGGCCCTTTCAGCGCCACATCCACCGTCACCGTTCCGTTCAAAACGGAGGGATCGATACGGGACACCCGGCCCTCGATCAAGCCGTTGCGCGTGTCGATGCTCGCCGGCTGCCCGATTGCGACATCCTTTACCTGCGTTTCGGCGATCTTCAACTCGGCCTTCAGTTTGGAAGGCTGTGCGATCTTGCCCAATGGGGTCCCGGACGTTACCTTTTGGCCCACCTCGACAGGCGTGGGAAGCTGCTGCAGAGTGCCGTCAAATCCGGCCTTCACCTTAAGCTGGTCCAACTGGCTCTTCTTCAAGTTGTACTCTGCCGCGAGTTGCTCGACCTTGACTTTCTGCGCGGCCAGTTGCGCCTCTTCGGCCGAGGAATTGATCTTCAGGCGCTGTTGCTCGAGTGCGTACCGCTCCTTCAACTGCTGCGCCTTCACCGCCGAAATCTTCGCGTCGAGGGCCGAGCTGAGACCCTGCTTGGCCAGTTCGGAGTCGCGGTCGGCTTCGAGTTTTGCCGTGTTGAAATCCGCGCCCACCTGTGCCGCCGTCGCTTCGAGATCGATTTTGGTCTTCTCCAGCGTGACTTTCAGGTTGTCGTAGTCGGCCTGCGCCGCCTTCAATGCATATTCGGCATCAAGGGTAGCCGTTTCCAACTCCGGGCTGGTCAGAACCATGACAACGGTATCCGCCTTCACCGGCGTGCCAGGATAGACCAGGATCCGCTGTACCCGGCCATCGGTGGTGGCCGGAATTAGCATCGTGTCTTCCGGAACCAGCGTTCCCAAGCCGCGCACCTCGCGCAACATTGGCCCGCGTTTCACCGTATCCGGCCAGACCGTGGACATCTCCACGCTGGGAGCCGCGGGCTTCAATCGCGAGAGCCCTACAGTGATGCCGCTGGCGGCAATTCCCAGCACCAATACGACCAGGGTGCGGCGGATGATTTTCTTTTTCCGAGCGTCCTTACGTGGTACATCCATATAGTTACGTGCGCTTCTGCACCAATACCAGCTTACATCCCGGAACTAAACAATATGACGTGTCAGACGGGAAATCGGACAGCAAAGTTCCTGAGAAAAACCGGGCCGGTGGGAAATTCAGGTAGTTTCCGGCCGCCCGCTGTAGCGCCACATGCATTAGTGGCGGGCGGGCCCCGGCGCTCTCAGGCTCTTACCCTGCTTACTCCTGCCCAACTGCCGGTCCGGCCGCGACGGGCACGGTATTCCGCTCCGCTCCGTCTTGAAATACGGCGGTGAAGAAGTCGCGGGCACTGGGGGCGTAGCCGATATGGATGTTCTTCGGCCCATCGTCTACGAAGCCTAGATAGCCTTCCCAGC
>DATBID010000345.1:0-23312 GCA_036557125.1 Bryobacteraceae bacterium | reverse complement strand
TCGCAACACGTGCGGCCGTTGCTTTTCCTTGCGGCGCGATGGCATTGCCGTCCCACAAAATATCGCCGCCCGACGTAACCACGTGTCCCGTGTCCAGATTTAAGCGATTGCCCGCCTGAAGAGTGATGAATTGATGAAGGTCGGCCCGCGCCGCTACGGCAAAGGTGAACGCGAGACCAAACCGGACGATTCGATTTAGCAAAGCTGACATAGATGCGAAGATCCCTCAACCGGGAATGGGGATCGAGAGAGCTTTCTTTCAGAAATCTCGGAACGATTCCTCCCAAAATTTTGAAAGAAATTGTTTTCGCGCCTCATATCGACATGGGAGCCTTGAATGACAAAATCTACACTGATTCGCAGCATGGGCCTGACGGCATTGATGGCGGCGCTCGCCATGGGCCAATCGCTGGCGTCGTACATTCCGCAAATCGCAGATGGAGGAGCGTGGCAGACGACGATCGTCGTCGCGAATACATCCACGAGTACCGCCTTCGTCAGCCTGAATTTCTATCAGGAGACTTCGGGTGGAGCTACTCAAAACTGGAACCTTGCATTCCAGGAGGGATCCGCCCAGAGTCTGTCGTTGGCCGGCGGCGTCACGAAATTCTTGCACACTCTGGGTACAGACTCCGCGACTTCGGTGGGTTGGGCGCAGGTTTTAGCCTCTGGGCCAGGCGTAGAAGGAGTCGTTGCCTATGCCATCTTCACGCAACGAATTCCAGGACGTACGGACCAGGATGGAACCGCTTCGGCGGCGGCGGGCGCGACCCGCTTCCTGGTGCCGTTCGACAATAGCGGAGGATTCATAACGGCCGTAGCCGTTGCTGATTACAGTTCGAGCGGAACGATCAACGTAAATATCCAGCTCGATACGGGGGCCATTTCGCAAGGCTCCTTTAGCATTCCTGCACAAGGTCACGCCTCCTTTGGGTTGCCCGACCGGTTTCCAACCACCAGCGGCCAGCGCGGTTTGGCTGAGTTCTATGTGACGGGGAACGGGAGAGAAACCCCTCAGCTCTCGATGCTCGCGCTGCGGTTCAACCCAACGGGAGCTTTTACTACAGCGCCGGTGTACGGGCAATCGGGAAGTCCGATCATAGGCGTAATCCCGCCACCCACCGCGAAAAGATAAGAGCGGAAGCTGCACTCGGAGAACATAGAGCCGCTGTTCTAAGCTGTTACGGCGCGGCTGTTCTTATTTCCTGCGCTCTCATGGTCAACAGAAAAGGGCTTCTGGTGAAGTCCGTACACTCGCCCATGAATTCAACTTCGGCTCCCTCGCTTGCGGCGTTTTGACCGGATGCCAGGAGCAGTTTTATTTCCGCCGTTCCCGCGCCGCTGAGATCGAGCATCAGGAACCTTGTTTCGCCGGTCGACGATGTGGCCAGCACCTTACCTCGCAGCATGGGAAGCTCGGCGCCTCGCAGTTGGGTTTGAAAGTATTCCTCGCCGTTTGGCCCTGTGAGTTCACGCTTGATATTGGTCCACAAGGCGCTTTGCGGATGCGCGGCCTCCTGCTGGGCAAGAATGCACCAGCACACTGCCACTGCTAAAAGCGCGGGGCGGTAAGGAACGAACACGGCGCCCTCCTTGAATTGCAGTCTACGCTAATCCGCAGCGGCGCGCGCGACGCCCATAGCCGCCTCATAGGCCTCGCGCACTTCCGCGGGCTGGCCGGCCTGGAAGGGGTAGCCCTCGATCAATTGCCGGCCGAGGATGGGATGGCGCAGCAATTCCTCTCGGGTGACTCCTTCCGTGAGCAGCCGCCGTTCGGCCACCGGCAGCGGCACGCACCGGTTCACCTCCGGATCGCGGATGATCCCCTTCGGGTCCTCGCCGCGCGCGACTGCTTTCAGGTCGCTCAGGAATCGTTTGCGGATGAGCAGAACGCCGCGGTCGCTCGTCGCCAGGTGCTCCTGCGAGCGATCGGCGATCGTGCCCTGGCCAACCCACGCCACAAAGTCCTGGTTCATGATGTGGCTCGAAATCCAGCGGCCGGTCGCCGCGTCCTTCACCGGACCGTGCCAGGCCGGGATGCGCTGCTGCACGTACGGCTCGCTTTCTCGCGGCACGCGGCTGAAGGCCCAGGTAACGCTCAGTGTGTTCTCATCATCCACGGGCACGCGCCACTCGAAGTGATCGCCGGTGAACAGACAGTTCGGCCAGAGGCACACGCGGCCGATCGTCCACATCAGATCGCTCTCCGTCATTCCTTCGCGGATGCGGCGGTATTGAAACCCGTACTCGAATTCATCGAACTCGAGCTTCAGGTGCGCGGGAGCGTAAGGACCTAGGTGCCCGCGCTGGCGAATGCTCCAGTTGGCGTGCATCCACTCGAAGTGCACCGGGTCGATGGAATTTTCCTGGCACTGAAACCAATTGCACGGAACATCGGCGAAGACGATCTGCACGAACCCGTTCGCCCAGGTGAACGGTTCCCAGTTGGGCACCAGCGGCCGCGGCTCCGGCCCGAGATAAGCCCAGATCAGGCCGGCTCGCTCTTCCACCGGGTATGCGGCAATCCGCACTTTATCGCGAAAGCAAGCTTGGGGATTGGCGACATCTTCGAACGGCTGCGCGGTGCAGCGGCCGGTTTCATCGAAAAGCCAGCCGTGGTAGTTGCAGCGAATGCCTTCGGGTTCCACAAAGCCGTAGGAAAGATCGGCGCGGCGATGAGGGCAGCGGCGGCCTACCAGGCCGTATGTGCCGTTCAGGTCGCGGTAGAGAGTGAGATCCTCGCCCAACAGGCGCACGGGCTTGAGGGAGGTTTCGTCGAATTCGCTCGCAGCAGCGATGGGCATCCAATAGCGGCGCAGCAAATTGCCCATGGGCGTTCCCGGACCCACCCGGGTGAAGAGTTCGTTTCTGGCCTGATCGAGCATGAGATCCCCGATTTTCCGAAGATTTTTCGAGTATACCGCCCACTACCCTCATCGGAATCGAGCCATGTTGTTTCGCACAGCAGTATGCCTGGCGGCGCTCGTCGTACGCCTGGCCAGCGCGCAGGCGCCGGCCTACTCTGCCGATAGCATTCTGAACGGTGCCAGCTATACCCAAGGTCCCTTTGCCACGAACTCCATCCTCAGCATCTTCGGCTCTACTCTGGCGTACGGCACCGCAGCGCTTCAGCAGAATGTGGCCGCGCTCCCGCTGCAACTGGCCAGCGTGGAAGTGTATATCAACAACTACAAGCAGCCCCTGCTTTATGTTTCACCGACGCAGATCAACCTGCTGGTGCAAAGCAATCTGAACCCGGGCAACGCAACACTGTATGTGGTGCGCCAGGGCATCTACGGCCCGCAGATTCCCATAAAGCTCATTCCCGCCGCGCCCCAACTGTTCGCAACGAGTGATGGCTTTGCGATTGCGCAGCATGCGGACTACACGCTCGTTACGGCCAATACTCCGGCCACCACCGGAGAGATCATCGTGCTTTACGCCACGGGGTTGGGCGCGACCGACCCTCCTCCGGACCCCAACGGTGTGATCCCCCTGTTTCCTGGCCGCGTTACGACTCCTGTTCAGGTGCTGCTGAACGGAACGGCGCTCGATCCCGGTTTGATCAAGTACGCCGGCCTGACCCCCGGCTCGGCCGGTGTGTACCAGGTAAATGTTCAATTACCGAGTCAATTAGACGCGAACCCGCAGATCCAGCTTTCGGCCGGCGGCCAGACCAGCGCGGCAAATGTGTTGCTTCCTACGCAACCTTCCAGCAATTAGCCACGTTGAATAGGTAGGCTAGAATCGGTGAAGGAGTAGTGGATGTTCTCACGTGAATGGTTCCTGGCAGTTTCGCTCGCGGCGCCACTGGGAGCGCAAAGCCCGCCGGCTCAGGCTCCTGGCAGCACCCAGGGCGTGCCGCCGCGGCCTGCGCAAACCGAAGGCTGGCGGAGTGCGGGCGCTTCCACACCGGGCGAGGTCACGGTTTCCGCGGGCACTCGCGTTCCCCTGGCATTAATTAATAGCGTGAGCACGAAACATTCGGCGGAAGGCGATCGGGTGTATTTACAAACCGTGTTCCCGATTCTGGTGAACAATCGCATCGTGATTCCGGCAGGCAGCTATGTTCTGGGCACCGTGACCGAAGTGAAGCGGCCCGGCCGCGTAAGAGGCAGGGGAGAACTGTGGGTGCGCTTCGATTCGATCACGTTGCCGAACGGCGTGACCCGCGATTTCCGCGCTCGGCTCGGCGGTGTGGACGGCCTCTCGGATGAGGAACTCGACCGCAAGGAAGGAAAAGTAGTCAGCGAGAGCAACAAGGGCGGTGATGTGCGGACGGTTGGGGAGACCGCGGCAGCCGGAGGTTCCATCGGTGTGGTCGCGGGAGCGGCCACCCACCACGTCGGAATGGGAGCCGGAATTGGTGCTGCGGCCGGAGCCGCGGCCGGCATGCTCGGCGTGCTTCTGACCCGCGGTCCCGATGCCGTTCTTGCCAAGGGCAGCACCATCGAGATGGTGCTCGACCGCAACGTAACCTTCGACAACGCGGATCTGAATTTCGGCAACTACCAGCCGCCGCCGCCCTCTCAGGCTCCCGAGGCGCCGCCGGCAAAAACCAGCGGTCTTCCACTCCCGGGCCGGCTGCCGTTTTAAGTATCCCAGCGCCTTTAACGCGATTTCTGGCCGGCCGAAAGGAGAGGGAACCTGAGGATTCGCAGGCAACCGGGATCAAAACGATCGCGGGATTTTTCGGCTCGGCTCGAGTTGCCGTTCAAACGGATAGTAGGGTATCCGCCCCGAACCGCTCAAGGAAATTTGGACTCGCATCGCGTTAAGCTATTCGCTTCATGACTGCTGACGAGATACGTGAGTTGATTCGACTTGCCGTCGATTCCGGAATCGCGGAGCTGGAGGTTCAACGCGGCGAAAACCGCGTGCGCATCCGGCGGGGCATTTCGGCGGGCCAGGACATTTTGATCGCGCCGGGCGCTTCCGCCGCTACGCCGGCCGGGTCCGTCCCGTTGGTCTCCGCCGTCGACGCGCCCCCTCTCTTCGCGCCCGTGGAGAAAATAGAAAAGCCTGCCGAACCGGGCCTGGTGCTGGTGAAAGCACCGATTGTGGGTACTTTTTATGAAAGTCCCTCGCCAGGCGCGCACCCGTTCGTACGGGTGGGGGAACATGTCGAGTCCGGCAAGGTGCTGTGCATTATCGAATCGATGAAGCTCATGAACGAAATCGAAGCCGAAACTGCCGGAATTCTGGAAAGCAAGCTGGTCCAAAACGGACAACCGGTCGAGTACGGGGAGGCCCTGTTTGCCATCCGCCCGGTTTAAGAAAATCCTCATCGCAAACCGGGGCGAAATCGCGATTCGCGTCATCACCGCCTGCAAGGAACTGGGGATCCAGACGGTGGCGGTGTATTCCGAAGCCGATCGCTACAGTTCGCACGTCCGTTTTGCCGATCAGGCGATCTGCATTGGACCGGCCAAAAGCGCGCGCAGCTATCTGGATATTCCTTCGATCATCAGCGCCGCCGAAATCGCCAACGTGGATGCGATTCACCCCGGCTATGGTTTTCTCAGCGAGAATGCCGATTTCGCCGAAGTCTGCGAAGCCTCAGGCATTGCTTTCATCGGGCCTAAGCCGGAAGTGATCCGCCTGATGGGCGTCAAGGAACAGGCGCGCGCGTTCATGCAGGAAATGGGCGTCCCCACACTTCCGGGCTCGGCGGGCGTACTGCAAACTCCTGAAGAGGCCGTGGCAGTGGCAGAACGCATAGGCTACCCGGTGATTCTGAAAGCTTCGGCGGGCGGCGGCGGAAGAGGCATGCGGGTTGTGCATAGTTCCGACGAACTGCCCCCGCTTTTCCACCAGGCGCGTCAGGAGGCTGGGGCCGCGTTCAGTTCCTCCGATGTCTATCTCGAAAAGTACATCGCCTCTCCGCGCCACATCGAATTCCAGGTGCTTGCCGATCATTTAGGCAGCGTAGAGATCCTAGGCGAGCGCGAGTGCAGCATCCAGCGCCGTCACCAGAAACTCGTCGAAGAATCTCCCTCGCCTGCGATGACCGATGCTCTTCGCCGGGAGATTTCCGCACGTCTACAAAAAGCCCTCGGGGCCGCCCGCTACACGAATGCGGGAACGGTCGAATTCCTCATGGACGAGACCGGGGAGCTCTACTTCATAGAGGTAAACGCGCGCGTGCAGGTGGAGCATCCCGTAACCGAAGCGGTCACGGGCATTGACATCGTGAAAAGCCAGATTCGCATTGCGCAGGGCGAGCGCCTGCGCACGCTCATCCGCGGCCCGGTGGAGTTCCGCGGCCACGCCATCGAATGCCGCATCAACGCGGAAAACCCGGACACCTTCGCTCCTTCTCCTGGCCGGATCACCGGATTTCATGTCCCCGGCGGCATCGGCGTTCGCGTAGACACGTGGGCTTACGCGGATTGCGTCGTGCCCCCCTATTACGATTCGCTCATCGCTAAACTCGTCGCCCACGGAAGCGACCGCGCCGAAGCGATCCGGCGGATGAACCGCGCGCTCGACATGTTTGTGGTCGAAGGCATTCACACCTCCATCCCTCTTCACAAGCGCATTCTGGCGCATCCCGATTTCCAGGCCGGCCGCCTCGACACCAATTTCATCGCTCGCATGCTGGCGCCGGCGAAAGCGGAGTCGCGGGCGTAGGGCCGATTCACCCCACGGACGTTCTAGCTTCTGATTTCTGAACTTTCGCCAGCGTGTCGTCCAGCGCCAGGGCAAACCGGTCGATCATGAGATCGATTTCCTTTTCCGTGATGATTAGCGGGGGGCAAAACGCGATGGAATCGCCCATCGCCCGGATGATGATGCCGTGGTGGTGACCCCGGCCGGCAAGGAAGCTGCCCAGACCGGCGGCCGGGTCGAACGGAGTCTTGGTGGACTTATCCGCCACCAACTCGATCGCTCCGATCAACCCGATCCCACGCACTTCGCCTACGAGCGGATGCCCGGCGAATCGACGGAGTCCGTTCTGCATCCGCGGCGCAATCCGGCGGATGTGCGAAAGGATATCTCTCTCTTCGTAGATTTTCAGAGTCTCGAGCGCCACTGCGGAAGCCGCCGGGTGCCCACTGTAAGTGAAGCCATGGCTGAACACGCCGTTTTTCGCGGATTCTTCTACCAGGGCCTCGTAGATTTGCTGTGATACCATCACCGCCGCGATAGGAAAGTATCCGGAGGAGAGGGCCTTGGCGCAGGTCATGATGTCGGGCCGCAAGCCGTACGTGGTGGTTCCCCACCACTCGCCTGTGCGCCCAAAGCCGCAAATCACTTCGTCAGCGATGAGCATTACGTCGTAGCGCTTCAAAACCGCTTGAATCTTCTCCCAATAGGTTGCGGGAGGGAGAATGACTCCGCCCGCCCCCATAATCGGTTCCGCGATCATGGCCGCGACAGTCTCGGGGTCTTCGCTTAGGATAAGCTGCTCGAGCGAATCTGCCATCCGTGTAGCGAACGCGTCCTCCGTTTCTTCGGGCAGGCCATAGCGGTAATAATGCGGGCATTCGGTGTGCGAGATGCCTGCAATCGGAAGGTCGAAACCGCGGTGGTTACCGGGGAGGCCGGTCAGGCTGGCGGTAGCCAAAGTTACCCCGTGATAGGCTTTAGCGCGGCTGATGATCTTTTTCTTCCGTGTCCGGCCAAGCGCATTATTGTAGTACCACAGCAGCTTGACTACGGTATCGTTGGCTTCCGATCCCGAGTTGACAAAGAAGACCTTTGACATGGAAGGCGGCGCTAGGGCCAGCAGTCTTTCGGCCAGCTCGATGCCGACGTCGGTGGCCTTGTGCATAAAGGTGTGATAGGTGGGAAGCGTCAGCATTTGCCGGTAAGCCGCTTCGGCCAGGCGGCGCTCGGAAAATCCGAGACTCGCGCACCAAAGCCCGGCCATCGCTTCGAGATATTCCTTGCCGTTCTCATCGCGGACGAACACACCGTCGCCTTCGGTGATTACCATGGGACCATCCACCTGGTGGCGTTTGAGGTTGGTGTAAGGATGAATCGTAGTCGTAATATCGCGCTTCGCGGTCAGACTCTGTGTCATGAGTTTCTTAATGTCCTCTCATAAATCGGCAAAGTTTATAAAGCGGCAGTGGGGCAGTCGGCCTCAGTCTGCATACGATTTCTTCGCAGCCGTTTCCAGGTTCTGCGCAGGGAACGATTCCAAAACATGAGCGAACCGGTGATCATCAGCAGCGGGAGCGCCAGTCCGGCAGCCGCCCAGACGATCTTTATACCTAATCCCCACGAAGTTCCGAAGTGCAAAGGAGCCTCTAACCAGATCATCCAGTCACCCAGGCTGCGATTGACGCCATAGCGCCAGATGCCGAGATAGTCGCCGGTATAAGGGTCGAAATAGAGTGTGTCCTCGTATTCGCGGCTGGTTCCGCCGCTTCTACGCATGCGGATTTCGAGAGGTGCGCGCGGGCCGTAGGGGAAACCGATCCCACTGAGTCTGGTTCCGGGATCGGCCGAAGCTGCGCGGGCCACCATTTTATCCAGATCGGGATGGGCAGCGTCGAGAGAGGGTGTCACTCCAATCGCTGGCGGACGGGCATTGACCACCGGCGATATAGAGTTCACCACTTGAGAAATCTGGCTCGGCCACGCGAAATAAATTCCACTCAGGGCCCAAAACACAAGGAGCAGACTAGTCCAGAATCCGGTGGCGCTGTGTAGATCGTAGTTGACGCGCCGCCAGCGTCTTCGGAAGTCCACAGTGAGCGCGCGTTTCCAGTAGCGCCCGCGAGGCCACCATACTGTCAGTCCCGTGATGCTCATGAGCAACAAAAACGCCGCGCCCACGCCATTGATAATGCGCCCGCGGCGGGGAATCAGGAGGGTCTCGTGAAGGCCCTGGACGGTATCGAGCCAGGTAGCGCGGGCTGGAAATTCGCCCAAAACTTCTCCCTCGGCAGCGCTGCTGGCGACCTTGAGGCGCCCGCGCCCCTGCAAGATCGCAACAAATGTGGGATCGCTTTGGTTGGGCAAGGTAATTGACACAATGCGGAAGCGCGGATAAGCCGCATGGAGTTTAGCAACTACCGCAGTGATGCCGGCGAACGGCTCTTTCGCCCGCCTGGTATGCCAGGGACTCCTTTCCAACTCCTGGCGGAAGACAAGAATCGAACCGCTGACTGCGATTGTGATGAGGTAGACTCCGAGGACGATTCCGGTCCATCGATGAATTTGAAGGACGGCGCGGCGCACGCTCAGTACCGCGAGAAGACTTGTTTGGAATGCACAGTCCGCCCGCCCTGCATAGCTTCGGCCTCGCTCGTCAGCGATTTGCCGTCCGCGGAAACGGTGAGCTTTCCTGAGCTATCCGGGCGGTTGGGGCCTTTCAAGACCAGCTTGTACTGAGAGGGACCATCGCTCCTCATCTGGATGGAGCCGACCTTTTCGCCGCGTCCGTTGGTGACATCCGCCGTCGTCCCATCCAGACGAACCGTGTAACTCATGCTGACGAAATAAATATCGTTCACCGGCACGGAGAAGGCAAATGCCAACCGATCGCCGGATTGAGTCACTTTCAGCGTGAGGGGCTCAAACCTGATAGCCTCGCCATTAATCTCCTGGCTTTCCAAACGCCAGGTTCCGACCAACGGCTCGGGCGGCGCAGCGATGAGCGGTAATGTTGCCGCCACTATGAACGGCAGTAGCTTCATGACCCTGATGTTGGTTTCCCTTTTGAGGCGACCGCTCCCTGACGGTCGCGGCTCAGATCGGAGGCGTGGTAGCTTCACGGTAAAACCACAATACCGCCGTAAGTGACATCGTTGTTTAAGTCCCAGGTCTTTTCGTACTTCAAAGTGGCCGCATCGTAGACTTCGATATCATAGCCGGCGCCGTAAATATAAAGTTTGCTTCCATCGCTGGAAATGCCGAGGGTGAAGCGCGTGCGGCAAGGCACTTCCGCTCGTTGCGTGATGCGATTGGAGCCCAGGTCGAATGACCAGAACTCGCATCGCTTGGTGCCGTGGATTCCGGTTTGGATCACCGCGTAGGCTTTTTTCTTATCTGGAGTGACTTCGAACCCTGCGATACCGCCGGCCGGAGCGGGACCGATCGGCTTGAAATCGATATCCCTGGTGTTCAGGTCCATCCGCGCCAGGCCGAATACGTGGCCATGCACTACCGGATCGGAAGAATTGAACATCGCGGTGTGCGCCCCGGCCTCATTGATCAGATCCAGATTGCCGCCGAAGTGGACGTTCTGCAGGCCCGGAGTATAGGGGTTCTGGAGGTCAATGTGATCGACAACTTTGAAATCGGAAGCCTGGAGGATCGTAATTTTCCCACCGAATTGGTAGACGTATTTGCCGTCCGGAGACACCTCCATAGCGCCCTGGCCGAAGTCGCCCTGGTTCTCTGCCTCCTCTTCCCTGGGAATATCGACGGCCTTGACGATCCTCTGTTGTTCTAAATCGATTACTGTGTACTTCGGCTTCGCTACTTCGTAATGCTCGGGAAACTTAGTGATTTGTTTAGTTACTGCGTAGAACAGCTTGCCGGAAGGATCGGCCGCGCCGTTAAAGATGCGATACTGCGTGGTGGGCGTATTGAGGACGAAGTGATTAATCACTCTGCGCGTCGCGACGTCGATCACTTCGATGCCGTTGTGATCGATGGTAGTGACGTAGATTCTTTTCTGGTCGGGGCCAAGGCGAATGTGATAGGGCGCGCCGGTGCTGAGAGGAATGCGGTCGACGATCTGGCCCTTCTGTTCGTCGAACACGAGAACCTGGGAAGGATAGGCCGGAAGATACAAGGTGCCGGCGCTTAAGACCGGCAGCAGCGCGGCGGATGCAGCTATTAGAACCGAAAGGTGTTTCATAGCTCTTACGGAAAGACGATGTCGAGGTTCCGCCAGTCCTTGGTTGCGGCTGCGCACTTCGAGGCCCAGTCCGGGGCGTTATTGAGATGGTCGGGCACGGCGGCCGGCCAGTAACAACTCATGAAGCAGTCGTAAATGTCGCGCTCCACGGGCTGGCAGAGACCCGCGGTTCCACCGGCCGCGTCCACTTCCCAGCCGGGCGTAAACATGATCGAGCAGCCCATCGGCACGTGGGGACGCGCAGGCGGCCGGTCCTGCAACGCGACTACGTCGGCATCGTCCTGGTCGGTAGGCGAAAGCGCCCTGCCCACAGCGTCGTCGATGCGAGCAGCTTTCTTGTTGAGCGGTCGCATGTGTCTCATTGTGCTTTCCTTTCCGCAAACTGCTGCAAGAACCCGGGATTTCGGGCAGCGATCGCCCCATAGATTTCGAGACAGGTATTCGTCCAATCCCGGATCCAGTCACAATAGTGGAGATTGGGGTGGCCGGTGTCTCCGTAACGGACAAACGCTTCGTGGTGGCACCCGCCGGCGCACAGAGGCCGCGCCCAGCAGGTGTGGCAATCGTATTTGGAATCGATGTGGCCGCGGCGCAGAAAGTCGGCTTGCTTAGCGCGGTCGATACCTTTGGAAATGTGTCCCAGCGCGTGAGTGTCGGAATCGACGAAGCGATGGCAAGGGGCGATGTCGCCGGAAGGTCCCACTCCTAACAAGCCCAGGCCCGCGCCGCAGGGATGTGACTTGTTGACGCCCTGGCAGAGCTCGGCGAGCGTGTCACTAACATTCGAGAATCCATGCGGTTCGCCGCGCAGCGCATATTCGAGGTATTCATCGGCAAGAATGTGGAACTGTTCGAGCACCTGGTCCATGCCGCGGTCGCCGATAGCGTAGAGTTGGTTCGGGGAAGTAGTTACCGGTGCAAAGCCGACTTCATGAAAACCTAAATCTTGCTTCAAGTGGCGGAAGATACGGATGACATCGGAGACGCGAGATGTCAGTGTCACTCTCGCAGTAATGGGACGGGTGCGATGGTTTTTTAGTAACGCTCGCACTCTGGGTTCGATGATGTCGTAACTGCCCCGCCCATTAGAGAAGACCCGCAGTTGATCGTGCATCTCTTTCGGCCCATCCATGCTGACGGTCACGCCGATGCGGTTGGCAGATAGAAACTCGATGATCGCGGGCGTGAGCAGGGTGGCATTGGTGGTCAGGCTGAAATCGATATGCCGGCCTTCTTCAGCGGCACGTTGGCTGGCGAAAACCACCACCTCCTTCAGCAGCGGAAAATTCATGAGGGTTTCGCCGCCGAAGAACGTGATGTGGATGGAACGGCGGCCGGCCGATTGCGCCAGTAGAAACTCTACGGAAGTTTTGGCCGTTTCCAGGTCCATGAACTTCGGCTTTCCCTCGGGGGTAGCCAGTTTGTCTGCGCCGAATTCATAGCAGTATTGGCAGGAGAGGTTGCACTGGTTGGTCAGATTCATGACCAGCGTTTGGATGGGGAACTCCTCCGGCGGGGTTTGCGGCTCCTGAGGCAGGGAATCCCCGGCGAGAATTACGTTGGCGTAATACATCTCGGCAATGAGTTCTTCGGCATCCTCACGGCTTTGCCCCCGCGCGATCAGCCGTTCGAGCAACTGCTCATGCGGCGTTTCGCCCGCTGCCAGGCAATCGATCAACTGGCCCACTGCCGTATCTACGGCGAAAATAGCGCCGGCGGGGACGAGGTAGAGGAAGTGCGCGCCGGCTGCGTCGAAGCGATGAAATTCCGCGAGGCGGTAAACGCGGGCGTGTGGAGTCACTGGCCGACCTCCGGCTGATCGAACTGAATGTACGCTGGAACGGTAACTACCAGGTACGATTTGTCGACCAGCGGCTTGCCCTCTTTATCCTTTTCATTTTTGGCTGTTCCTACGACCCAGACATCGCCGTAGTTGTTCCGGCTGAACTTCCGCTGTGGATTGGGGCCGTCCGAAGCGGGCGTAAAAAAGCCGGTTGCGCTAAGCGAGCCGACGAATTCTCGATCATCGTCGTTGTAGGTGGAGTAAAACTCTTCCATGGACCAAGTCACACCGATAGGGCCGAGATCCACATCGTCGGCTGTATGCGGCTTGCCATCCGCGCCGCGCTGGTAAGCCACGGCTTCAAACTGCTGGTAACCCTTGGGGTGCCTCTCGCTGCCGAGCCTCGCCAGGGCGGAATCCGGCGTCACCTTGATATAGTCGATGCGGTCGTAAATGGCAATCGCGCTGGGCAGAACGGCGCGGCGAAAGGCGATGTCCCGTTTGCCGGGCACGGCATCATTGGCCACATCCACTTCGGCAACAACTTCCGTTGCAGAGTGAGAAACCAGGCGTTTCACGGTGACGCCGCTGCCGAAATCGAGATCGGCGGCGGCCATCTGCGCCGGCAGGTTCTCGGCGATCAGCCGCACGCGGGCGGCCTGCGAGCCGGTCTTCAGAGAGGGCCGGTCCACATCGATCAGCGTCGGTTCCGAAGTGGCGCGCTGCAACTTCACGTCGAATCCCAACTCCTGATATTGACCCCAGAACCAGCGCCCTTCGGCCGAGGATTGATCGGGCGAGATCCAGAGCACCTCGCGGGCATCGCTGTTTAGATCATCCGGGGCGGCATTGGCGGGCGGTGTGCCTTTGGAGCGCCCGCGCCAGGCATAACCCGCGTAAACCAGGCTGTGGCCCGTGCGGCTGATGACAGAGCCGTCCTTCACCGAAGTCAGTTTCACGCGAGTTGTAAATTCGTCTTCGGCCCCTTTAACCGGCTCAATTTCCATGTCGCCATAGAAGCGGCCCTTGCCGGGAACGTGCGCTGTGACGATCCAGCGTCCGGCTAATTTCGGCGCGCGCATGCGAGCTCGCCACGCGGACCATTCCGGAGTCCAAAGCGGGGCGGCTTTGGCGAGGTAAGCGAGCGCTTCATCGACCGGCAGCTTCGCATCGGGACTAAAGTGGGGAGGTCCCAGGTCGAACCGTCCCGCCGCGATTCCCAGCCGAAAAGCCTCGTCGGCCTGGGGATACAAGGCAATGTGCAGGTTGGCCAGATAGCGCCAATCCTGGGCGGAGCGCCGCCAGGAAAGCGGCTTGGCTATAGCGTGGCAGTTGGCGCAAGCGCCGCGGACGTTGTCTGAAGGGATGCTGGTTTCGTCTTGAATCCGGTGCTCGGCGAAGTACATGATGGGCTTGGCTTCCTCGGGAGCCAGGCCGTGGTAGGTAGCGAGGTACTTGAGAATTGCGCGGGCTTCTTCGGCCGCCAGTTGCAAGCCGTTGAACCGCACCATGCGCTTGATGGCTTCCTCCCAGCCCTCCGGCGTAGCGCGCTCCCACGAGATGCGCAGCATATTGCCGTGCTCGTCTCGTGTGTGGCAGGAGCCGCAGCGGGAAATCACTAACTGGTTGGTTACCGGGATGCCCTCTTCCGACGCAGCCGACGCCGGCCCCGGGGAAGCAGGATTTTGGGGCTTTTGGTTTTGTGCCAGAAGCGGCAATACCAGAACGGCAGCCAGGAGGGTTTTCATAACATTATCGGACTATCATACTCCTGAGTTCTCTGCGGGGAAATCGCGGTTTCGATGAGGAGAGTCATGGCCGGCGCCAATGACCGGCAGCCTACCTCACAAACGGTACATACCCGCGCACCTTCCTCCGATACTCCCGAAAGTCTTCCCCAAACCGGCCCTCCAGAAGCCGGTCTTCGGTACGCACGCGAATTTCATTGCCGGCGATACATAGCGCCAATCCCACGAGTAACCATTGCCATTGCGCCATCAGGATCCCCGTGGCTAATGTCAGCGCCAGAAGCGAGGCATAAATCGGGTGCCGTACCACTGCGTACGGCCCGCTCCTCACGAGCTGATGATCTTCATACAGCCCCGCCTGAATTCGGAACTGCCGGCCGAGATGAGAGATGGCGGTCCACATAAGCCATATGCCGATCACGCCGAAAAAGAGCGCGGCCAGCATCGCGGGTGGGCCGGTTCGCGGCGCGTCGGGAGCGTGCAAGCCCCACACAGTCAAGATGCCCGCCCCTTCCAGCAACACCCCCGCGATCGATGGCGCCCGCACGGTGGTGGATTTGCGCCTTTGCACCTTCGGCGCGCGAAATAAATATGGCCAGAACCACACCACCCAAATGGCGTACAACTCGACCCAGGCCACCGTACGCCCACTTATTCCCACAGTAAACATTCCCCTCCAACGCTCCCTCATTGTATTCTGGAGTGGATTGTAGTCTTAGATCTGTAATTCAGGAGCCGGGCATCGTATCGTTCTGCGTGCTGGCAAGCGGCAGTTCCGGAAACGCCGCGCTGCTGGCCACCAACAACACGCGCATTCTGCTGGATGCCGGTTTAAGCCTGCGCGAACTCAATCGCCGCTTGGCGCTAGCCGGAGAGGAAATCGGCCGGCTCGATGCCGTGCTGATCACCCATGAGCATTCCGACCACATCGCCGGTCTCGCCGCGCTCGTGCGCCGGAAAGAATTTCGCGCTCCCGTCTATATGACGCGCCTCACCGCGCCGGTCATCGACTGGGGCGAAAGCCAAAGCTCGAAAAAGGCGCCTCGCATCGAAACCTTTCAGGCAGGCGCAAGCTTCGAAATCGGCGATATCGAAGTCAACAGCTTCTCGGTGCCGCACGATGCAGCCGATCCCGTTGGTTTCTGTTTAGAAGCGAACGGCATCCGCGTGGCCGTGGCCACCGATCTGGGCTACATGCCGGAATCGGTGAAGTACCATCTGCGCCGCGCCGATCTGCTGCTTCTCGAAGCCAATCACGATCTGGACATGCTGAAGGTCGGCCCCTATCCCTGGTCCGTCAAGCAGCGCGTCATGAGCCGCGTCGGCCATCTTTCAAATCTGGTGATGGCGGAATATCTCGCGCAGGAATTTTCCGATCGCGCCCAAAACCTGGTGCTCGGCCATATCAGCGAGCAGAACAATCATCCGGAAATCGTGCGCGACCTCGCCACGGAGGCTCTGGACGGGCGTGGCTTGCGCACGCGCCTCACCATCGCCCGCCAGCACGAGCCTACCGAAATTTTCCAGTTCTGAGCTAGCCCCTATTGCTGGGTTGGCGCTGCCGCAGCCGGGGAGGCCTCGATTCCAATCGGCGCTCCTGTGACCACCATTTCCACTCGCCGGTTCTTCTGCCGGCCCGCGGCCGTATCGTTCGAAGCCACCGGATTGGCCTTTCCCAACCCAATTGCGGTTACGGTGCCCGCCGGCACGCTTTGGTCGACCAGGTACTGGCGAACCGTATCCGCGCGCTGCTCGGAAAGCTTCTGGTTATAGTCGTCGCTGCCGATACTATCCGTATGCCCTTCGAGCTGAATCTTCAAGCCAGGATAAGCCAGCAGAATCCCGGAAACCTTCGCCATCTTCTCGCGAGCTTCCGGTTTCAGCGTGTATTTATTGAAATCGAACAGCACATCCGAGATATTTACGATCAGCCCGCGCGCCGTTTCCTGAGTTTCCAGAACCTGGCTGAGCTGCTGTTTGAGCCGCTCGCGGATGGCCGCTCGATCGGCTTCCGCCTGCTGCCGTGCCCGCTCGGCGTCCTGCGCCGCCAGTTTCGCCTGCTCGGCTTGCGCCGCCAGCAATTCCTGCTGCTTTAAGGCCGCGGCGCGCGCTTCATCCGCCAATCCGCGCTGCTTGGCCGCTTCTGCCGCCGCCTGTTGCGCTTCCAGCTTGGCCTGCTCGGCCGTCTTCCGTTCCGCTTCGGCTTGCGCCCGCTGCTGCTCGGCCTGCGCACGTTGCTGCGCTTCCAGGCGCGCCTGCTCGGCCGCGCGCTGAGCCTTCGCTCTCTCTGCAGCTTCCCGCTCGGCCGCTGCCGCCCGCTCGTTCGCTAGCGCCTCATCCCGCTCCTTGCGAATCGTGATAATGCGGGCGTCTTCCGCCATCTGCGCCGCTTCCCGCGCATTCGTTTCCGAGCGCTTCTTGTCGTGCGTCTTGTTCAGGAAATTTTCGGCGTTCTGCAAATCGATCGTCGCCTTCTGTAGCGTGTCGGCCGCATAACGGTCCGCTCCGGCGAGGCGCGCAATCTCCACTGCATTCTCCGCTTCCGCCAGTTGCAGCGGTCCCTTCGGGTCGATTTTCACGGGCCGATACGAAGACCGGTTCATCACGTATTGCCCCCGCTGCAGTAGTTCGTATTTGGCGTCCACCTGTTCGATGGTTCCGGTCGTGTCGTTGCGGACAAAATTTTCCGCCACTACTACGTCGCTAGGTTGGGTCACCGCGAAGTACGGTTCGGCAGTCACGATCAGTCCGAAGCTTTGCAGGTCCGTTGTGGAAAGCAAATTCGCGTGGTTTCCTTCGAGCACCACTTCGCCCAGATTCATCGCGCGCCCTTCCGGCGTAATCGCCCACAGCACGTAGGTCATGTACTCCGGCCCGAACTGGCTGGCGGGAGTCATCTTATCCAGATGCGTTTCGACTTTCGTCGAGCCTAGGCGGCTATCCACGCTGGCATCTCCCCGCGCCATCGGCATTAACTCCGTGCCCCGGAAATCAATATGGGTCGTTCCGGTGCGATGGTGATAGTTAATTGCCTTCGTCGTGCGGGAAACCACCGTCACCCGGAAGATCGGCGTCGGCTGCCCGGTTTCGTTCGGCGTCAAAGCCTGCCGCGACTGAGTCGGATTGGGAACCTGGGCGAGCAGTAATGCCGCGCTGAGAGGGAAGAGACTCCAGAGCTTCATGTAATTTTTCATCCTCCGGATGTCTGCTGAGCACGCGCCCGCCCCTTGTGAGGTTCTGGACAGTAGGAGTGCCTTTGACTTATTTAAGTCAAAGGAGCGAAAATCGGGTCGTGAAGCGAGATATTGTCCGCACCTCCATCGATCTCCCTCGCGACCTCCACCGCCGCCTCCACGAAGCCGCTGCGCGGAAGGGTTGCTCCGCCCGCCAACTTATTCTGGCTTCGATTGAACAGGCAGTAGCACAGAGCGAACCCACGCGGCCCCGCCGGCGGTTGAATCTGGATCCCCCACTAGTCCCATCCAGGGGCAGAAAACCGTTCGACCTCACGAATGAACAGATATACGACCTTATTTTTCCCTGATGTCAACGTCTGGCTGGCGCTGATGCTGGAACATCACATTCATTGGCGGACAGCGCGGGCTTGGTGGCAAATCAGCGATGGCGCCATCGCTTTTACCCGGTTTACTCAAATCAGCGTCCTGCGCCTGCTCACCACCAATGCCGCCATGGATGGAAAACCCATTACGATGCACGAGGCTTGGCGCGTACATGACAGCCTGTACGCCGATGATCGCGTCATGCTTATGGCCGACCCGGATGGAGCCGAAACCCGCTTTCGTGAATACACTTCTGCAAGAACAGCTTCGCCGAAACTCTGGGCCGACGCTTGGCTGCTTGCAGTGGCACAAGCTGCCAATGGCACCCTGCTCACATTCGATCGCGCACTGATTGCCCGCGGCGCTCAGTGCCTCCTGTCTAGCACGTAAGCAGAGCAGCCAACTTTCTTGACACGCGCAGGAATCGAAAATTGGCTCTTGTGGTACCGATCACGCCCACGGAATCCGTTCCTTTCCTTACGTACCTCCCGCCGCACTAAGTTAAGATGACAGACAAGGACGATCATGCCGCGCCTGCACTCGATTTTTATCTCGTTCCCCGAGCTCACCCTCGCAGGCGTGATCGATATCCTAATCGTGGCTTTCCTTCTTTATCAGTGCCTGATGGTAGTTCGCGGCACCCGTGCGGGCCACATTCTCACCGGCATCTTAATGATGGTGCTCCTGTACGGTCTGGCCGTTTGGCTCGGCCTCGAAGCCCTGCGGTCCCTCCTGTCGTTCATCGTTCCTTACCTCGGCCTCGCCATTATCGTCCTGTTTCAATCCGAAATTCGCCGCACCTTGGCGCGCCTGGGCCGGAAACGCTGGCTCACCGGCGGATTCCGCGCCCCCGAATCCATCCACGAAATCTCCCTCGCCGTCGAGCAGCTCGCCGCCCAAAGAACCGGCGCGCTCATTATCCTGGAACGGGACATCGGCCTGCGCACCTTCGTCGAAAGCGGCGTCCGTCTCGATGCCCTCATCTCCCGCGACCTGCTTCTGTCCATCTTCCGCCCTGGCATGCCGCTCCACGACGGCGCCGTGATCGTGCAGAAAGACCGGATTGCCGCCGCCGCCTGCTTTCTTCCGCTGACCACCAACCCCGCCCTTTCCCGCAACCTGGGCACCCGCCACCGCGCCGCCATCGGCATCACCGAGGAAACCGATTGCCTTTCCATCATCGTTTCCGAAGAAACCGGCCGCATCTCGGTCGCAGCCTATGGCGAGATCTCGTACCAGATTCCGCTGAGTGAACTCGTCCAGCGTATCAACCGTCACTTCGACGTCCAGGCCGCCGCCGAGCCCGCCCCCACATTGTCTGCGCCGCCCGAATCCGGAGCCGCCTCCGGTACCCTCTCCAGTGAAACCCATCCCCTCGAAAGAGCCCATCGGTAATGAGGCGCGAGCTTCAAAATTTCGCCAAATGGCTGCTGCGCCTGGTCTCTCACAATTTCCTGTGGAAACTGGGCGCCTTGGCCGGCGCGATTGCGATCTGGGCGCTGGTAGCCAGCGAACCCGAGTTATCGACCTTTACGAGTGTGCGCCTGGAATTCCGGAATCTCCCTCCGCAGATCGAAATCGGCAACTCTCCGAGCGACACAGTGACTCTCGAACTCCGCGGCCCTGCCGGCGCCCTGAGCCGCTCCGGGGAGCGCCGCCCTTCCGTGATCCTCGACATGTCCGACGTCAGCCCCGGCCTGCGCACCTACCAGATCGGCGACGGTAATCTGACGCTCCCGCCCGGGGTTCATCTAGTGCACGCCTTCCCCTCCGAGGTCCGGTTCGATTTTGAACCGCGCGCCACCCGCGACGTACCCGTCCAGGTCCGTTTCACCAACGAGAACGGCAATCCCTATATTGTCGCCGGCTATACCGTTTCGCCGGATCATCTCGAAATCGAAGGCCCTGCGGCCCACGTTTCGAGGGTGAGCGCCGCCGATACCGATCCCGTTCCCCTTCCCGAGGCCCCGGGAACCGCCCAGTTTCGCGTCAACGCGTTCGTCGCCGATTCCTTCGTGCAACTCGTAAATTCCCCGCAGGTCGTGGTGACGGTCACCATGAAGAAGCGGCCGGCCAGTTAATCCGGAGGTATCCAGAAGCGCTTGGGCAAACAACTGTTTGGAACGGATGGCATTCGCGGTGAGGCTGGCCGCTTCCCCCTCGACCCGCTCACTGTGTACGCGTTCGGCATCGCCTTGGGCGGCGCAGTGCGCGAGGAGCCTTCCAGCGCCGACCTCCCGGAAATCCTGATCGGGACCGATACCCGCGAATCCGGCCCCTGGATTGCCGAATTGGTTGCCGGCGGCCTCCGCAGCCGCGGCCGCGCCGTCCGCTATGCCGGTGTCATCACCACTCCCGGCGTGGCTTACCTGACCCGCACCGGCCCTTTCGTCGCCGGAGTGATGATTTCCGCCTCGCACAATCCTTTCCAGGACAACGGAATCAAGGTCTTCGGCCATTCCGGCTACAAGCTCCCCGATGACGAAGAGCACCTGATCGAGCAGGAAATCTTCCGCCTTCGGGAAAACTGCGTCCACCCCCAACCCACCGCGCTTGTCATCGACGAAGGCCTCGACCGTGCTTACCTGGATTTTCTGGCTTCTACCACCCCCATTCGCCTCGATGGCCTCCGTCTGGTGATCGACTGCGGCAACGGCGCCGCCTTCCGCCTCGCGCCCTATCTGTTCCGCCGCCTCGGGGCGAAGGTCTCCGTGCTGTGCGACGAGCCCGACGGCCGCAACATCAACCTAAATTGCGGCGCTCTCCACATTGAGCCGCTGCGCGCTGCCGTGCTGGCCCACAAAGCCGATGGGGGGGTCGCTTTCGATGGCGATGCCGATCGCGCCATCTTCGTTTCCCCCACGGGCAAGACCGTCGATGGCGATGCAGTGCTCCTGGCCGCCGCCCGCGCCCTGCAGGCCGACGGTGCGCTCGCGGGCCGCACCGTCGTCGCTACCGTGATGTCCAATTTGGGCCTCGAGAAAGCGCTCGAGCGCGAGCAGATCCGCATGGTCCGCACGCCCGTCGGCGATAAGTACGTGCTCGAGGAAATGCTCCGGCTCAATGCCTCGCTCGGCGGCGAGCAATCCGGCCATGTGATCTTCCGCCAATACGCCACCACTGGCGATGGCATGCTCACCGCGCTCCACCTCTTCGCCATAGCCCGCGAGGCCGGCGCCACCCTGGACGAAATCACCGCCGGTCTGGAAGTCTATCCCCAGCGGCTGGTCAATGTTCGCGTCCGCGAAAAGGTCGCGCTCGACGAAGTGCCTTCCGTAGCCCGCGAAATCCAACGCGCCGAAGAAGAATTCGCCGGCACCGGCCGCATCCTCGTGCGCTACTCCGGCACCGAACCCCTGGCCCGCGTCATGGTCGAAGGCCCTGACTTGGCCCAAGTCGAATCGGCGACAGCCCGCATCGCCGACGCCATCCGGCGGGAGCTGGGAATTTAGCCACCCGGCTTTACTTGACTGCGATTTGACACCCGGCGAAGCGGTCTGATTAAATGATGTAAGTCCTTGCTCCTCAGTAGCTCAACGGTAGAGCATTCGGCTGTTAACCGAAGGGTTGTAGGTTCGAATCCTACCTGAGGAGCCAAACCCTTAATTTTAAATTACTTACTGATCAGGAAGGAGACCGCATGGTCCTACGCCCCTCCTTTAACTTCTTGATTCCGTGATAAGCAGAGCATTCGGTTCATCGTCGAATGAGTATCTCAGCCCACCTGAGTAACTTGCTTTCGGGTAGTTACACGGTCTGGATTCGTGCGTAACTATTTTTCTCTATCTCCTCGTGCCGCAGCGAACGATCTGGATAGGAGAAGGCGCCGGACTGGGGCTATTTTCACTCAAGAAAGTTTTGGTATTGTTTTGTAGCCCAGTCTCACCGCGAAGCAGAGCGGGGGCTTCTTGAGGTCGCCGAGCAGCAGCAGGATTTATTCATTGCAGCAAGCCAAGGCGGCTGGATTCGCCGGGAACACGCATCCCTATCATGTCCCGTTGGGCCGGTCCGCACCCCGGACGGTTGGGAGCAAATCCCTGATCCAGGCAGTCCAGGTCTCCCACCGAGCGGTGTCGCTCAATTGCGAAGGGTTGGCGTCTCGCCGTGTGCGCCCTTCAGACCTTAGATTAAACCCACTAAAGTCGCTCGCAGAGTCAACTTCGCACCGCGGTACCTTCCCCCGGGGTTCGGTTCGGTTGCTGGCGGGTAGGGATTGATGAACACGAGGACGACAGTCCACTGTAAATCAGCCGGAAACCGTCGCCGCACGAGGGAAGCAGCAACGGTTGAAAGATCGATTCCACGATTGGGTCCGGGAAGACCGGCAGCGCACAGAACAACTCGCGAAAGAGTATAACGTCCGCTTCAATATCCTTCGGCTGCAGGACTCTGACAGGCACCTGACGTTCCCCGGAATGGTCCGAACATCTCTCCGTGATGTCGATCTCGTCCCGCACCAGAGGAATGCTGTCCTGCGATACCTCCCCATAGTGGTAATTCATTACTTATAGAACTAACAGAACTAATGATGTGGTGCCGAAAACTCAGCTCTGGTACTGACGCCGGAAAAGTAATGCGAGCTTTTCAGTGTATTTAGCGCAATGCGGCATATAGCGACAAATCCAGAACCAAGAAGGAGCGGGACGAAATGGAAACGATTCGGGGACGGGAGTCCGCTGGGAAAGGCCAGATGCCGTTCGGAAGGTTGCCACGAATAGCGTCATGCCTGCTGTTTACAGCGGTGGGCTTGAGTGCGATCAGTGAGCCGCTCGACGCTCAGGTATTTGCACCGATCGGTCCTTTATCCTTCGTCAAACCTTTTGCAGGAGCTGACCCGCTGCCGCAAACAGTTACGGTCGCCAGTGTCGGAGCCGGGTTCAATTTCACGGTGGCGGCCAGCACGAATACAGGCGGAAGCTGGTTAGCCGTGGGCGATTTCTTCGGCTGCTCGGGCGGCCCCCTCTGCTCCACCCCACATACCTTCACCGCCAGAGTGACCACCACAGCCGCCATGGCAGTTGCAACTTATACCGGACAAATTGTTCTAACTTCTCAATTCAACGGCATCAAGCTGACGATCCCGGTGACATTGACGGTCACCGCCTCCGGCAGCGCGTTTTTCGACAACATGCCCGGCCAGATGAGCTTCTCGATAAAGACTGGGGGACAGACACCACCCAGTCAAAGCGTCCAGGTGAGGAATGGAGGAGCGGGCAGCTTGAATTGGACTCTCAGCCATAGCACGTCCGATGGCGGAGCATGGCTCGATGTTTCCTCCGCAAGTGGCACCGCTCCATCCATCGTCACGGTGTCGGTGAACAAGGCTAACCTGCCCGGTGGGGGAGTCACGCAGGGTTCCTTTATCGGCCATCTGGTGTTTCAGAGTGCTACCGGTAACG
>DATBID010000344.1:0-2457 GCA_036557125.1 Bryobacteraceae bacterium | reverse complement strand
AATTCACCGCAACCTACAACCAGTGGCGCTTTGGGGGCCGCGCGGAAATATCCCTGCATCTCTCGGAAATCCTTGACCGGCTGGAACATCACAATTCCCTCTAGTCCCACTACCCGTTTCCGCCGATAAAGACCTAGGAGGCTTCATGGTCCGGCTCACCCGCTTGAATCACGCGCCCATGGTCCTCAATTCGGATCTCATTGAGCGCATTGATATTACGCCGGATACCGTCATCACTCTGACGAATGGAGAAATTCTGCGGGTTCGCGAGTCGGCTGAAGAGGTAGTCCGCCGAATCATGGAATACCGCAGAAACATCTACGGCCCCCCCGAAATTTCCGGACCGACCCCAGTCAACCTATTTCGAAGCGAGGATGCCGAGGACCACGATTCTGAGCCGCGACCAAAGGGAGCGGTTTCCGAAGAGGAGAACTCGTAAATGCCCGACTCTCCGAAACCCAAAAAAGGCGGGGGAACCAAACCGGATTTGGCCACCTTGGCTGGAATTGGCCTTGCACTGGCAGGTATTCTCGGTGGCCTGATTCTGGAAAAGGGCAGTATTCAGGATGTCGCCCAGTTCACCGCCGGCTTGATCGTATTGGGCGGAACCTTCGGTGCTGTCCTGGTCACCACGCCGCTTCCGGTCTTCCTGCGGGCGCTTGCGGGTTTGCGGGATGTATTCCTGGAAAAATCGAGCTCCGCTTCCGAAACCACTGAGACGTTAATCCGATTTGCCACGCAGGCGCGCAAGCAGGGGATCGTCAGCCTCGAATCCGAAGCCGGAAGCGTGGCCGATCCTTTTCTGCGCAAGGCCCTCAGTCTGGCGGTAGATGGCACAGATCTCAACGAGATCCGCAACATGATGGAACTCGATATCGAGCTGAGCGAGCAGGCCGAAGAACAGAAAGCCAAGGTCTGGGAAGCGGCTGGAGGGTACTCTCCCACCATCGGAATCATCGGCGCGGTGATGGGCCTCATTCAGGTGATGAAGCACCTCGACGATATTAAAGAAGTCGGCCACGGTATTGCAGTGGCGTTCGTGGCCACAGTCTACGGCGTCGCTGTAGCGAACATCCTGTTTCTGCCTTCCGCCAACAAACTGCGGGCCCGCATTCAGCAGGCGCGGCTGCTCAAGGAACTCACGCTCGAGGGGGTGATTGGGATTGTCGAAGGTTTGAATCCCACCCTGATCCGGCTCAAGTTGTCTGCCTTTAATCTGGCCGGTCCGGCAAAACAGGCGAAGGAAAGCAAGAAAACAGCCAAGGCCGGCGCGCCGGAGGCCGTCCCCGCCGAAAACTGACGGGAAGCCCGGAGATCTGCATGAAGCGAAAGCACACCGCCCATCATGAGAACCACGAGCGCTGGCTGGTCTCCTATGCCGATTTCATCACTCTGTTGTTCGCTTTCTTCGTGGTGATGTTCGCCACCGCGCAGAAAGATAAGACCAAGGCCAAGCTAGTCGCTGAATCGGTGCGCGAGGCCCTGCAACACGGCCAGCTCTCGACCACCATCACCGGAATCATTAGGCAGATGAAGGTAACTCCGGATGGCAAGGGCGATTCGCGCGTGAATCCGGACGTGCCGCCGCCGGCGCGCCCACAGGCTAAGCTTCCGCCCGTTCCGAGTAAGGATCTGGAAAAGACGCTGGCCACTCTCCACGAACTGCTGAAAAAAGAACTGGCGGAGGGCAAGGTCGCCCTCAAGCTCGACCAGCGGGGCCTGGTCGTCAGCATGCGCGAGGTGACTTTCTTCGCTTCGGGAGACGATGCAGTCAATCCCGCCAGCCTTCCTATCGTTCAAAAAATCGCGCAAGTGATCGGCACCGTGCCTAACCCCGTCCGGCTCGAGGGGCATACGGATTCGGTGCCGATTCATAACTCCCGGTTTCGCAGCAACTGGGAACTGTCGGCGGCGCGCTCGATCGCGCTGCTGGAAATTCTTCGCGGGCAATGCGGAGTGCCGGCGGACAAGCTGTCCGTAGCGGGATTCGCAGAAAACGCGCCGGTCGATACCAACGATACCCCGGAGGGACGCTCGCACAACCGGCGTGTAGACCTGGTGGTTTTATCCGCGGAAGCTGTTCGTGGAGAGCCGCCGCCCAAACCCGCGGAGCCTCTTGCGCAAGCCAAACCACCCAACTAACCAACTTTCATAACTTCGAGCGCGGCTACAGCGTCGAGAAACTCACGGTAATTCTTCGGCGCTTCGCCTCCGAAATACTGCTTCAATCCGGCCTGCGCGCTCCATTCCTGCCGCCGGGCCGTGGCTAAGGCCATGATCGGCTCGATCCCGATGCTCTCCAGGGTCTCCGCCACTTCTTCCATCTCGCGGGCGCGCCGTTCGCCATGCTCCACAACTCGGCCGATCATGTAATCGGCCAGCGCCGGCCAATCGATGCCCGGGTAGCTTTCAGCCAGCGAAGCAAACACACCCTGTTCGGCGCCGTAGCGCCCCGCC
>DATBID010000343.1:0-3749 GCA_036557125.1 Bryobacteraceae bacterium | reverse complement strand
CGGACTTTGGAATTCTGCCCTTCGGCGTTTACATCGAGCACGCGATAGTAGAATGCCGGCCCGTTATCCGAGAAGAACGCCGAGACAACGTAGAGCTTCGAAGGAGTGCCGGTCTCTGCTCCTTGAATAGCGGCGACCGCTATCAACACTGCAATCAGTAGGCGCCAGGGCATTTCGATCTAAAGTCTAGCGCCTTTCCTGCACCGTTGAGATCTCATTGTCCACAACGGATCGTTCACGCGACGCCCTGGAGCCCATTCTTTGCTACCAGAGAAAGCAGCTTCAGTGAAGCGCCCTGCGGGCGCTTTTCCCCGCGTTCCCATTGGCTCACGAGACCTGTAGTCAGGTTGAGATAGCGGGCGAAGACCGCCTGGCTGGCGCCTTCCCGCAGACGGAGCGCGCGGATCTCTTTCGGTTTCAGCGGACGGACCGGCGTCAGGCACAACTCATCGAACTCCCGCATCGTGCGCTTGTCCATAACCCCGGCCGCATGCAGACCTTCGGCGGTTTCGTGGACCGACGCCATCATTGCGCTACCGTGTTGTTTTCTCATCGCCACCCAAGAAAGTATAACACTGCGTGCTATAGACGGTCGATGGCGACGGACATGGACATGGCTAGCGTAGAATTGGAATTGGAGAGGCGGCCGACGTGACGATTCCGGCAAAATACGAAAACGGCGTCTTCAAGCCACTGGAAGACGTGAAGCTCACCGAAGGCACCAGAGTCGAGGTGCAGATCCCCGACGAGCAACCGCGCCATCGTCCAAAATCCGTCCGCGAATACGCCGCTTTCGGCATGTGGGCCGATCGCGACGACATCCCAGACGGTGTGACGTATGAAGACCGCATGCGGCAGCCGCGGTACTGAGCCGCGATCTGATGCCGTACTTAGTTGACACCAACGTAATGGTGGATTTCACGCGTGGAAACATCAAGGCCGGTGACTACCTGGACAGCATCCGCGGCGGTTGTGTGCTCTCCTCCATCACGGCGCTGGAACTGATCGCGGGCGCCCGCAACGAGCGCGAAGTGGCCGATCTCGACATCATGATTTCGGACTATGAGCAGATCGCGCCGACCGAGGAGATCATGCGGCGTGCCTACTATCTGATGAAGGCGCATGCCAAGTCCGCCGGCCTGCATACGCTGGATGCGCTGATCGCCGCCACCGCGCTCGATGCTGGCCTCACGCTCGCGACCAAGAACCGAAAGCACTTCCAGATGATCGGTGACCTCAGCCTCGAAGTGCCCAATTACTGAGAGCCGCCGCCGTATAATTGCTGAGAGCGGCATCGCCGCCTGGTGAGCTAAACTAAAGAACCGAGATGGCACGGTGGGCTGACAAAATTCCAGCGGGAGAGCGCCGGGTTCAACTTCCGGCGGGCATGGCACTCAGACCGCCGGTCACCATCGAAGACCTGAAGGCCGACACCGAGTATGACCCGGAAGGCGCGGAAGAATTTGTGGCGTTCATCCGGGCGGCTCGGCAAGGAAACTCCAGTAGACACATTCTCCTTCTGCCCGGTGTCAAAATAGTTTGTGCCTTCCGCTTGGCGCTATCTTCGCTTGCCCACACAGCTCATAGCTGGCTTCCTCGCTGGTGCAGCCGCGCTGACGTTCGGTTCGCACGTTATTGGAGCGTGGTACGCTTCTCGAACTGAACTTGACCAAGAGGAGGTTTGATCGGCCTACCTTAACCACGAAATTCGAATCCAGACCGCCGAGTATGCGGGCCGCTCAGGCACACCGCCACTCATTGTTGTCCAGGACCGCACCCAGGGTGCATACCGTCCTTGGCTCTTCGGGTTGGCGTGGCCCGCAGTCGCCCTGTCGAATCAAGGCCTACGTTCGCGAATTCATTCGCTCCAGACTGGCACCTACTGCCGATACCTAATAGGCAATCTTGGCTCTCATCCCGTACGGCGAAGATTGAACCTATCTGGATCTTATCGGCTTGCCGATTCAGACACCGTGGCGCTGTATGGCCAAGCCGGAGCTCGTTGGGAAACGCTGTTTCCCCAGAGCGTGGGTTATTTCGTGCTGTCCACCGTCGGCTTCAGCTCAGATCACACCCAGGCGTTGCTCCAGGTCGATCATTTTTGCGGACTATGCGGCCATGGTGCCTATGTTTTGTTACGCAAGGTAGATCGGAATTGGATCATTGAGGCGGAAGCCGGCACTTGGATCTCTTAGCATTGCAAAGTGTCGCAACTTCCTCTGTCTCAGTTTTGGGGGTCACTCCAATTTGGCCGGTCAACAGAAGTCAACAAATTACAACAAGGTCAACAGAAGTCAACAATCTACAACAATACTGACGGACTTCCGGCCAGATCCGGGCAGCAAAGACCGGTAGTGGAACATAAAGGAAACGTGGCACGCCGCTACGATTTTTTCGGCCTATACCATTTCCCCTCATTGAGTCGCACCGTGTCACGTTTTCGCGCTGGTGTGCCACACTCGTCGCACACCGGCACGTGGGCGATTTTCGAGTGCCGCGTCCCGAAAGGCCGTCGGCAGTCACCTATTATTTAGAGGCCCTGTGAAAGCGCAGGGCCGTGTATAGCTACTCAGAGGTGACCTGATGCTCGATCTCTTGACGGAAAGTGATGTTTCCAAGCGGCTCAACGTCAGCGTTGCGTCGCTTCGCCGATGGCGGCTCCAAGGGCGCGGCCCGGCCTTCCTCAAGGTCGGGTGTCTGGTGCGATATCGTCCCGAGGATCTCGATTCCTGGATTGCGAACTTGCCAGTCGGCGGGTACGCTGGCGAAAGGCGCGTTGCGCTCACGCAAGCGGGCACGGCGAGTTGAGCTAGAATCCTCATGGCGGTCTATAAGCAGCCCAAGAGCAAATACTGGTGGTACAAGTTCACCTGGAACGGCGAGCCGATCCGCCAGAGCACCAAACAGTCCAACAAGCGTGTCGCTGAGCAAATGGAAGCGGCGCACCGCACCGCCCTCGCGAAGGGCGAAGTCGGCATCCGCGACAGGAAACCGGTACCGGTGCTGAAGGACTTCGCCGAACACGATTTCCTGACGTTCGTGCGCTCCACTTTCTCCGCCAAGGAAAAGACCCTGAAATACTACGAGTACGGCGTCAAGAGCCTGCTTGCCTTTGAGAAGCTGGCGGGCGCGCGGTTGGACGCCATCACCACCGAAACGATCGGCGCTTTCATCGCGGCCCGCAAAGAGGCCGGCGTGCAGATCAGCAGCATCAATCGCGAACTGCAATCGCTCCGCAGGATGTTCCACCTGGCGCAGGAATGGGGCAAAGTCGAGAAAGCGCTGCCCACGGTGCGGATGGTCCCCGGCGAGAATCATCGTGAACGCGTTCTCACGTCGGAAGAAGAGGCCCTCTACTTCGCGGGCGCGAGGTCGGAGGCGATGAATCAGCACATGGACGCGAGCCTGCTCTCGGATGTCGCGACCATCCTCCTCGATTGCGGGCTCCGGCCCGAGGAGTGCTTCCGCCTTCGCGCAGAGAACGTCCGGGACGGGAAACTCGAGATTCCATACGGCAAGACCGACAACGCGCGCCGCCGCATCCCGATGACTCCGCGGGTGCAAGCGATCCTCGACATGCGCCTCTCCAAGTCTGCCGGCAGCCAGTGGGTCTTTCCGGCTCCGACGAAGAGCGGGCACATGGAATCTTCCACCCTCAAGAAGCAGCACGCCAAAGCAATCCAAGAGGCAACGAAGATCCTCCGTAAGCAGACCAAGCGCGACGACGTGAGCTTCCAGGGATTCGAGCT
>DATBID010000342.1:0-2992 GCA_036557125.1 Bryobacteraceae bacterium | reverse complement strand
AATGGTCGAATTGTTTGTATGTTCTGGCGGAGACTACGAACTTTCGTTGAGACGCAGGACGCTACTGGCGATCGCAACGGCAAAGCCTGGTGTTGAGTTTGGCGCCCGGCGCGCATATCAGCAAGCAAGGCAAGAGAGAATTGCGACGACAGCGACACTCATCTGTGTCCAAGTAGGTTCCGGTGGGACATGCCATCGGAACCATCATGCAAGCTGGGCGCAGTTTCCGGGGATCCTGAGCTTCGACAGTACCTGAAGTGAATACAACAGCGATTAGGACCCAGAGGGCGGTTGTTAGCGTCGGAATGCCGGTCATCTGCGTGGAGCAATGCAGGTGAGGCAACGGCCAAACACTTCGGATCATGGCGAGGCGAGTGCGCATCGAGCGTCGCTCAGGAGCGACCGTGCCGACCCATTCGATCCGGCGCCCGGCTTTCCGGTGGCCAACAGCGCAGGGCGGCCGCGCCGGATTGAAGCTGATGGTGCGGGCGAATGGAGCTCGGGAGTGTATTTGATTCAGCAGTTCGTGTTGGGAGCGCAGGACCGCGCCGGTGAAGCCGGTGCGGGTGCTGAGGTCACGGGGGGCGCCGGCAGAGTGACTGAAGGCGGCGGCGTCGGCGGCTTCAACGCGTCTGTCGGTAACTGTTGTGGCAGCTGCGGTGGAAGAGGCTGGAATGGAAGCTGCGGTACCTGGGCGATGACCGGCGGGGCCCCAAATTGGGCCAACGCTACGCCCGATAATGCCGTGGCAGCGATCACGGCCAGGAGGACTTTGGTTCCCAACATTTATTTTCCTCTGTTGAAGACGTCGAGCCCCTAAGCAGGGTGGAGCATCGCTTTCGTCTACGCGGGCCGGCGAAATGAAGCACGCGGACCGCAACGAGTTTCCGGGCGTCGGCGCGCCTCTTCATGGCCTGGGCTGCTTCTGCTGAATTGTCGCAGCGATCGCGTGTCCTCAAAAGCTTATAACGGCAAAAAAGGCGAGATCATGAACCAGCCACAAGGTCGCTCGGGAAGCTGAACACCGAAGCAAACCCGCCGCTGCATGCGTGGCTGAAGACCCCGGCCGGCTGGACGGTGCTCCGACCCACAGGCCCGGGTCCGGCGCGTTGGCCATTTCCCCATTCGCCGTACTCTGTAGTCTGCACTAACCGGCGGAGCCCCCGCAAAGCGCTTTTCGCTGGCGGGCGATTTCCGCGACAAATAACTCGCTATTCAGCGGCGGGCGTGCGCGACTCAAACAGAAATACAAACGGCAGCGCCCATTCCAGGCCAGCAAGGGGTCAACTCGCCTCGCGACATCGCAGCCGCTGAGCCCAGCTCCTCGACCGAACCTCCTCGCTCAGGTGCGGGGATCGGCAACATGCCTGGGGGGCGGCGAAACCGCACCGGCAGCGACGCATAACCTGCCAGCCGTCCGGCCCACTCTCGACGCGCGCCAGTACTTTCGTTTGCCGCTCCGGCGGCCACAAAGCTAACCGGACGAGCTATGGATCAGCCTTCACTGAAATAGTCGTGTGGCCCACCGCCGCTCCTCCAAGATAGTCTCGATTCATCAGCTAAACGGGCGGCATTTCCAAACCAACGAGCGGATCGCCAGGGCGGGCTGGAGAGAGAATCGAATGCGTCAGCTTGACGGCACTGCGGCTACTAGGCTGGTCAGCCGCAACAATCCTATTATCGAAATCAACCCATCGCAATTCTTATATTCGGACGCATAGTATTTGGAAATGCACGTAAGAACGGAGGGCGCATGCCGGAACTAATTCGTCGTGCGGCAAACCTACATCGCGGCAGCATCCCCTAGCCGTCACCAGGACCAGCCGCTCCCGCCCGCGCGCAACGCGGGGCGGGGGGCTGTATCGGACGATTACTTGGATGGCGGCGGCACCACGGTGCGATCGACATTTTTCATCGTCGGAGCCGCGGGTGGATGGTAGTCGCTCGCGGGCTGCCCGACGGGGCTGGGTTTCGTGCCTGTGCTGACGCTAGGCGGATCAGGTTGGCGGATTTTATCCACGGTGCCTTGCGCTTTGCCCAAATTGTTGTTCGTGCCCTGGGCATTGGCGGCCGCCACGGCCGCAAGCAAACCGACGATCACCAGCAACGATTTCGACATTCGATATCTCCTTTCGCTGCGCCGCGGTGGGCGCTCCCCGAACCTGCGGGAAGGGCGATCTCGCTAATTTATCTCCCCGCACGGTGGGCCACTCAGAGCAGGAACGTGGCGGCGATGTGGCGCGCGGTTGACCATCCTGGCCGTCTGGTCGATTTGGGTGGTCTGGACCGTGGCGATCTCGTGCTTGCCGAGGTCTTGGGCACGATGTCGAGCCCGCTCGCCAGTGACGCATAGCGGAAGCTGTGCTCCCCCTCTCCCGGCCGGCCGGTCCGAATGGTCGCGGTCTCCGATTTTTCCGGATTGACCAGCTCGGCTTGCGCCTTGGCCAGTGCGGCGGCAAGCGCCGCAACCGATTCACTAGAACGGCACATGGACCACCTCCTCCGCGAGGGCAGGGCCAGGTGGGGGCGTGAGCATGTCGAAGCTCACAGCCCCCGATTTCGAGCGCCGTCCGCGCACGCCGTGCGCGAGTGCCTCTTTGGCATCCTCCGGCATCAAGGATTTAAGTTCGCTCTTGGCCCGTTCGTGGTCGAGGGCGGCATCCCGGGTCTTGCGATAGAGCGCGGCGAATTCGGCCCAGGAATTCGACATGGTCATATCGACGATGCGGATCGCCTCGACTCTATTTCGGTCGGTTTGTTTCGGAATTTATCGAGCCGATTGTTACCCATCCAGCCAGAACAGCCCCCACGCTGGTGCCTCCTAGCGGCCGTCGTTCGCTATGGATTGACGCGCCGCTAACTCGTTTCTGCAAAGTTTTAGCCTCTCGTCTGTTAACGTTTGCTGTCGAGGCTTCTGGATTTTCGGCCGTCACTCCAATCGGAATGTCAAGACTCTGTTAATCACGTTCAGGCCTGATTTTATTATTGGAAT
>DATBID010000341.1:0-2010 GCA_036557125.1 Bryobacteraceae bacterium | reverse complement strand
CGCGCAATCGATTATCGGGCTGGATTTCCACGGACCGTCGCTGCCGGGCGGTGGCAAGATCCATGGCTCCCTTTCGATGGATTTCTACTCGGAATCCGGAGGCTACAATCTGTTCCGGCTCCGGCGCGGCGTTCTTTCTTTCGATTGGGCGCGCCGCAGTCTTACTGTCGGGCAGGACAAACCCCTCATCGCGCCGCTGCAGCCCACTTCCTTTGCCAGAGTCGGGGTTCCGCCGCTTTCGGGTGCTGGAAATCTCTGGCTTTGGCTTCCTCAAGTCCGCTACGAAGAGCGTGTTCCGTTCTCTACGAATACACAAGCCGCTTTTCAGGCCGCTGTTCTGGAGACCAACGAATCGTATGTGGCTCCTTACCTTCCTGAGAATGCGGCCCTGGAAACTGCCCGGCCCGCGATACAGGCGCGGTTTGAAATCGCGCATCACTGGGGCGAGGAATCGCGCTTCGCCATCGGCCTGGGAGGTCATGCAAGTTCCAGCCATCTCTTGGGTCATTCGGTGCCCTCGCGCGTGATCAGCGCCGACCTGTCATATAAGCCCATCGAAAAGCTCCAGATCAGCGGAACGATTCTGCACGGCGAAAACTTCGCCAATCTTGGCGGAGAACCGCCCGGGGTGACCGTTCGGAGGAACGGAGACGTAATACCCATTCACGGCAGCGCGGGCTGGATGCAGGTGGCGCTTCCCCTCACCAGCCGTCTGACCTTCGACGTCTACGCGGGACGCCAGGTAAATGACCCAGGAGATCTGAACTCGTATGCGTTTGTGCGAACTCTGACTTATGCCGGTAACGTACTTTATAGGTTGAGCCCCAATGTGATCCTAGGCTTTGAAGGGTCGCAAAACGAGTTGGCGTACCTCAGCGGGCGCCGGCTGCTGACGAACCGCTATGATGCCACGTTTGCCTACCTGTTTTAGAGCAGTGTGCTGCTCTGGCATGCTGGCGCTGGCTTCTCTCCCTGCCGCCGGAGCCACCGTATCCGGCACCATCAACATCGCACAGCGCGCCAAGGCTCACGAAAGCATGGCCGATATCGTCGTCTGGCTCACTCCGATCCAACCCGACACTCATCCGCCTCTGGTCCCCCAGCATGCGCAACTCCTCCAGAAAGACAAGATGTTCCACCCGCATGTACTGGTTGTCACGGTCGGAAGCGTAGTGGACTTTCCCAACGCCGATCCGATTTTCCACAATGCCTTTTCCAGCTTCGACGGCCAGATATTTGACGTGGGCCTGTATGCACCAGGAACCAGCAAGTCGATTCGATTCCATCAGTCCGGCATCGTGCGCGTGTTTTGCAATATTCATCCTTCGATGTCTGCCGTTATCGTGGTTTTGGATACGCCCTATTTCGCCAAGGCCAAACGGGACGGCCGGTATCAGATCCCGAACGTTCCCCCGGGAAATTACGAGCTGCGCGTATTCGACGAGCGCGCGACCGCCGGTCCCGACGTGAAGCTGATGGTCGACGTTGATGGAAACCAGGAATTGGCGCCCGCGCCGCCGGTACACCTGTCAGAGCTCGGCTACGTTCGCCCGCCGCACAAGAACAAATATGGTTTGGATTATCCTGCTAACAGCAGCGACCTGGAGATCTATCCGGGTCCAGCCAGATGAGCAGTTTTTTCGGTAGAGTTCCGCTGCAATGGCGGGTATTTCTCGCCACCTCCATTACCATCACGGTCTTGTTCATGCTCGCCGGCTGGGGGCTTCAGGATTACGCTCTGTCGGTTGCCGATGAAAGCGTACGGGCCGAGATCCGCGCCAGTCTCCAGGCTTATAAAGCGGTTTGGAACGGCCGCACGCAGGCGCTTTCTGCAACCACCGCGCTGATGGCGCAAATGCCGGACGTGCGCGCCGCATTCGGAACGCGCGATCAGGCCACCATTCGCGATTCGGCAGGAGAATTGTGGAGGCGCATCTCCGATCAGTCTGCCGCCTTCCTTGTTCTTGATCCGGAGGGGCACTTGATCTCCTCGCTGGGCGCCGATAGCGA
>DATBID010000340.1:0-7645 GCA_036557125.1 Bryobacteraceae bacterium | reverse complement strand
TTTCGAGAAATCCCCCGGTCGTGGCCGAGCCGAGAAACGCATTCACCGCCGCGGAACTGGTCAAAGCAGCGCTTGCAAAGCCCAACTCATCGAAACTCATCTGCCCCGTATTCGACATGCTGATTCCCAAACTGGCTAAGCTGTTTACCGCGGCTGAAGGGTTGGCGGTATTGAAGTACCCGGCCATTGAGTTAAGCGTTGCCTGCAGTTCGTTGACAATGGATTGGCCTTGCAGCGACCCCCCGGTCTGCCCGCGCTGCGCGGCGAGGTCTGTGGCGCATTGGTTATAGGCCGCGACGAACGAAGAGAGCGCATTGCCGAGGCTGGAGATGGGCTGCGTAACCGTGATGCTTGTCGAACCGGTTCCCAAAAGGTTCAGCGTGATTCCTTTGGAAATCGTAACCGTATCCGTGTTGCTGGAAACCGTGATGCCGGAGTCGTTCACCATGTACTGCGCCATCGCTCCGGGAGTCTGTTGCGTCTGCAAGCTCTCCCCGCTTAGCTGCAAATCCACGGTCATCGGACCCAGAGTGCTGCTCTGCAGCGAGATTCGTTCATCCGGACTGCTCGCCGAGCCGACATTCACCGCGGTCGCTTGCACCAGGTTCCCAAACTGGGCATTGATCGCGGCTACAACGCTATCCGCGCTATTGTCCGCCGGCGTGAATTGATAACTCTGACTGCCCATCACCAGGGTATACGTGTTGGGTGTCGATCCGCCCGAATACCAAGTGTTCGTGGAGAGGCTGGTCTGGTGGGCGCCCACATTTTCGACCTGAATGTTATATACGCCTTGCGTGGCGCCGTTGCTGAGCGCCGCGCTGACCACATTAGGATTGGATATATCGGCCGAATAGGAAGAACCACTCAGGGCGTTGGTGATTCCCTGGACGGCGTTTTGTAAGGAAGTGAAATCGTTATTGAGCGTGGAGAGCGTAGAAGATTGACCCTGCAGCAAGGTCACGTGATTCTGCAGAATCTGAATCGGCAGTTCGGCAATTTGCACTTCGCGGCTGATCTCGCTCTGAAACTGCGCCGAGAACTGGCTGGTGCCGGTGAAAATTCCCCCGCTGCCGCCGGACCCTTCTACTGTGATCGGATTGGTAATGCTCGATAGCGAATTAGAAATGCTGCCCATAAAAAACTCCGAGGCCGAAGGATTTATCGTCCGAATCGGCCTCGAACTTTAGTGTTTCAGCCGGACGGGAGCGCCCCCTTGCGACGCCCCCGGCCGGTCAGGGGTTGAGGTTAACCCCTCAGGAGGCTCAAAACCACCTGAGGAGCGGAATTGGCCTGAGCCATGGCCGCGACCGCGGCTTGGTTCAAGACCTGGGCCTTGGAGAGATTCGCCGCTTCCTGCGCCACGTTGGCATCCATGATGTCCGACTCGGCGACAGAAATGTTAGTAATTTGCGAGTTGGCAAGGCTTACGGCGTAGTTCAACTGGTTCTCGCCTTTGCCGATGACAGCTTGGGCCTGGCCGAGCTTGGCCACCGCGCTGGTGATGGCTGTGACCGCCGCTTCAGCCCCGACCTGCGAGTCGATGGAAATGGTGCCGCCCTGCCCGGTGACCTGAGCGGTTGCGGTTTCGGCAGCGCCGCCATTGAGGCCGCCGTCTGCATTGGTGCCGATGGCCACCTGGAACGTCTTGCCCGGGCTCATGAAGTTGATTTCATTGACGCCGTTGACGTTCTGCTCCACCGCCACAATCCCCTGCAACGTGGGATTGTTGCTCTTTTGCAGTTGCTGGTTGATGTACGCCACGGCGTTGCCGATGCTGCTGGCCGAACCATCGTTGCCCAGCGCGACTGTCCCCGAGCCGGTAGCCGCCAGGGTGATCGTGGCCGACTGTGTGACGCCGGAGGCATCCACCGCTGAGATGGTCAGCGCTTGTGTGCCGTCACCGGCAGCGAGAGCGGTGAAGCTCATACCGCCCGTCTGCGAAGCCCCGCCGGCATTGACTGCGCTCAGTGTAGACGATGCGCCTGCCACACCGCGAGACCCCGCAAAGCTAAGACCGGTCGGGGCGCCGAAGCCGACGTTCGCCTCGTTGGCCCCACTATAGGTGCCCGCCGTGAAGCCCAAAACTGAATTGGCGCTTCCGGAAAGCACTTGCACGCTGGAGGTCTGGCCACTGGTTGCCGAGGCGATTTGCAGGTACTGCTTCCCGTTTACCTGTAGAACACTGGCTGTCGCGGCCGAGCCGAGTTGCTGGTTGATGGCCGAGGCGATCGCACTGGCATCGGCTTCGTTCTCGTTCAACGTCACTGATTTCGACGTGGTCCCATCGATCATCAGGTTGAGAGTTACGGGCGAAGTGGCGAAGTTTCCGCCATTCGTCAGGTCCACGCTGCTCGTAGCCGTCCCGCTGGCGAACGCAGCTCCAGCGTTGAGTTGGAACTTCGTGTTGTTGGTGGATGCGATCTCCAGGGCACCACTGTTGTTGCTGGCCTGCAAGCCTGCTGCAGTCAGCGTGGCGTTATTTTGGATCTCAATATTGATCGCACTTACCAAGTTGTTGAGAGAGCGGTTCGTGCCGACGGCGGTCGTGCCGGCGCCGCCAAAGAGTGCAGCCGCGCCGGTGCCGGTCACAGTCGAAACGGTGTGGCCCGCGCCGCCGTTGTTGTTCGTGATCACGAGCTGGTTGCTGTTATTCACGGTCACCGTGGCGCCCAGCGGGGTGTTCCCCGGTCCCGTGTACAGGGTGCCGGTCAGTCCTGTAGTCGGATCGATGGCGGATTGTGCGTTCTGGATGGCCGTATTCATGGCGGCCGCCACCTGACCAGCGGTGTATCCTGACCCGTTGGTGGTGCCGGCGCTCAAACCGCTAGTGGCTAGGGCATCGTCGGCGCCGCTATTGCTTCCCACGGTGATCGAGGCGTTTAGCCCGGTCGCGGTGCTAGTCAACGTCAGATCGTTGCCGCTCGTCCCAACGGTGATGTGGCCGGCTCCGAATGCGGTATTGATCGCGCTTTGCAGGTCAGTCTGCCAGGCGGCCACGGTAGTATCGTTCCCGGTCAACGTGACGACCTGCGTGTTGCCGTTATAGCCGATCAGAAGCGTTCCGTGGGTGGTACTGAAATCGCTGCTGGTGATGGCGCCGCCAGTGACCACCGCTGCGCCGTTGTTGGTGTTGGCGGCCAAGGTAGCAGTGACGGCTTTGCCATCTACCGAAAACGTCAACACGTTTGCGCCAGTTGCGGCCACCACGCCGTTTGACGTAATCGCCGTACTGGTGTTGGTGGACGCGGTCGCATCGCCGGCATCTAGAGAGATCGGAGCCAGGTCAATCGCCTGTCCGCCATTGACGGAGAATTCCAGCGTGGTCTGCGCGCTCGCAGCACTCGCCGTCAGACCGGTGGAGGCATACGCCGTGCCCGCCGTGATGCTGGTGTATTGCACGTTGCCGCTAGAGCCAAGCGAGCTTCCCAAGCCCAACAGATTACCGGTATCATCCGCCGCTTCCACCTGGAAAGGCGCGTCGTTGGCGTTGGTGAACACGAGCTGGCCGGCTGAATTCTGCGTCACGGAGATGCCCGCATTTTTGATCGCCAAGCCGGCTGCTGTCGTGCCGTTGTTGATCTGGTCTTCGAGGTCCGCGACGGCCAACGCCACCGTGGTATCACCGCCTCCCTGGCTCAGCGTGATCTTTTGGGGGGAGGACAGACCGCTGCCGCTGACCTGGACAGAAATGTTTTGGCCCACGCCGAGGGTCGTGGTGCCCGCCTGGGCAACCTGCCCGGTAACGCTGGTGGCCAGCGAAGCGCCCGTCGTGCCGCTGGAGAAGTTGCCCATGAGCGCATTGGCCATCTGGTCGCCCGCCTGCACCTGGAAAGCGCCGGTGCTGGAGGTGAACGCAAGCTGCTCGGAACCATTGGCCGCGGTGTTCACCGACGCCACAAGGCCCGCCGCCTTGAATGCCGCCGCCGCCGCAGAGCTGCCGCTGGCCGCGCTCTGAATCGCCGAGTTAATGTTGTTTACCAGGCTGTTGATGTCCGATACACCCGACAGGTTCACATTCACCTGCAGCCCACTGAAGCCGGAACCGGAGAACTCAAATGTGGCATCGCCAGATACCAGTTCGGCATTATTCGAATTGGCAAGGATGTTCGCCACGGAAGTAGCCGAGGAAGAGCTCAAATCGGCGGTCCCCGCAATAGCCCGGAATCCCATCAAACCCAGGCTCTGGCTATCCACGGTCGCCGGGCTCAGGTTCAACCCTACAACCGCATTGCTGAGAGATTGGCTGCCGCTGCCCTCGCCCAGGTAAACGCTCAGGTTCTGCGCGAACGTGCCGCCCGTGTTCAAGCCGATGGACTGCGCCTGCCGGTCAATTTCCTGAATATCGGTCTGGAACTCGTTGTTCAGGGTGGTGCGGTCGCCGGTAAACGTCCCCGAAGCCGATTCGGTGGCCAGCGTCTGCAGCCGGTCCAGAATCTGCGAGATGTTGCTCATGCCGCCATCCATGATCTGGAGCTGCGCCACGGCGTTGTTGCCGTTGGCGACGCCTTGCGTTAACTGCGCAATCTGGCTCTTGTCTTGATTGGCGACTGCCAGGCCGGCCGCATCGTCACCGGAGGAGTTGATGCGGTAGCCGGATGTCAACTGTGTGATCGTCTGGGTCTGAAACATCTGGTCGACGTTCAGATTTTGCTGCGCGACGAGCGAAGCAACGTTGGTTTGCAGAGAAATCATGAAGAAATCCTTTCGAGTCTTTTCAACCGGCCTCTTGCCGGTCAATTACTCTATCGGCGCTTGTGGCGAAATTATGAGGGTCTAGGGCTGGGGCGGCGCGGATTCGGGGAGGGTTGCGTTGGCGGGCGGAAGCGCCGGCTGCACGGGAGTTAACGGAACGAAGCCGCGTTCGTAAGAGTGTGGGGTCTTTTCTATGATTTCGGGTGGTGCCGGCGGCAAGACCGCCAGCACTACCGGCGTGCCGGCGGCGTCCGGATTGGCAGGCGAAAGCGCCTGCCCCACATCGTTTGACGGAACGAACCCGAGATCGGCGGAAGCGGGTTCTTCTTCAACGGGTTGGACCGGGCGGGCGGCTTTGAGGAGTTCGAGATCGTGGAGGGCTTCCTTGAACTGGCGCTGAGTAGCGGCCTGAATGCGGTGGAGACGGGCGAACCGCTGATCGGCGCCGTAGAAGGCGGAGCCGTAGAGATTGCCTTCCAGCAGATCCGCCGGGGCGTGCAGTTCCGCTCGCTTGATTTCCAGATTCCAACTGTGGGTTTCCACCATGGCATAGCGGCGAAGCTGCCAGGCGAGGCGGATGATGGTATCGAGAGTTTCGCGCTCCTCGGGAGTTTGCGGGCAATGGTGGGCGTAGTATTCGTCGCGGAGGGTCTCGAAATCTTCGAGTTTTTCGCCGCGAGTGACCAGCGCCTGGGAGTAGAGGCCGGTTTTGAAACTGTTTTGGGAACTGATGCGTTTCCCTTCCGCGCTGCGCGGCCCGCAACTTTTAGAGGCATTGCGGCGATTCGATTCCAGTTGTTTGTCGGTGAGCATGTGGCTTTTTCTCCACGCTCAAAGTAACAGGACGAAAGGGTGCGATTTTCTAGTATTTGGTGTAAGTCGTTGAAGGGATTAGTGCGATTTTGGGAAAAAGTCGGTGAACGAGTTGCAGAACTCCTGACAAATTGCCTGACATCCCGAGAAAGCGGGCGTGAATCGCCCGTTTGGCGGGCGATTTGGGCATTTTCATCATTTCAGGCCCGATTAGATGCAAGAAGCCGCTTTGCCTGGCCGGAAAATGGCACGCCGCAACCCAATCGCAGCCAGTGGGTGGAGACACGACAAGCCGCCGCGCCTACGAAGAGAGTCTCTAGTCCGCCCGGGTCGCGGCCCGCTCCAGCCGGTCCCGCACGCCGGCCCATTCCGGCGTGTCCGGAGGCGGCTCAACACCGATCCAGTCCAGACCTTCTAAATCCAGCCGGTGCAGCGTCTCGTACAGGACGGCAGCATATTGTCGCGGTTCGGCGGGCATCTCCCGTCCTATGCGCAGAAATATACCGTGCCCGGCAGGCGGCTCATGGCCCACTGGCAGAAGATAAAGTGGGGTTTTGGGCCGATAGTGCCTCCGGTGCATTCCCGGAGAGGGCTGGGCCGTCTCGGACGTCTCGGAAACCTCGCCGGCGCGGCGCACCGGGCCAATGAGCGCCTCGATTTCCGTCAGCGGAATTACGCCCGGCCGCAGCAGCGCGGGCTCGCTCGCCAGCGACAGAACCGTAGATTCAATCCCTACCTGCGAAGGCCCTCCATCCAGCACGAAATCTGCCAGCGTTTCCGCCACGCGCTCCGCTGAGGTCGGGGAAAGCTCCGTAAAGCGGTTGGCGCTGGGTGCTGCGATCGGCACGCCCGCCAGCCGGATTAGCTCGAGCGCCAGTGGATGCGCGGGCATTCGCAATCCAACGGTCCCCAGTCCAGCGGTTACGATGCCCGGAATCACGTCTCTCTTGGGCACCACCAGAGTGAGCGGACCCGGCCAATAGCGCGGGGCCAGGGTCTCCGCGCTCGCCGGCCATTCCGCCGCAAGGCCGCGCGCCATCTCGATGGAATCGACATGTACGATTAGCGGGCTTGTGCGCGGCCGGCCCTTCGCGGCGAAAATGCGCGCCACAGCCTCCGCGTTGAGCGCGTTAGCCCCCAGTCCGTACACTGTTTCCGTAGGAAAGGCCACCAGCCCGCCGGCGCGGATCAACGCGGCCGCGCGGGATATCGCTCCCTCACGGTCGTGGCTCAGAATGAAGGTTTTCACTCGGGCAGTTCGTCCTTGCCGTCTCCCGCCGTCTTTCCGGTCTTGCGCCATACCAGGTACGCATGGATCAGCGGCTCCAGGCTGCCATCGAGCACGCTATCCACATCCCCAATCGCCAGCTTGCTTCGCAGATCTTTCACCAGCCGGTAGGGCGCCAGCACATAGTTCCGGATCTGGCTGCCGAAGTTGATATCCAGCTTCGAATCCTCGGTCTTGCGCGTCTCCTCGCGTTTCTTTTCGAGCTCGAATTCATAGAGCCGCGCGCGAAGCTGCTTGAAGGCGCTGTCCCGGTTCTTATGCTGCGAGCGCTCGTTCTGGCACTGCACCACGATGCCTGTAGGGAAGTGCGTAATTCGCACCGCCGAATCGGTCATGTTCACATGCTGCCCGCCCGCGCCTGACGAGCGGAACGTGTCAATGCGCAGATCGTCGGGCCGGATTTCGATCTTGATTTCATCATCCACCTGCGGATACACAAACACCGAAGCAAACGAGGTGTGCCGCCGCGCGTTGGCATCGAAAGGCGAAATACGAACCAGCCGGTGCACGCCGATTTCCGATTGCAGCAGCCCGTAAGCGTTCTCGCCATTCACTTCGAAGGTCACTGATTTGATGCCCGCGCCTTCGCCTTCCAGCCGATCCGTGACCACGGTTTGAAACCCATCGCGCTCGGCCCAGCGTAGGTACATGCGCAGCAGCATTTCGGCCCAGTCCTGGCTCTCCGTGCCGCCCGCACCCGGGTGGATAGTCATGATGGCGCTGCGGGCGTCGTTTTCGCCGGAAAGCAGCATGGCCGTTTCCACCTTCTCCAGCAGCGCGCCGTATTCGCGCATTTCGCGCTCGATATCGCCGTTGACGTTTTCACCTTCGCGCAGCAGCTCAAACAAG
>DATBID010000339.1:0-2913 GCA_036557125.1 Bryobacteraceae bacterium | reverse complement strand
GGCGCAGAGCCTTCCCGTCAGGCACGTAAACGAAGACTATAAAGAAGATTTGTTCTATAGAGAAGACTGGCTGGGTGAGCCATGGCGGAAGCCCGAGACTGCAGTTCTCATTCACGGCAATGACGAATCGAGCATCGAGTGGTATGCGTGGGTGCCCCGTATGGCGCAGGAGTATCGCCTGATCCGGCCGGACCTGCCGGGCCTGGGGCATTCCAATATTCCACGCGGCTTCGAGTATTCGTTGGCGAATCTCGCCACGTTCGTCGCACAAGTGATGGACAAGGCTGGTGTTGAGGCCTCGCATATCATCGGAGCGAAAACGGGTGGCACGATTGCGATGCAATTTGCGGCCGACTACCCCAAACGAACTCGTTCGCTGGTGGTCGTAGGAGGGCCGGCGTCGCCGCTGGTGATCGCCGACCCCTCGCCGATTCCGCAGCGGGACCGGCTCGGATCGAACGCGCCGAAGGAAATGGTCGCATATTGGAACACGCTCTTCAGCAGGCCGAATCGAGAGGGCGTCAAAGGCCTCAACAAGGCTCTCTCGAATTTCGATCTTGCCAAGGAGGGCGTGTTACAGCACATCACCGCCCCTGCATTGGTGATCACAGCGGACCGCAGCAAAATGCACTCCGTCGAAAAGGCGCGAGCGTATCAGGTGCAAATCCCGAATTCGAGGCTCGTGGTGATCCGCAGTGACGCGTACCACATTGCCGCCGCTAACGCCGACGAGTGCGTCACCGAAACGCTGGCATTTCTGAAAGAGTTGAAGAGTTAGACGCTTCGGTCAGTTGCCCCAACACACGCGAAGCCGTTCCGATATGATCTTGGGATGCTGAAACGGATTTCCTTAGGAAAGCTTTGGCCCATATTCCTAACGCTGGCGTTGGGCATCGGAATCGGACTGATGATTTCTGGCCGGCTCGCGCACGTGGAGGCGGCGCGGGCGAAGCCCGGAGCGGGATTCGCTGCGGTACCGGGAAGCCTTGGGTCGGAGGACCTGACAGGCCCCTACGAGGTGGTCAAGAACTGGCCGCAGGACGTTAGCTCGTTGCCAGGTAATGAAAAGTGGACCTACGGCGCGGGCGAAGGAGTTTTTGCAGAAAGCCCGAACCGCATCTACATGCTGTTCCGCGGCGAGCTTCCCAAAATGGCGCCGCCGAAGGCTGTCCTGTTGCCGCAGTTGGGACCAAGCATCAGCTTTCCGGTTGCGGGGTTCTGGCGGGATGCGACCACCGCTTCCCTGCCCGGGACCGGCGGCACGGATAACAATATGAGCGAGTGGCTGACGGCGTGGGAGGGCAAAGCATCCGATATTGGCATGAAGGGGCCACCTTATCGCCAGCTCGGAGTTGACGCGAAATGGGAAAACTGCGTGGTCGTGGTGGATGGGAACGGCAAAATCATCGAGACCTGGAAGCAATGGGATAAGCTGTTTCGCCGCCCGCATTCGATCTATATCAGTCCCTACGATCCGGAGAAGAATGTCTGGATCGTGGATGACAACATGCAAGTCATCTACAAGTTCACGCACGATGGCAGCAAACTGCTCCAGACGATCGGAACGCCGGAAGTAGCCGGCGCGGACGCCACGCACTTCAACCGCCCGACCTACATCGACTGGCTGCCCGACGGGACGTTCTTCGTGGCCGACGGATACACGGGAACGAGGGTGGCGAAATTCGACAAGAACGGCAAATTCCTGATGCAGTGGGGCATCCTCGGCGGCCCTCCACGGGGGCCGGTCGATACGCGGCCCGGCTACTTCAGCAACGTGCACGGCGTGGCGGTCGATCCGGCAACACGCCACGTGTTTGTGAACGACCGGAACAACCATCGAATCCAGGTCTTCGATGAAAACGGCAAATACTTGTACGAATGGAAGATTGATGCCGACCCCTCCAGCCTGCACCTCTTATATATAGGGTCTGGCAAGACCATTTGGACGTACGACCGCACAACCAACAAAATGGTCGAATGGGATTTGCAAGGCCACTTGCTATATTCCTGGGGCAGTATGGGCGTGTTCCCCGGAGGGCTGTGGGGCGTACACGGCATGAGCGTGGACCAGGAAGGGAATCTCTACGTGGCGGAAGTGGACGCCGGGCGCGTACAGAAGTTCCGTCCCAAAGCAGGCGCCGACCCGGCATTTCTGGTGGCGAAGCCGATTTATTCGGCCTGGAAGTAGTCGCTGAGAAGCGCTCCGGGCGCGCGGGAGGGAGTCACTCGTAAAACTGCGGCGACTTCTTCAAGGTTGCGAATTGAAGAATGTCATGTCCGATCCAGATCTGCGCGTGATGTTCCTGGAGAAAATTTTCGATCTTCGCCCGGGAAGCGAGCTCCGTTTCGGAGGTCTTGCCGCCATACGGGTTGAAATCCTTTAAGCTTCGCTCGGCTGGGTAATGATACAAATCACCGCTGAGCACGACACCACCGGTTTTCGCCAGTCTCACATAGAGACACTGGTGGCCGGGTGTATGTCCGGGAGTCAGCAGCAGAACGACAGACCCGTCACCGAACACATCATAATCTCCGTCGAGCAGCCGCGTTTCGGCGTTCTTGAGGGCGCTGAATCGAACGGCAGCGTTGTTCTGTTTTCCCGGCGGCTTTTCGGGAAACATCACGGCTCGCTCGGATTGCTGGGCCAGCCAGGTTGCACCGGCAAACTCGTTGGCGTTGGCTGTGTGATCGTAATGGTTATGCGAGACGGCAAGATAGGTTATATCAGAGGGTTTATAGCCAATTTCCGCTAGTTGCCCAATCAGCGTTTTGTGAACGGTCGCGCGGGCTTCGGTGGTGCCTTCCGGTTTGATCAACTCGTCAGGAATTACGCCGGTGTCGAAGAGCAGCAATCCTCGAGGATGTACCACGAGATAAGCCGAAACTGACATATCGGTCACGGTAATTCCACGA
>DATBID010000338.1:0-5926 GCA_036557125.1 Bryobacteraceae bacterium | reverse complement strand
CGAATGGAGAACGAGGATTACCTGATGGCGAGCGGCATAGCCGGGAGTATTGACGAAGCCTTCCGCGGGGCTACTACCAATCTTGTGCGCTGGCTGGAGACGATGTACGGGTTGAATGCAGCCGAAGTGTCCTCGGTATTGGGCACCGCGATGGTCTACGACGTAGCGGAGGTGGTCGATCCACAGCCGCACGTGGTGGCGAAGGTACCGAAATCGGTACTGGCGGCGTTGAAGAAGACCGGACATTAGGGGCGGCAGAGCACTATAAACCGGTCCCCAATCCCTAATTCCCAGCCTACGCCGCAGGCGCAGTGATAATCTGTTCGAAGGCTGAACTTAATCCCCGGAGGTTTCGATCCATGGCTGACCGGCTTGTCCATCTGAGTGGCGTCGACATTGTCATCGTCGCCCTTTACTTCGCGATGGTCATCGGCATCGGCTTGTACCTAAAGCGCTACACCAACACCGGCGAGGATTTTTTCCTGGCGGGGCGCAACATGACTGCCTGGATCGCCGGTCTCAGCTTCGTGGCAGCCAATCTGGGGGCGCTCGAACTGATGGGTTGGGCTTCAGCCGCCTATCAATACGGCATCCTGGCGACCCACTGGTATTGGGTCGGCGCTATCCCCGCCATGCTATTCCTGGCCATCGTGATGATGCCGTTCTACTACATCTCCAAAACCCACTCCGTCCCCGGTTATCTCCGTCTCCGCTATGGCCAAGGCGCTTCTGCCGTCTCCGCCGTTACCTTCGCTTTTATGACCGTGCTCATGAGCGGCATCAACATGTTCTCCATGGCGCTGGTTATGAAGGTCGTCCTCGGATGGGATATCCACTTCAGCATCTGGGTTTCCTCGCTCACTGTCGCGGCCTATGTCTTTCTCGGCGGCCTGTTATCGGCAATTCTCAATGAGGTCCTGCAATTCTTCCTCATCTGGTTAGGCGCCCTGCTCATCCCGATTCTGGGCCTCGTCGAAGCCGGCGGATGGAGCGGCATGGTGGCGCGCATTCACCAGAGTTTTCCCGGCCAGGACTACACGCATCTCTGGCGCGGCCTCGGTTCTTTCGCCGATAACCCCATGGGTATCCATTGGACCGGCATCGTCCTCGGCTTGGGCTGGGTCGTCTCGTTCGGCTATTGGACCACGGATTTCCTGGTTGTGCAGCGCGTCCTTTCCGCGCGGAACCTCCATGCCGCCCGCATGGCACCCATCATCGGTTCCGGCTTCAAAATGCTGGTGCCCTTAATCGTCATCCTTCCCGGCCTGCTGGCTCTGGCCGTGCTGCCCGAAAAACTCGTGGGCGAATCCGTCGCGGCCGTGCAGGGCGGTCACAGCTATAACGAGGTGCTTCCACTGATGCTGGCGCGCTATTGCGGCCCCGGTCTCCTCGGCCTCGGAGTAACGGCGCTCATCGCAGGCTTTATGTCCGGCATGGCCGGCAATGTCAGCGCCTTTGCGACCGTCTGGACCTACGATATCTATCGCGCGCTCATCCGCAGAAGCGCCACCGATTCTCACTACCTCAGCATGGGCCGATGGTGTACGCTGCTCGGCGTACTGGTCAGCATCGGCACGGCGTACCTGGTAATGCAGTTCAAAAGCATTATGGATTACGTGCAGGCCCTGTTCAGTTTCTTTATCGCACCGCTGTTCGGAACCGTGCTTCTGGGAATGCTCTGGAGGCGCGCCACCCCGGCCGGAGGTGTTTGGGGCCTGGTGGCGGGCACCGTCTCCTCCATCGGCATGTGGGCATGGGTAAAAGTGAACCCGTCCGCCCTAAGTATCGTCGCGCTCTCTTCGGACGCTAAGGACATGGCGGAAAACATGTACCGCGCGCTTTGGTCGTGGATCATCTGTGTAGTCGTGACGGTGGTGGTGAGCCTGCTGACTGCGCCCAAACCGGAAACGGAGTTGACTGGTCTGGTTTACGGTTGCACGAAAATTCCCTCCGAGCGCGAACTCCGTCTCACCCAACGCCCCATCTTCTGGGCGGGCATAGTCTGCGCGGCATTCGTCGTTCTCAACGTGATTTTCTGGTGAGCCCTAATGAATAAACCCGCAATGGTATCGATTTGGTTTCTGATCGGAATCCTGCTCGCAGTGTATGGCTTGATCATCGCGGCGGAGGGCGTCTACGAATACTTCGCGCCGCTCGCAAATGCACCCGTGCTGGCGAATCTGCACGCCAGCCTCTGGTGGGGCCTGTTCATCCTCGCACTCGGTGGCTTCTATTGCTGGCACTTTCACCCAGGAAAAACCAAATGATCAGAAAATGCTTCCTGGCTGCTGCCCTGACTATTGCCGTCCTCCCCGCCCAGCCCATGCTCTACAAGGATCCCAGAGCGCCCGTCGAAAAGCGCATGGACGATCTCGTCTCACGCATGACGCTCGAAGAAAAAGTCTCTCAGCTCATGAACGATTCGCCCGCCATCGAGCGGCTGGGCGTTCCCGCCTACAACTGGTGGAACGAGTCGCTGCATGGGGTCGCGCGCGCCGGCCGCGCCACTGTCTTTCCGCAAGCCATCGGTTTGGCCGCCACCTGGGACACCAATCTGATGTCGCGCGTGGCTACCGCCATCTCCGATGAAGCCCGCGCCAAGTACCACGAATTCGTTCGCCGCGGCAAGCACAACATCTACCAGGGCCTCACCTTCTGGACGCCCAATATTAACCTCTTCCGCGATCCACGGTGGGGCCGCGGCATGGAAACTTATGGCGAAGACCCCTACCTCACGGGCCGCATGGCGGTGGCTTTCATCAAAGCCATGCAAGGCGATGACCCGAAGTACTTGAAAACCATCGCCACCGCCAAGCACTATGCTGTCCACAGCGGCCCCGAACCCCTGCGCCACACCTTCAACGCAGTGGTGAGCGAGCGCGACCTTCGCGAAACCTATCTTCCGCACTTCGAAGCCGCCGTCCGCGAGGGCGGCGCCCAGTCCGTCATGTGCGCCTACAACAGTGTGGATGGCCAGCCCGCATGTGCCAATACCCAACTGATCGGCGATATCCTGCGCAAAGAGTGGGGCTTTAAGGGATACGTAGTCTCCGATTGTGGCGCCATTGGCGATATCTACAAGAATCACAAATTTGTTCCAACCGCCGAAGAAGGCGTCGCCCGTGCCATCAAAGCCGGAACCGACCTGAATTGCGGCACCGAATACTCCAACGTCCTCCGCACCGTCCACAAGGGCCTGCTCAGCGAAGCCGAAGTAAATCAATCCCTCCGCCGCCTCCTGCGCGCGCGCTTCAAACTCGGCATGTTCGATCCGCCGTCAATGGTCAAGTACGCACAGATTCCCTACAGCGAAAACGATAGCCCGGCGCACCATCAGCTCGCCATCGAGGCCGCGCGCAAGTCCATCGTCCTGCTCAAAAATGACAGCCACGCGCTGCCCCTCAGCAAAACCCTCAAAACCATTGCCGTGATCGGACCGAATGCCGATGACCCCGAAGTCCTCGTGGCTAACTACAACGGCATTCCTTCCGCTCCCGTCACTCCGCTCGCCGGCATTCGCGAAAAATTGGGCGCGCCGCGCGTGCTCTACGCCCGCGGCAGCGATCTCGCGGAAAATCTGCCCCATATGGAGATAATCCCCTCCTCGGCTCTGTTCACCACCATGGCTCCCGGCCGCGAAAACGGTCTTGTTGGCGAGTATTACACCTCTGCCAACTTCGATGGCCGTCTCCATCGTCCGCGCGAGCTTACTTATCCCAGTTCCGGCCAGTCCGTCGGCCGAATCCCAGCCAATCCCAAACCTCTCTTCACCCGCATCGATCGTGAGGTGAACTTCAACTGGTGGGATGGCGCTCCCCGAAAAGACATGAACGACGACGATTTCGGCATCCGCTGGACCGGTTATCTTTCCGCGCCCGTCACCGGAACCTACCAGCTCGGCGCCGAAGCCATGAACGCCTTCGGGTTGTACTTCGAAGATAAGTTGTTGGTCCGCTCCACCAGCGTGCACGGCGGCGATCTCCGCTACGCACCGGTCAACCTCGAAGCCGGAAAACTCTACAAGCTCCGCCTCGATTTCCACGAATTCGTCAACGAGGCCTCGATCCGCCTGCTCTGGTCCAAACCGGCCACCGGCCGAGAGCAAGAAGGGGCTCTCGCAGGGGCCCGCCAGGCCGATGCCGTGATCCTATTCCTGGGACTCTCCGCCCGCCTTGAAGGCGAAGAGATGCAAGTGAAAGTCGAGGGCTTTGAGGGCGGCGACCGCGTCCAGATCGGTTTGCCGCGCCTTCAGCAAGAGCTGCTGACGAAAGTCGCCGCGCTCGGCAAGCCCACTGTGGTAGTGCTCCTGAATGGCAGCGCGCTCGCCGTCAACTGGGCGCGCGATCATGTCCCCGCTATTGTCGAGGCCTGGTATCCCGGACAAGCCGCCGGCACTGCCATCGCCGATGTCCTGTTTGGCGATTACAATCCCGCCGGTCGGCTTCCCGTCACCTTCTATAAATCCGTCGATCAGTTGCCGCCGTTCACTGACTACAGCATGAAAGGCCGCACCTACCGCTTCTTCACCGGCGAACCGCTGTTTTCCTTCGGCTACGGCCTGAGCTACACCACCTTCTCCTATCGCAATCTCACCCTGCCCACAAAACTGGATACGAGCCAATCTGCCGATGTCTCGGCCGAAGTCGAAAACACCGGCAAAATGGCGGGCGAAGAAGTAGTCCAGCTTTATACCAGCACGGGCGCTAAGGACGGTCCCATCCGCTCTCTCGCAGGTTTCGAGCGCATATTGTTACAGCCCGGAGAACGCAAAATCATTACCTTCCGCCTGGGCCCGCGCGAGTTGTCTTCTGTCTCAAACGATGGCCGCCGCGCCGTCCGCCCCGGCCGGCTCCAGATCGCAGTCGGTGGACGCCAACCCGGCCCGAACGTTAGCGGTGTGCTCACCGGAGCAATCCGCATCGAAGGCCAACCCAAAACTGTCGATTGAGGTCCAGCATGATGAAGCCAGTCCCTGTTTCCGAACAGCAAGCCGGGGCGCTGCACTTATTGAATGTTGATGTAAGCCGAATTACTCCCTATTCCGCCAATCACTACCTGTAGCGGATCGCGCCCCGAAGGCAGTTGCGGCACCTGGATATTGATCTGGTACAAGCCGGCGTAACCGGGTGCGAGGCCGGCGAACACCACCGTTGCCGCCTGGCCGCCGATGGTAGCGGTCACCGGGTTCGTAGTCGAAGACAGCGTGTTCAGCGGCGCGGGAATGCCGGTCGCCACCGCTGGCTGCACAGGTCCTAACCCTGTCACATACGCCGCGACGTAACTGCCGGCGGCTGCCGGGTTGCTCGACGTGTTGACCGAATAGTCCTGATTCAGAACGGCGGCCTGGTCTCCGGGTTCGGTGAATAAACCGGGCGCAAAGGCTTGAATGGAAATGCTGGTCGCGCCGACTGTAGCGCCATTTGCTAGCAGATTCACGGTGGCGACGCCAGTGGGGACTTCGAAGGGGATCTGGAAATTGATTTGGCTCGGGATCGCACCAAAAATGGGCGCCGCGAGGCCACCGACCGTGACCGAAGGCGATGCAGGCAGATTCGTCCCATAGAGCGAGGCAATGGACCCGGGCGCGAGCGCCACCGCGTTCCCGCTTGCCGCGTTCGAAACGGTGATTGGCGGCGTCAAGGGGCCGTAAACTACAAGCGCATTCTGCGTAGGGATATAGACTCTTCCGTTGGCAACCGTGGGGACCGAGAATCGGACCGGCGAACCGAGCGAGTCGCGCGTGCTGTTCTGGTTGCTATTGTAGAGTTCGCTCGCGAGGTTGGCTGCGTCGTATGCTCGCAGAAGTCCCTGCTGATCGATCGCCCAAACAATCCCGTTCGATGTGCCATTGGCGGAGATGGTGGGCACACAGCCCGGAAATTGGAACGCCGTGGGAGATTGCGATTGCGGCGTAGTTGCCATCCGC
>DATBID010000337.1:0-7452 GCA_036557125.1 Bryobacteraceae bacterium | reverse complement strand
AAGGGTCTTCTACGGCGAATTTCTGCCCAACGCGCAGGGCGAAGACGTCGTGGCCGGAATCCGCACCCCGCTGCCCATTTCCGAGCTGGAGAAATGGAACCCCGAAGTCTACAACCAGCTTCGCGAGATCACCAGCATGCTTGAAAAGCACTACCGCGACGTACAGGATTTCGAGTTCACCGTGCAGGAAGGCAAGCTCTACATGCTGCAGACCCGCAACGGCAAGCGGACTGGTCCCGCGGCTGTCCGCATCGCGGTGGATATGGTCGAGGAGAAGCTCATCTCCAAAGAAGAAGCCGTCCAACGCGTCGAGCCGCAGCAGCTTGATCAGCTTTTGCACCCGGTGCTCGATCCAAAATCCAAGAAATCGCTGCGCCACCTCGCGATTGGCTTACCCGCCTCTCCGGGAGCGGCCGTCGGTCGCATTGTTTTCACCGCCGATCATGCCGTCGAAATGACGAAACAAAAAGAGGCCGTGGTGCTGGTGCGCAAAGAAACCGTGCCTGATGACATCCACGGCATGGAAGTCGCCAAAGGTATCCTCACCTCCCGCGGCGGCATGACCAGCCACGCCGCCGTGGTTTGCCGCGGCATGGGAACTCCCTGTGTAGCTGGCGCGGAGGCTTTTAACGTCGATGAGCACAAACGCGTGGTCAGCGTCACTAGCGGTGGCCAGAACATCGTCCTGAAAGAAGGCGATTGGATTTCGCTTGATGGATCAACCGGCGAAGTCTTCGAAGGCCAAGCCAACACACTGGAGGCTGACCCCAGCTCCGGCATTCTCGCGACCTTCATGGGCTGGGCTGACGATTTTCGCGGCGATTTCGGCGTGCGCGCCAACGCCGACATTCCTCGCGATGCCGAAGTGGCCCGCAAGTTCGGCGCAGAAGGCATCGGCCTCTGCCGCACCGAGCACATGTTCTTCGCCGAAGACCGCATCCCCCATATGCAGTCCATGATTCTCGCCCGCGACGAAAAAGCCCGCCGCAAGGCCCTGGCGAAACTCTTGCCCATGCAGCGCAGAGATTTCGCCGGACTTTTCAAAGCCATGGACGGATTCCCCGTCGTCATCCGCACGCTCGATCCGCCCTTGCATGAGTTCCTCCCCAAGCGCGAAGAACTCATGGTCGATATTGCCGTCCTCCCTTATGCCGATATCAAAAAGAAACGCGAACTGGTAGAAAAATACGAGCGTTTCGGCGCGGAAGTCAAGACCCTGAAAACAGTCTTACCGGACCTGCTGAAACGTGTCGAGGAGCTGCACGAGTTCAATCCCATGCTCGGCCACCGCGGTTGCCGGCTCGGCATCACCTATCCGGAAATTACCGAAATGCAGGCCCGCGCCATCTTCGAGGCCGCCGTCGAGGTGGCAAAGAAGGGCGTGAAAGTCATTCCCGAAGTCATGATCCCGCTGATCGGTGGCGCCAAGGAGCTCGAAAACCAGAAAAAGATCGTGGTTGAGGTCGCGCAGGAGGTTCTGGAGAAAGCAGGCATGGCCGATCTGAAATACCTCGTCGGTACCATGATCGAAATTCCGCGCGCTGCGATTACCGCAGCCGGGGTCGCTAAAGAGGCCGAGTTCTTCAGCTTCGGTACTAACGACCTCACGCAAACCACGCTAGGCATCTCCCGTGACGACTACAACAGCTTCCGCAAGGATTATGAGGACAAGAAAATCTGGCCCAACGATCCGTTCGCCGTTGTAGACCAGGAAGGTGTGGGCGCGTTGATCAAAATGGCAGTGGAAGCCGGCCGCAAAACCCGGCCCAATCTCGAAATCGGCATTTGCGGCGAGCACGGCGGTGAGTCCAGCTCCGTCCAATTCTGCTATCGGGTGGGTATGGATTACGTCTCCTGCTCGCCCTATCGCGTGCCGATCGCGCGCTTAGCCGCCGCCCAAGCCGCCATTTCCGCCGATAAGTCTGAGGCCATGCGGACAGCATAGGGAATGTGCAGCACCGCCCTGTGGTCCACGCCGTGCATTTCCGATCATGTGCATCGTGGAGGATTCCAGTGGGAGAAGGCAGTACATACGGCCATTTCGGCTTAGAGGATTATGGGAACGATTCGCCGGTGAAGGCGGTAGACCCGGTCTGCGGAAAAGTCGTCGATCAGAACGAGGCGGCGGCCAAGACGGAATATGCCGGCCAGACTTACTACTTCTGCTCGAAAGAATGCCAGAAAGATTTTGAGTTTGAGCCGGCCAGATTCATTGGAGAACCGATCTGAAAAAGAGCTTTTCCGGATAGCGCAAATCCGCTCGAAATGCATCGTCTTTAGCCGATAAGACGTGCATGCTACGCTCATATTCAATGTCCAAGGCGGTGGTGTTGGTTGCCGCGTTGGCCTACTATGCGCCGCCCGGCTTCGGTTGGGGAGAAGAGGGTCACAGGCTCATCGTTCGCATTGCCGAAAGCCGGATTACACCGGCTGTGGCGGCGGAGATTCAGGCCACGCTCAATCCCGGCGAATCACTGGAGGATCTGGCAAGCTGGGCCGACCAAATCCGGCCAAGCCGCCCGGATACGGCGAGCTGGCACTTCGTCGATATTCCGCTGAACAGCGCCGCCCTGGATATGAGTCGCGACTGTCCGCAAGGGAATTGTATAGTCGCCAAGATCGAGGAGTTTCGCAGCCAGTGGCGAAACCCTGCGCTGAGCCGGGCCGGTCGCCGCGAAGCGCTGCTGTTTCTGGTGCATTTCGTAGGCGATCTCCACCAGCCCCTGCATTGCGGAAACAACAACGATAGAGGCGGCAACGACGTGCCGGTCGAGTTCCAGGGTTTGCACAACGAAGCGTCTCATACGAACCTGCACGCGCTGTGGGATACTGTCCTGTTCCGAACCATGCCCGGAGAGGATGAATTGCTTGCCATGCTCGAACAAGCCATCACACCGGACCGGGCGACGGCGTGGTCGGGCGAGACTGTGGAGGAGTGGGCCGGAGAATCGTTTCGACTGGCGCAAAGCACCGCCTATGGCCTTTTGCCAACGGTGGCGAGCGGCGAAACCGTGCCTCTGGGTTCCTGGTATTCGCTCATGGCTCAATCGGTGGTTGAAGAGCAGCTCGAAAAAGCCGGGTCCCGGCTTGCCGCCATCCTGAACACCTTGCCGCCATACTGAACACAGGGGCACAATAGAATGCTACCAGCATCGTGACCTACCCCACGCTCAGACTGTTCCTGGTTGTTATTCTGATTGCCGTGAATGGTCTGTTTGCCGCGTCGGAAGTATCGCTCGTGGCTGTGCGCCAATCCCGCTTGCGGCAGATGGCCGCTCACGGGCACGCCGGCGCGCAGGCCGCTCTCAGCCTTCTGGCCAATCCGGGGCGGCTCCTGTCGGTTACGCAGGTCGGGGTCACGCTTGCCAGCCTGGGACTCGGCTGGGCCGGAGAGAATACCGTTTACCAGATTCTGTCTTCATGGCTCAGGCCGTTGCCGGTAACCCACGCCGGTGCGCAGGTTTTGCATGCCGTGAGCCTGGTGGCCGCCTTTCTGATCATCAGCTACTTCCACGTAGTGATGGGCGAGGTGGTGCCTAAGAATATCGCCATCGCGAAAGCAGACCGGATCGCGGCTTTGGTAGCGCCGGCGATGCTCGTCTTCTACCGGATTTCCGCGGCATTTGTGTTCACAATCGAACGCTCGGCGCGGCTGGTGACACGCCTGTTGAAGCTCGAAACGGCTACGCACGCGGGAGGTCATTCCGCCGAAGAACTCAAGCTCGTCGTTAGCTCCAGCCGCGGCTTCGGCTTTCTGCCGGAATGGGAAGAGGAGATGATCCTGCGGGTGCTAGATCTGGGCACGATCCTGGTGCGCGAGGTGATGGTGCCGCGCAACGCCATGGTGTCCATCCCCGCCAATGCCACGCTGGATGAAGTGCTCGAGACCATGATCGCGCGCAAACACTCGCGCCTTCCCGTCTACCTGGGGAAGCCCGAAAAGATTATCGGAATTCTGCATTACAAAGACCTGCTGCCGGTTTGGGAAGAGCGTCGCCAGGCCATCCGCTCCGGCCGCCCCAGCCATGCCTTCCGCATTAACCGTCTGCTGCGCAAGCACATGGTTGTGCCGGAAACCAAGCTGCTTTCCCAACTGCTGGAGGAGTTCCGCCAGAGACGGTCGCATATGGCGCTGGTGGTGGACGAATTCGGGACCATCGTCGGCCTGGTAACGGTCAAAGATATTCTGCAGCAGATCGTGGGACGGATAGAAGATGAGCATGTCGGCAAACCCGGACCGCTCACGCTCGAGGCGGATGAGGTCGAACTGGATGGTGCCACGCGAGTCCTCGATCTCGAATCCGAACTCGGCTTGCGCATCCCTGCCGATGCCGGATTTGAGACCCTGGCGGGGTTTGTCATGTACGAACTGGGCGAAATCCCACAGGTCGGCCAGACATTGGAATACCAGGGCCGCCGCTTCACGGTTCTGGAGATGAACCGCAACCGCATCGCGAGAGTGCGCATTGAAAAGCTGCCCGCCGGCTCGCCCTCCGCTCCGGTTTCCTCCCGCCCTCTTTCTTCGGAGCCAAACGGGTAGCGCTAGAATTGGCTCAGAATGTTAGGGTTCGACCGCCGTGCCGCGCGATACACCTGGACCGTAGCTCTCATCGCGCTAGCGTTGATTCTCGTCTATGAAGTTCGCAAGACGGTGTTCGTGTTTATCATCGCCTTGCTCCTGGCCTATCTGCTCTCTCCGCTGGTTAACCTGCTGGACCGCGTGCTGCCCACCAATCGCACGCGCACAGTGGCGCTGGGCCTCGCCTACATCATTTTCGTCGGTGCGATTGTGTTTATCGCAATAAACCTCGGCTCTCGAGTGGTCGAACAGGCCGAAAGCTTCGCGCAAAAATTTCCCCAGATGCTGAGCGACTGGGAGAAGGCCCGCGCCGGTCCGCCTCTCATCAATTCATTAAAGGACCAGATTATCAATCACGCCAGAGATGTTTTCGCCGCAAACTCGAACGATTTTCTTTCCGCCATTTCGCATGCCGGCATCAAGGCCCTCAGCGTGGCCAGCGACCTGGTCTTCATCGTGGTGATTCCCATTCTGTCGTTCTTCTTTCTGAAAGACGGCGCTTTGCTGCGCCAGCACATTCTGGACCTGGTTGATAAGGGTCCCCGGCGCGCCCTGCTGGATGACGTTATGGAGGACGTCCACCTCCTGCTGGCGCATTACATGCGTGCGCTGGTGCTGCTGTCGCTGGCGGCGTTCACGGCGTACAGCATCTCGTTTTCGGTTATGGGAGTTCCATATGCGGTGCTGCTGGCGGCCTTGGGCGGCATGCTGGAATTCATTCCTATGCTGGGGCCACTGGTGGCGGGCATCATCATCACGATCGTGAGTTTGATTGCACACGCGCCAGTGGTGGTCGTCATCCTTTTTCTGCTGGTGTACCGGGTTTTTCAGGATTACATTCTTTCGCCGCAACTCATGCGGCAGGGCGTCGCTCTGCATCCGCTGCTGGTGCTGTTCGGCGTCTTCGCCGGCGCCGAGTTGGCGGGGATCCCCGGAACTTTCCTTTCCGTGCCGGTCATCGCGCTGGCGCGAGTCATCTACGTGCGCATCCGCAAGGCTCGCATCGCGAGCCGCCTGGCGCCTGAGACTCCGGTGGAGCAACTGCGGTGAAGCGCCCAAAGTTGCTGCTGGTTGCTCTCGTGGTTTGGCCGGTCAATGCTCATGTCATGAGCATGAGTTCGGGCGATCTCACCGTCACCGGCGCGCGCGCCCACTACGAACTGCGCATGCCCCTTTACGAATTGGCCCACATTAAAGATCCGGAGAATTCCATTTTCCGCAGCATCCATTTTTCGAGCGGCCTACGCGAGGCGAAGTTGCTCGACAAAAACTGCCAGACCGATACGCCCGCCAACACCTACCTCTGCACGGCCGATTACCAATTCGCCGCGCCGCCGGATTCTATCGACGTATCTTGCGCGTTTGCGTCCATCACCGTGCCGAACCATGTGCACCTGCTGCGCGCGGAACTGGTGAATACCGGAGCATCCGGCGCCAACAAGCAGGATCAGGCGGTCTTCGATCTCTCCTTTCCCCGTGCCACGCTGCGCTTCCGCCCTCTCACGCCTTTCGAAGCCGCGGTGACTCAGACCGCCGCGGGCTTCGTGCGCGCCTGGGGAGGGCTGGTACAGGTGCTCTTTCTCGCAGCCCTGGTGCTGGCCGCGCGCAGCCGAAAAGAACTGATCGCGCTGGCGGCGATGTTCCTAGCCGGGCAGGTCGCATCCGTGTTGGTCATCCCGCATACCGGATGGCAACCGGCCGCCCGATTCGTGGAAGCCGCGGCCGCGCTGGCGGTGGCCTATCTGGCGGTGGAAATTCTACTGCTGCCCGAGGCCGGCTGGCGCTGGATGATCGCGGCTTTCCTCGGGGCCTTCCACGGTCTGTATTTCCACCTTTTCCTGCAAGAGACGAACTATCCCGCCGGCTACGTTTTGGCGGGCGCCGGCCTGGCCGAGTTGATCGCCATCGCCGTTCTGTGGCTCGGTTTTTCGCGCCTCACTCGCATCGCCCGCGCGCTGCGGCCCGTCCAGGTCTCCGCCTCTGCGCTGCTGGCATTCGGAATGATCTGGTTCTTCTTACGGCTGCGAAGCTAATCTCTGCGAGGCGCGGACTTTGCTGGCTGATTCCGCGCCGCAGACCGGCAGCCTCGCGTCTTCGAGTAGGCCAATCTGCTTCAACACGGAAGCCTGGTCCCAGTAGATGTGCTCATGCGCCAGCTTCCCATCGCGAAAGCGCACAATCGCCACCAGCGCTACCTCCACATAGCGGTTCGTAGGAGCAATTCCGGGTAACATCCATGGCATCTCCTGCGTGTGTGTGAAGGAAAAGATCATCTCGTCGACAAGCTGATTCTCTCCCACGGTCTGGGAAATCGGCGTGAGTTTTGTGTCCGGAGGCATTCGCGGAATGAAGTCGTGGGAGTAAAACGTTCGCAACGCGGATTTGCCCACGCCGCCAGTCATTACGGGTACGTGGTTCACGTAAGCATCTTCAACCATCGTGGCCAGGGTCGCTTCTGTGTCGCGCGTCACGAATTCGTGTTTGGTGTGTTCTTCCCAAATTCGGGCAAGGTCTGGTTGTGGCATTCCGAAATTCTAGCGGATGCGCCGGTGCCCCAGCGTCTGCCTACTGCGGGCCGCCATCGTTTGAAGTTCCGGCGAAGAGCCTGCGGCCGTCGGGCAGCTTGATCCGCCGCACGTTCGCCAAATTTGAGCCGTCCTTCGCCGCATAAGCTTCCACGATAACCACGTCGCCCGGTTTCATCGCGTGCCGGCTCCAGCCCTGGCGGGTTAGTCCGTTAGGGCTGCCCATTTCGAACTCCCAGTTTGCTATTTTTCCCTTGTCGTCCTTCACATCCATATAGAACCGGGCGTGCGGATTCATCCATTCGACCTTTGTGACCGTTCCCGTCAGCATGATCGGCTTGCTCGAAT
>DATBID010000336.1:0-4794 GCA_036557125.1 Bryobacteraceae bacterium | reverse complement strand
CGCCACAAAACGTGACGGTGGTCGCGCGGAGCTTCGGCATCGTGACGATCAACAGCGCGGGTACCGGGCCGGCGCAGGCGAATGATGCCAGCGTGAATGGCGGAATCAGCCTGGTGCGATTCACCGGAGGGAACTTGGCGTACAACGGCCTGAACTGGGTTTTAGGGGCGGCACATCCGGGGGACATCCTGACTTTTTGGGGTACGGGTGGAGGCGCCGACAGTGCTAACGACACGGGCGGCTCATCTGGCGATCAGACCAATGTGGGCAATTTCCTGGTGACAGTAGCGGGACGGCAAATCAAACCGCAGTATGCGGGCACGGCATCGGGATATCCGGGACTATGGCAGCTCAACCTTGCACTGCCGGCGGATCTCGCCCCTGACTGTTTCACAACCGTCCAGGTGAGCGCCGGAGGCGAGCTTAGCAACATAGTCACGGTTGCCGTCGCCGCCGCCGGCCAGACGGCTTGCTCGGATCCGCAGTTGAGCCAGGATGCGCTGTCCCGGTTGGACGCGGGAGGAACCATTACCTTGGGAGGGATTGCGGTGAACCACGAAATGTCTTTAGCGACGTCTCAAGATTTGATTGCGACCCAATTCGAAAGATACACAGCCGCAGAGTGGGCAATGACACAGCACGGATTGCCGGTGGGTTCGTGCCAGATCTATGACAGGACGTATCCCGTGGGTGGAGTCGACCCCGCGGCTCCGGAAGCATTTCTGGATGCGGGGACAAGTCTCGCGGCGAGTGGACCAGGCCTGCCGGCGAGTTACCGGCTGAGTCAGATTTCCAGCCCGCTGGGCCATGTGTACGGTAATGCTCCGGCGGCAGGGACACTCACCAGCGGCACTTATACGGTGAGCGGGAACGGAGGGAGCGATATCGGAGCATTCACGGCGTCGACGAAATTTCCTGCCAGTTTCACCGCGACCAATTTTGATGCAATCACGGCGGTGGACCGGACCAAACCATTGACCTTCACTTGGACTGGGAGCGGCTTTGACCAGGTTTCTCTGCTGGTCAATTCGATTAACCGGGTGGGTTCATTAAACCATATTGTGACCGTTCAGTGCATTGTGCCGGCCAGCCTGGGCAGCTATACGATCCCGTCAGCGGCACTGGGATACTTGCTGCCGGCTTCGGCCACGGGCACGAGCTTCGGCACAATCAGCGTAGACGGCATGACTACACCCGCGACCTTCACGGCGCCGCTGGCGGGCGGGGGCACGGTGGATGTCACTGCGGCGATAGGCGGCATCGTCGTCGCCAAGAACGTCGCGGTGCAATAACCAATGCGGCTGCGCCGCGACTAATTAGAGCTTCGCGTATTCTGCCCTGGCCTGCTTGAGGACGGGGAGGTCCGCGTCGGCGTCCTTCCAGAGGGTGAGGAAGTCCTGGTAGGCATTTTTGGCCTTCGCCATTTCGCCTGAGACGGCGTACGCTCTGCCGAGTTGCAAGTGCGCCAGGGCGCCTATCGGATCGGCGAAAACGATGCCGCGATGGTCGAGAACTTTTTGGAATTCCACAGCGGCCTCTTGGCCACGTCCCGCTGCAAGGTAGGACTCTCCGCGGATATACGCGGGATAGAGTGCTCCGAATTTGGCGAAGAACGCCGTGCCCGGCAGTGCGAGATCGTATGGGCGCGCGCGTTCCAATTGTCCGACAGCGTCCAACGGCGCCTGACGAGTGAGCGCAGAGAGAGCACGCAACGTGGGAAGATATTCGAATTGCACAGGCGTATCCTCCGGGAACCGTTTCTCCAGGTCTGCGGCGAGCCGTTGCGACGCGGAAGACTCGCCCGAGAGCGCCAGCGCAAACGCCGTGGAATACACCACATCGCGCCCTTTTGCAAAGTCGAGCGCTGCCGCGGCGCGCCGTTTCGCCTCAGCCGTATTCCTGAAATATGCTTCGCACACGGCGGCCGCGGCTTCATAAATGGCGGCTCTTTCGCGGTCGCCCGCCTGCTGAGCTAATGCGACCGCGCGTTCCCACATCGTCCGTGCCTGCTGCATCTGACCGGAACGCGCGAACACCAGGGCCTGATTATGCCACATCGAGTCTTCGACCCCGTGCTGTCCGCGGGCACGTCCAATTTCGCGCTCCATTCCTCCTTGGTCGCCCTTAAAGAATGCGAGGTAGTAACGGAGGACTACAAAGTCCGCGACTTCTAGTTTGCGCTCGGCGGCCAATTGCAAGGCATCCGCGGCTTCGGCGAACCGGTCCAGGAAAATATTGTGCAGAGCGAGACCGCCATACCCGAATGAGTCTTCCGGGTTCAGCCGAAGGACCTCTTGTTCCGCTGTAATGGCCCTTTCATATTGGCCCGTTCCCATCGTGCCCCACCCCCCCAACACCGAAAAGGCCACGGAATCGCGCGGATACGTTTGCACCCACGATTCCAGAGTCTCCAACTCTCTCTGCAAGTTCCCCGTTACTTGCCGGTCGTAGAGAAAAAGGATCCAGAGCCTCTCCCGGTCGCTAACCCGATCCCGAAACGCATAGGCTTTGCGGGTGTACTCGGCGGATAGATCGGTTTGGCCCATGTTCCAGTAAAAGATCGATAGATCCGCGTACGCCATTGCGAATTGAGGGTCGATGGCAATGGCGCGCTGCAGGTGAGGGATGGCGGAAGCAGGCCCATGGAAGTAGGCGGCGTTCCGGCCGGCACTATACGCCTTCAGAGCCTCCAGCGAGGGCGTGGTTGCCTCCTCTAGCGGCCTCGAATGCTCTTGGATGGTGGCCAGCGACTCGCCCAGCTTGGTCCTGATTTGAACCACCATTTGGCTGAGCGCACTGAGAACTCCTTCTTTCCTTCCAGGCTGCGCCTGCTCATTAGCGAGGACCTCTCCCGTGCGGCAGTTCCGGGCGCGCAGCCACAAGACGTACTGGCTTCCGAGGCCTGCAATCGAGCCTTCCAGAACCGCTGCGCTCCCGGTTCGCTCGCAGATCTCACGCGCCACCTCTTGCGTGAGCGGCGCCTCGGGAGGCCGGTTCATCAAACGCAGTACCTGCTGGGTCTTCTGGTCCGAGATGAGAGTGAGGAACGGAGACTGTTCGAGTTGCACCGCCAGGCCCTGGCGAAGGGTGCCATCAAAAACTGCATCGCCGGTCTTGTTTTCAAAATCCGCCAAGACAATCGTGTCCTTGGCAGTGAGCTTGGGTGCTTGGTGGAAATAAAGTAAGCCTACGGCGCACAATGCCAGGATCGCCGCGGCGCCCACAGCCATGTACGCCCGGCGTCTCGCCGGGCTTACCTCTGTCAGCTCCTGCTGCAGCTCGGCGGCAGATTGCCATCTCCGTTCCGGGTCTTCTTCCAGACAGCGGTTTACGATTTCTTCCAGCTTTCGCGGCCGGATGCGCTTTCGCTGCGGCCCCACCCGCGCGCCGATCAGCATTTCGTAAAGCACGCAGCCGAAGGCGTAGATATCCGTGCGTGCGTCCGATGGTTTGCCCTCCCGCTGCTCCGGCGCCATGTACGCCGGCGTGCCCACGATCATATGGCTGGTGGTGACGGTTTCATCCTGACCCATCCGCGCCAATCCGAAATCCAGAACCTTTACGCCGGATCTCCCGGCCATAATGTTGCCGGGCTTGAGATCGCGGTGAATGATGCCCTTGCCGTGGGCCTCCACCAGCGCCGCCGCGATCTGGGAACCGTAGAGGAGCACCGTTTGGATGGGGAGCGGTCCATTTTTCAGCCGCGCCGCCAGTGTTTCGCCCTCCACCAGTTCCATCACCAGGTAGTTGGGGCCGACGTCGTGAAGGATACAGATATTCGGGTGGTTAAGCGAGGCGATCGCCCGGGCCTCACGCTCAAAACGGGCGCTGAACCTTTCGTGCGCGATCTTCACGGCTACGGAGCGCCCCAGTCGCGTGTCTACGGCCCGAAACACCTCGCCCATGCCGCCCTCGCCGAGTTTGCTTTCGATACGGTAGGGGCCCAGGCAAGCGCCCACAGCGACTGGCGTGACGGTCGCATTTTCCAGCAGTTCCGGGGCGTTCTCGATCGCAGGCCGCTCAAGGAACTCGCCGCCAGTGCGCTTTGCGAAAAGCGATTCCAGTTCGCGGCGCATTTCGGGATCTGTCTGCGCCAATAGGGCCGCGCGCTCGCCGGCAGTGGCCTCGCGAACCGCGTGATATAGCTCTTCGATCTGCCGGAAACGCTCCGGAGTCATATCTGGGATCCCCTATCCCTAGGATTTATGTATTGTATGGCTTAAGTCCCGCAGCAGCCAAGCCTTGGCGAGGTCCCAGTCGCGTCTGACAGTGCGCGGCGAAATCTTCAGTGCCGCGACGATCTCCTCCTCGGTCAATCCACCGAAATAGCGCAGTTCGACCACCTTGGCCTGGCGCGGCGCCACCTGAGAGAACGCTGTGAGGGCTTCATCCAGAGCGAGGATGGATCGCTCGGGCGCGGGCGACAAGACGGCTGATTCATCCAGATTCACTTTGGACGGTATTCCGTCGCGCCTGCGCGAGCCGCGCCTGCGAGCGGCGTCCACCAGAATACGCCGCATCATCTGGGCCGCTATGGCGAAGAACTGCGCCCGCGCCTGCCATTCGACCTTGGTCACGTCCACCAGGCGAAGGTAGACCTCATGGACTAATTCGGTGGCCTGGAAGGTATTGCCTTGGGCTTCATTTTTCATGTAGCGGCGGGCCATGAGCCGCAGTTCCCCGTAGAGGTACTCCGTGAGCCGAGCCAGGGCGGCTTCGTCACCGCTGCCCCAAGCTTTCAAGAGATATGTGATTTCCGCAGTGCGTGCGTCGATGGATAACCCGTTGTCCCGG
>DATBID010000335.1:0-5080 GCA_036557125.1 Bryobacteraceae bacterium | reverse complement strand
TTTATCGCAAGCATTGAAATATATGGGACTCGAAGGCGGCAAGCCGCTAGTGGGGCATCCGGTGAACGTAGTTTTCATCGGAAGCTGCACGAACTCGCGAATTTCCGATTTGCGCACAGCCGCGCGGCTGCTCGAAGGGCGCAAGGTGAATCCTAAAGTGCGGGTGCTGGTGGTGCCCGGTTCGCAGGAAGTGAAGCGCCAGGCGATCGCCGAAGGGCTGCCCGAAATTTTCCGCGCGGCTGGGGCGGAGTGGCGCGAGCCGGGCTGCTCCATGTGCATCGCCATGAACGGCGATTCCGTGGCGGCCGGGGAATACAGTGTTTCGACAAGCAACCGCAACTTCGAAGGACGGCAGGGCAAAGGCGCGCGCACGTTCCTGGCCAGCCCCCTGACGGCGGCGGCCAGCGCGCTTACCGGTGTCGTCACCGATGTGAGGACATTACTATGAAATTTGAGAATCTCGAGAGCCGCATGATAGCGCTCGCGCAGCGCAATATCGATACCGACCAGATTATTCCCGCGCGGTTTTTGAAAACGATATCGAAGGAGGGATTGGGAGATAACCTGTTCTGCGACTGGCGCTACGATTCGGCGGGCAAGCCGCGCCCGGATTTCATACTCAACCAGCCGCAGACGAAGGGCGCGCAGGTGCTGCTGGCGGGCGATAACTTCGGTTGCGGCAGTTCCCGCGAGCACGCCCCGTGGGCGCTGACGCAGTTCGGTTTTCGCGCGCTCATCAGCACGTCTTTCGCGGATATTTTCCGGGCCAACTCGCTCAAGAACGGCTTGCTGCCGGTGATTGTGCCGCCGGACGTGCACGCGGCGTTGTTCGCGGCGCTGGCGAAGAATCCGGATGTGAAGGTCCGGATCGATCTGCCCAACCAGACGTTGACCACTCCTGACGGCCGCAAAGTGGAATTCCCCGTGGATAGCTTCGCAAAGCATTGCATGCTGGAAGGTGTCGACGATATCGGTTACACCCTGAACCTTGCTGCCCGGATCGCTGAGTTCGAGGCACACACATCAGGCTCGGTAAACACGCTGGGGTGAGGCTGCGCTCACCCCATCTCACTGGGCTGCTCCCTGCGCCTGAGTTTTGTTCGGAGCCGGCGTGATAAATTGGCCATCCACCACGATCCGGTAATTCCGCACGGCATCGCTGAAGAGCCTGTATGGGTCGTGCCGGAATTCCTTGATCTGCTCCTTGTTGAGCAGAAGTTCGGTAGGGAAAAACACCGTCATGTCAGCCGAACTGTTCTTCGGCACGACTTTGTCGGTTTGGAACGAAGAGTTATTCAGCCGGACAAGCTGATTCACGGTGTAGTCCGGGAAAATAGCCTTGCAGGCTTCCACTACCGGACCGCTCCACCAAGCGGCTGCCGGCGTGAAGCTGTGTCCCAAATGAACGACGACCGTGGGCAGCGGAGTAGCGGCCAAACCGATGCCGGTGATCACCCGGAGGGCCATGTTGCGCGGATCCTGAGACTGCCCGCGATCAGCCAGACCTTGCATGACGTACTTATCCATGCTGGACATGGTTGTAAACGGCCCATCGGGACAGAAGCTGCCTTCAGGCCGCGAACGTAATTCCATCTGCGGAGCGGTCCCCTTCTTGCCGCTGTCTCTGGGCGGCGCATCATCGCGTTTGCAAATCTCCGAGCCGATGTCATGCACCAGAAGCTGATAGTCCTTACTGGTGTTGTCAACGTGAACCTGAAATGCCAGCGCATGCCGGCTAATTGTGCGCCCGAATGCGTACTCGGTGGTGGTGGTGTCCAGAAGGTTCGGAAGAGCGACAACAGATTCTTCCGAATCGTTCGGAACGTTAATTTTGGCGAGAAGGTTAATTCCGCTCTTCTTAGGCGCGGGGGCTTGGTCTCCGGCAAGTAGCGCGCCCGCGGCGCCCGTTAGCAGAAGCAGCATCTTGGAAAGGTTTTTCATTGCGATCTCCTCTAGCGGGAAAAGCGCAAAAATGAAGAGAAAGTGACAGCGAAAACCGCGTCTTCCGGAGGTCAGGTTTAGACCTGGGGCCGGATCATCTCGAAGCGGCAGCGAGTGCGGGTATATTCGTTCCCGCCCATGCGGCCGATGGCGCGCAGCTTTTCCGCGTCGATGCGGAAGTTGCTGGTGATGGCCGGGTCAATATGGAAACGGATCACTTCGCCGATTACCAGACTGCCGCCTAAGACGTTGGTGCTGACCTCGACAATCTGCAGCAGCTTGCATTCCATGTTGACGGGCGATTCCAGCACGCAAGGCGGCTTTACCAGATCGCTTGGGACGGGAGTCAGTTTGGAGACCTCGAACTCATCAACGGCGGCCGGGTACTCGCCTGAAGTCAGATTCATTCTTTCGGCGATCTCTTCAGTGACGATGTTGACGACGAATTCCCCGGTCTCCCGCACGTTGGCGAGCGTGTCCTTCGGGGGGTGCCGCACGCCGGAGGCAAACAAAACCACCGGCGGATTGCCGCAGACGGCATTAAAGAAGCTGAAGGGCGCGAGATTCCGGACGCCATTCGGAGAAACCGTGGACACAAAAGCGATCGGCCTCGGAACAACAGAGCCGATCAATAGTTTGTAATTGTTCTGCGGCGGTTGGGCAGCGGGATCGATGGTCAGTTTTTCCGTGTTCATAGGGCTGTACCCATCTGAACACAGTTTCTCCTCCTCCTCTGAACAATCGGCCCGCCGCCTAACCTTCTGTGAAGTGAAGCGCTGGGGGTAAATCGGTTTAACCGACCGTTTTCTGCGCGTTCTCCGCCAGGGTCAGGTGCTCGTGTAACTTTGGGAGTGCGTTTTGGGCCAAGGTTTTCACCGCGGGAACAGTCCCGGTGGTCGCTTCATGATGAAACTCGTTTATGTCCTCTTTGTGATCTTTCACCATGGTATTGATGTAATCGCGGTCGAATTCCGCGCCGCTGAGCTTCGAGAGCCGGTCCATGGTGGCCTGCTGCGAAGCGTTCACTGTAGTTGGCAGTGTCACGCCTTGCGCGCTGGCCACCGTCTTCACTTGATTCAGCAGATCGGTGTGATCGGTCACCATCCGGTCGGCAAACTGTTTGACCATTGGATTGGACGAACGCTGTGCCATCTTGCCCATTTGGATTTCAAACATGTTGCCCTGGGCGGCCTTTTCCAGGAACGCCTGGTCGGTTCCACTCACGCGGTTAGCGCTGCCGTGGTGGCTCTTGGCCAAGACAGGAAAGCTTAGTAAAGCAGAAACTGCAATTGCAGATAAGAGTTTGGTTCTCATACCGAAGCTAGAGCATCCGCCGTTCCCCTGTGGCGGGGAATGCAGGAGACAGGTTGGTTTGTATTATTACTGATTTGGCAGATACTTCGCGACAAGATACCTTTTGTAGGCCCGCTGGTCTGCCGATTTGAGCGTCCCTCGAAGGGCTTGTAGGATGGGCACGGACGCACAGCGGCGTGGGGCGGGAAGATTGCGCTTCGCTACCCTCGATACAAGTTTGCTTTTGCCCATACTCATTCAGCATACTGGACGAGCGGGCGGCCTGCCAGCCGACTGCTGACAGAGTCCAATTAACGGTGAGTCTCGCCTTCCACGCTGGCCCTTGAGACAAGCTCGAGGTCTTCCTAGCCTTGGAGGTCTGCGCCGTGAGAAACAGGTGCCCGAACTGCGTTGGCTCGGCGATCATCACTCCCGGCCCCAACGCTTCCCACTCGTCTGGGTCATTCACGCCCTTCAGCACAAACTCGACCATCGCCGGCAAACCGTGGAGAAGCACGTGGTCGCCTTGAAGGATAGTTTTTTCCGGACTGGTACAGCAACGCATTTGGCACAGAGGGCACGCCGCTATCCTCCCCGCGCCGGTGGGGCGAAGAAAACCATCGGCTCCAGCGCCACAATCTTCCACTTCTTCCCGATTTTCATCAGCCGGCATGTGACGCGGTTGCGGCGGCGGATGGTGTTGGTTCCGTCCTGCTGTTCGATGAGTTGCAGATACCAGTCGAGTTCTACCGTGCGGGTTGAACCGGTGCGATCTTCGGTCAGTATCTCGATTGAGGACTGCACTTCGTATGCGGCTGTCAGGCCGGAGATGTTGGTTGCCAACATTTGATATCCCGGCATGGAGCGGTCGAAGGCCTGCATGAAGTCAGGCGCATTGCCGGCGCTGAGGGCGGCGGCTGCTTGCGTAAGCAGTTCCCAAATGTCACCGGTGTCATCGGCGCCCAACGGGAAAGCAATGGGGGCGGCTGCCACAGCCAGAATCGCTCGCCGGCGTGTCATTCACTCATGTCCGGTAGCTGGCGTTGATGCGGATGTAGCCTTCGGTCAGATCGCAGGTCCAGAAGGTAGCAGCGCCTTTGCCGCGGCTGCGAATGAGCAGGCGAACTTCGCATTCCGGCGCATCCAGTTTCTCTTTGAGTTCGGGTTCAGAAAACGGCGCAGCCAATCCCCCACGGCAGACCTGGACGCCTTGCAGATAAATATCAGTCCGCGCGGGATCGAAGGGAACACCGGCATTTCCGGCCGCGGACAGAATGCGGCCCCAGTTGGGGTCGGAGCCGGCGATTGCGGTCTTCACCAGCGGGGAATTGGCAATGCCGCGGGCGAGGCGCACGGCCGTATCGTTAGTGGGTGCGCCGCTCACTTCGATGGTAATGAACTTGCGCGCTCCCTCGCCGTCGCGAGCAATGGCTTTGGCCAGCGATTGCATCACCTCCGTGAGCGCGTCCTCTACAGCCGGCCACTCTTTCGGGTCGGGCCGCACGCCGCTGGCGCCGTTGGCGAGCAGAACTACAGTGTCGTTGGTAGACGTATCGCCATCCACAGTGATGCGGTTATAGCTCACATCCACGGCACGGCGCAGCAGGCTGCGAAGGGTCACCACAGGAATTTGCGCGTCTGTCATCACGAAGCCCAAAGTTGTCGCCATGAGCGGCTGGATCATGCCGGAGCCTTTGGTCATCCCCGCGATCCGAATGCGGCCGCGGCGTAAATTGACTTCGGCAGAAGCGGTTTTGCGAACCAGGTCGGTGGTCATAATGGCGCATGCGACGTCCTCGAAACGGTCGGGCGAAAGTTCGTCGACCAGGCGCGGCAGCGCGCGTGT
>DATBID010000334.1:0-9093 GCA_036557125.1 Bryobacteraceae bacterium | reverse complement strand
CCCGCCGGAACTGTCGCAACCATCATCTCCGCCGAACCCTCAACCCAAGCCGTCTCAGCCGAAACCGCCGAACCGCCCGCCGAAGGTGCCGTAGCTATCCAAACCGCCCCGCCCGATCTCCAATCCTCGGCCCCCAATCCCCGCTTTTCCCTGGCTCCAGGTTCCCTAGCCCCCGCTCCTACTGTTAGCCTGAAATTATGCAATTCCAGGAATCCGTATTCGCCTCTCGCTTCCACTTGACCCGCCGGGATCTGGAAAACTGCCTGGCCGAGGCTCTCTCCCACGGAGGAGATTACGCAGACCTGTATTTCGAGTACTTGCTCACCAGTTCGATCGGGATCGATGAATCCATCGTCAAGACCGCCGCTCAGGGTGTGTCTGTGGGTGTGGGCGTGCGCGTGATTTCGGGCGAGCGCACCGGCTACGCCTATAGCGACGATTTGTCCGTAGAAAAGATTCGCAATGCCGCGCGCGTCGCCGCCTACATCGCAGCCGGGCCGAGCAAAGTAGAAACCTTCGACCTGAAAGAAGGCCGCCGCCACGATCTGTACCCGGTGGGCATTGCGCCTACGGAAACGCCGTTCGCCGAACGCGTCGACCTGGTGCGGCGAGCGGACCGCGCTGCCCGTGCCTACGATCCGCGTATCTTCCAGGTAAACGCCGTTTATGCCGACAACTTGCGCCACCTGCTGATCGCCACGAGCGATGGCGTGCTGACGGCCGACCGGCAGCCCCTCGCCCGGTTGAGCGTCTCGGTGCTGGCGCGCGAAAACGGCGGACCGCCGCAGCGTGGCCATTCCGGCGGCGGCGGGCGCGTCGAATTGGGCTTCTTTCTGAACGAAAAGACTCCTGAGTATTTCGCCCGCGAAGCTGCCCGCGAAGCTCTGGCTATGCTCGGCGCGGTGGATGCGCCGGCTGGCGAAACCACGGTCGTGCTGGGACCCGGCTGGCCGGGAATTCTACTGCACGAAGCCGTGGGCCATGGGCTTGAAGCCGATTTCAACCGGAAAGGCGTCTCCGCCTTTACCGGCCGCATCGGGCAGAAAGTGGCCAGCGAACTTTGCACCGTGGTGGATGATGGCACCATCAGCAGCCGCCGCGGGTCATTGAACATGGATGACGAAGGCCAGCCCACCGGGCGCAACGTGCTGATCGAAAAAGGCGTGCTGCGCGGCTATCTGCAGGATAAGCTTTCGAGCATGCTGCTCGGGGCTGCCCCTACAGGTAGCGGCCGCCGCGAAAGCTACGAGCACATGCCTCTGCCGCGCATGACCAACACGTTCATGCTGGCCGGCGAAAGCGATCCGGAAGAAATCATCCGCTCGGTTCCGAAAGGTCTCTATTGTGTGAGCTTCGGAGGGGGGCAGGTGGATATCACCAGCGGTAATTTCGTGTTCTCGGCTTCGGAAAGCTATCTGATCGAAAACGGAAAGATTACGCGGCCGGTGCGGAATGCGACGCTGATCGGCAACGGCCCGGAAGCGCTCAAGTACGTAAGCATGGTAGGCAACGATTTGAAGCTCGATCAAGGCATCGGAGTGTGCGGCAAGGAAGGTCAGCACGTCCCGGTGGGCGTGGGCATCCCAACCATTCGCATTGACAAAATGACCGTGGGAGGCACGGCATGAGTCGGAATCATCTGATCGAACTTGCGCACGATGTGATCAAACGGGCACTCGACGCGGGGGCAACCGACGCCGAATGCACCGTAGCCGAAGGCGAGGAGTTTTCGGCCAATGTGCGCATGCGCGAGTTGGAGAGCCTCAAGCAGGCGGGCTCGCGTGGCTTAGGCGTGCGCGTGCTGGTGGGCCGCCGCGCGGGATCGTCTTCCACCTCCGATCTTTCCCAGGAAGGGATCGAGCGGCTGGTGCAGTCGGCGATTGAGTTGGCCGGTGTGACGAATGAAGATCCCTGCGCGGCCTTGCCGGAACCGGATGAGTTAGGGTCTCTGGCCGCCGACCTGCACCTCGAAGCGTCGGATGTGGGGGGCCTCGATACCGGCTTGAAGATTGAAACCGCCAAGCGGGCGGAAGGCGCCGCGCTGGATGCGGACCCGCGGATCTTTAATTCGGAAGGCGCTTCTTTCGACTCGCACATCGGACGCCACGTTTTCGTCAATTCGCGCGGGTTTTCGGGCGAATATCGCAGCAGTTATTGCTCGCTGAGCGCCGTGCCCGTGGCCCGCGATGGCGAATCCATGGAGCGCGACTACTGGAGTTCGCTTGCCCGCGGCTTCAGCGGGCTGGAAGAACCGGAGTTGGTTGGCCGCACCGCAGCCACGCGCGCCCTCCGCCGGCTCCATCCAGTTAAAGTAACCACGCAAAAGGTTCCCGTAGTGTTTGAGCCGCGCGTGGCCCGTGGCCTTCTGAGCAACCTCTTTGAAGCAGTGCATGGCATGGCAATCTACCGGCAGCAGTCGTTTCTCGCCGGGAAACTCGGCGAGAAAGTGACGAGCGCCTGTGTCACCGTAATTGATGATGGCACGCTTCCAGGGTTGTTCGGCACCTCGCCTTTCGATAATGAGGGAGTGCCTTCGCGCCGAACGATAGTGATCGAGCAGGGGGTGCTGAAAAGCTACTTGTTGAACTGCTACGCGGCCCGCAAGCTCGGACTGAAGACCACCGGGAACGCCTCGCGAGGCCTGACCGGCAACCCGGGCATCGGGCACGGAAACTTCTTTCTGGAAAAGGGAGCTGAAACTCCGGAACAAATCGTCGGCGCCATCAAGAACGGCTTCTTCGTAACCGAAGTTCAGGGGTTCGGAGTGAACGTTGTGACCGGGGATTATTCGCAGGGCGCGGCGGGGCTGTGGATTCGGGATGGCGAGCTGGCGTTCGCGGTTTCCGAGGTCACCATCGCCGCCAATCTGCGCGATATGCTTTTGAATATCGAAGCTGTGGGTTCGGACCTCGAGTTCCGCGGCTCCGTTGCCGCGCCGACAATCAAGATAGGAGAGATGACGGTTGGCGGAAAGTAAGTTCGCCATCCCACCGTTTGCCATCGTAATGGGTGTGCTCGTGGTCGCGGGCGCCGGCGGATTCTGGTATCTGGACCGCGCATCGAAGCAGCCGCCACCTCCTCCCCCGCCGCTGACCGCTGAAGCCAGGACTTACGTCGGCAATCTGAAGCTGAGCGATGTGGACATGAGCGCTCATGAAGACTATTTCCGCCAGCGCGTGGTCGAGATCACCGGCAAGATTCAAAACGCCGGCAGCCGCAAGCTGAATCTGGTCGAGATCAACTGCGTCTTCTACGATCCGTACGGCCAGGTGGTGCTGCGCCAGCGAACCCCGATTGTGAGCGGCAAAGCCGGCGGGCTTGCCCCCGGCGATACCAAGCCCTTCCGCCTCCCCTTCGATACCATCCCCGAAAGCTGGAACAACGTGATGCCGCAGATGGTCATCGCCCGCATAGACTTCGAGTAGGTCCGGCGCCGCGCTGGTTTTCCGCTGTTTGCTAGAATTAGGGCGTCCGTTGGGAGGTCGTCTAACGGTAAGACTGCAGACTCTGGATCTGCGTATCGGGGTTCGAATCCCTGCCTCCCAGCCAATTAGTTCAACAGTTTGGCCGGTTAATTCCCCGAAAAATCCAGCTTACTTCCCCACCGCCACCGCCGTCGCCGCGTTCCACGCAAATTCCACGAACTGATAGAGCGAAGCTTCCGGCAGACGCTCCACATCGCCGTGAGCGCCGTAATTCGTCGCGTCCTGCTCGGTGCGGGCGGGGCCGATGCCGTAACACTGGATGCCTTTGGCGCGCAATTGCGCCATGTCGGTAGCGCCGGTGGACATGGTGGGCAGAACGGTGGCGCCAGGGAACATGCGCTTGCTCACCTGTTCCAGGGCGCGGTACATCTCCGTGTCCAGGCGAGAGGGCGGGCTCGCGGGACGATCGTTGCCGGAGATGTGCTCGATCTTCACAACCGGGTCGGCAATCACCTTGCGCATCTCAGCGTATAGTTGGTCGAGATCTTCGTCGGGCAGAGCGCGTACATCGAGCGTGGCCTCGGCTTCCGATGGAATGACGTTCACGCGGAAACCGCCCTTGATGATCGTAGGCACAATCGATGTGCGCAGCATGGAATAGTGGGATGGCTCGTTCACGGCCAGATACCGCTGCGCCGCTTCTGTCTTCCGCGGATCTAACAGCGCGTTGTACCGCGCGGCCTTTTCCGGCGGACTGATGGCGGCGAGTTTTTCGAAATAAGTGCGGGTGGTGTCGTTAAGACGCATCGGCGTTTCCCACGTGCCTACCTTGGCCACGGCCGCGGAGAGGTGCACTACGGCGTTGTCCATGCGCGGCACGGAACCATGCCCCGAGGTGCCGTTCACTAGAAGACGGGTGGAGCGCGGCACTTTTTCGGTAGTTTGGATTTGCACGCGAGTTACACGGCCGTTTTCGAGCGTAGCGCTGCCGCCTTCGGTAAGCGCAAATTCCGCGTTGATGGCGTCGAAATGTTGGCCCACCATGAAGTCGATTCCGGGCCCGGTGGTGCCCTCCTCGCCCGCTTCCGCCAGGAAGATGACATCGCGATCGAGCTTCGCGCCAGTGCGCTTGAGCAGCAGCATGATCATCAGGTTCGAGGCGACTTTATCCTTATCGTCAACACTTCCGCGCCCCCAGATGTAGCCGTCCTTGAGCACCGCGCCGAACGGATCGACCGGCCATTTTTCGCGCTGCACGCCGACCACATCGGTATGCGCGAGGATCAGCAGCGGCCGCTTGCTGCCGTTTCCCTTCAGGCGCGCCACGATGTTGGCGCGTGTAGGATCGAGCGCATATAACTGCGCGGGAATTCCTTCGGCGTCAAATACCTTCTTCAGGTACTCGGCCGCTTTGGTTTCATTGCCCGGCGGATTGCTGGTGTCAATCTGGACCAGCGAGCGGTGGTGGCGCAAGATTTCCGCTTTCTGCTGGTTCCAGTCGATGGCGGGAGTCTGGGCGGCAGCAGCCGTCGCTATCAGAAGTGCGAGCGCGAATGGCTTCATTTCGCATATTGTAATCTGTGCCTGGAACCCTGAAATCAGTTACGATAAATCACATGTCCGCAGCTACAATTACCACGACCCGTGATACCTCCGTCCCTTTGAGCAAAAACAAACATCTGCTGCGATGGGTCGAGAAAATGGCCGAGCTGACACGGCCTGAGCAAATCTATTGGGTCGATGGCTCCGACCAGGAATACAACCAGTTGTGTACGGAACTGGTCGAAGCCGGAACATTTATCAAGTTGAATCAGGATCTTTGGCCGGGCTGCTATTATGCCCGCTCCGATCCGGGCGATGTCGCGCGCGTCGAGAGCCGCACATTCATCTGTTCGCTTTCGAAAGAAAATGCGGGTCCCACCAATAACTGGGAAAATCCGTTCGAGATGCGCCGCAAGCTGAAAGAGCTGTTCAGCGGCGCGATGCGCGGCCGAACCATGTACGTGCTGGCGTTCAGCATGGGGCCGATTGGCTCGCCCATGTCGCAGATCGGCGTGCAGCTTACCGATTCGCCCTACGTTGTGGTGAGCATGCGCATTATGGCCCGCATTGGGCTGCGCGTAATCGAGGAGATCGATAAAGACGATAAGCGCGTGGTTCCCTGCCTGCACAGCGTAGGCGCTCCGCTCGCCCCCGGCCAGAAGGATGTGCCATGGCCGTGCAACAAAGAGAAGTACATCGTGCACTTTCCGGAGACGCGGGAAATCTGGTCCTACGGTTCCGGCTACGGCGGCAACGCGCTGCTGGGAAAGAAATGCTTTGCTCTGCGCATCGCTTCCAATATCGCGCGCGATGAAGGCTGGATGGCCGAGCACATGCTGATTGTGGGCGTGGAAGACCCCACAGGCCACAAGACCTATGTCACCGGAGCCTTCCCCAGCGCGTGCGGCAAGACGAATCTCTCTATGCTGGTCCCGCCGGAAAGCTTCAAAGGCTGGAAAGTTTGGACCGTAGGCGACGATATCGCCTGGATTAAGCCGGATGCGAACGGGCGGCTGCGGGCGATCAATCCCGAAGCCGGATTTTTCGGGGTAGCGCCGGGCACATCAATGAAGACTAACCCGAACGCCATGGCGGCGCTCAGCCGGAACAGCATCTTCACCAACGTGGCGCTGACGCCGGAGGGCGGTGTGTGGTGGGAAGGGATGACGGACGAGCCGCCCGCAGAGTGTCTCGATTGGCAAGGCAACCGCTGGACGCCGCAGATCGCCAAGGAAACAGGCGCCAAGGCCGCGCATCCCAATTCGCGTTTCACCGCGCCCGCATCCCAGAGCCCCACCATCGATCCGGCATGGGAAGATCCCGAAGGCGTGCCGATCAGCGCGTTCATCTTCGGCGGGCGCAGGGCCTCTACGATTCCTCTCGTCTACCAGGCATTCAATTGGAGCGCCGGAGTCTATGTAGGCGCGACTATGGCGTCGGAAATGACCGCCGCCGCGGTGGGTGGCGTGGGCCAGGTCCGCCGCGATCCCATGGCCATGCTGCCCTTCTGCGGCTATCACATGGGCGATTATTTCCGGCACTGGCTCAATATGCAGAAGGGACTGAGCGAGACGCCGCGAATTTTTCATGTGAACTGGTTTCGTAAAGACGCCGAGGGCCGCTTCCTCTGGCCTGGTTTCAGGGAAAATATGCGGATCCTGAAATGGATCGTGGATCGGGCGCACGGCCGCGCGCTTGGCAAAGAAACGCCGATCGGCTGGATGCCCAATTACAAGGATATCGACTGGACCGGCCTCGAATCCTTCCCCAGAGAGATTTTCGAGCAACTCCAGTCGTTCGATCGCGCCGCCTGGCAAAGTGAGGTGCTGCAACACGAAGAGCTATTCATGAAGCTGCACAGCCATTTGCCGCCGCAAATGGTGTATGAGCGCGAACTGCTGATTTACCGGCTCGGATGAGCACTCCACAATCGCCCCCGGCCACTCCGGAACGGATTCTGCGAGCGCAGTGGGACTATGCTCCGCCGCTCATTCTGGCGGCGGCTGTGCGCTTGCGGATCTTCGATCTGTTGGCCGAGGGCCCCCGAACCGTTGCGGAAGTGGCCCAGCGCGCGGGTGCATCCGAGCGGGGCGTACGGTCGTTATTGAATGGGTTGGCGGGCCTCGACTATCTGACGAAGGAGCCGGGGGAGCGATACCGGCTTACGGCCGAATCGGAAGCGTTTCTGGTGAGGGGCAAGGCCGGATATCTGGGAGGCATGTTCGAGCATGCGCGCGACCTGGTTTCCGGCTGGCTGGATCTGGCGGAGGTAGTGCGCACGGGGAAACCGCTGGGTTCGATGAGCCAGGAAGACAGCCGAGCATCGTTCTTTAAGGAGTTGGTGGTTGCGCTATACCCGATGAATTTGCCGATGGCGCAGGCGCTCGGCCGGATCTTGGATGTCGCGGGGCGGCGCGAGCCGATGCGGATTCTGGACATCGCTGCCGGATCGGGCGTGTGGGGGATTGGCGTCGCGCAGCAATCGGAGCGGGCGACAGTTACTGCCGTGGATTTGCCTCAAGTGTTGGAGGTCACCCGCCGCTTTGCCGCCGAGGCGGGAATGGCTGACCGATTCTCCTATATAGGCGGCGATGCCGCGGAGGTGGATTTCGGCGGCGGCTACCACCTTGCGATCCTCGGGCACATACTGCATAGCGAGGGGGAGCGGCGCAGCCGGTCTCTTTTGCGCAAAACGTTCGGCGCGCTGGCCCCCGGAGGAACCATTGCCATTGCGGAGTTCCTGGTCGATGCCGATCGCAGCGGGCCGCCCATGGGCGTCATTTTTGGATTGAACATGGTGCTAAATACCGAAGAAGGCGATACATTTTCCTTTGAAGAGATCGCCTCGTGGCTGGGGGAAGCCGGGTTCGTGGAGCCGCGGCGCCTCGACCCGGGCGGCCCGGCATCGTTAATTCTGGGCCACAAACCGTAAACTCCCGCTGGAATGCAAAAAATGACTAACAAGAGCTAATTGTGGCCCTTGGACCTTGACGGGGATTGTTGTAGCATACTAAGGAGTCGGGCTCGCATATTTGCGGCGACGAAAGGATGGGATGAAAAACATGAAGAATTGGTTGTGCGGTTTGGCGGTCGCTTTGGGCGTAGCGGCTGTTCCGGCTCTGGCGCATCACTCGTTCGCGGCAGAGTACGACAGCGCAAAGCCGGTCACATTAACGGGAACGGTTACCAAGGTGGAGTGGATGAACCCCCACGCGCGGTTCTATCTGGATGTTAAAGATGAATCGGGCAAGGTGACCAATTGGGAATTCGAACTCGGAAGCCCCAACGGCCTGATGCGCCGCGGCTGGACGCGCAATTCCCTGAAAGAGGGCGATACGGTTACGGTTGCCGGTTCTTTGGCGAAAGACGGTTCCAAACTGGCCAATGCCCGCACGGTGAAACTGTCGGACGGCAGAGAAGTGTTCGCCGGATCTGCCAGCGAAACGGGCGACGCCAAAGCAGGAAACTAAATCCCCATTTTTGAGTTTTGAAGCCAGTCCTCTCGCGCAGCGCTGGAGGACTGGCGCCGGGGCCTACGGCTCCGGGGTAGGGTGGTGATTTTCGCCGCGCCTGCCGATTTTGCCATATCGGTGTATCTATCGATGCGGCTTGGTAGTTGAGGAGGAAGGAAATGAAGTTTCAGTCGAGGCCGCTACTGGTTGCGGCCGGTGCATTGTCGGCCTCGTTGCTAATTGGCACAGCCCTTGTCAGTCGCGTCGAAGCCCAGCAGTCGAAAGCCGCGGTTTCCACCAACGGAAAGACGGCGGGCGAGGTTTTTAAGAATGTGACTACCGCTTCCCTCAAGGGATTGACTGTGGATGACTTTTTGTCCGCTATGGGCGTGATTTCCGCGGATCTTGGGCTGGATTGCGCCGATTGCCATCCCGGAGCCGGTTCCGACAAAGTGGACTGGGTTATCGATCCTCCCCGCAAACAAATGGCGCGGAAGATGATCGATATGTTGGCGGCGATCAACAAGACGAATTTCAACGGCGTCCAGGAAGTTACCTGCTTCACCTGTCATCATGGAAAGCTGCGGCCTACGACGACCATTCAATTGGACAAGCTCTACGGCCCTCCGAATGATGAGCAGGAGGACATCGTAACGCCCGTAGCCGATGGACCG
>DATBID010000333.1:0-6297 GCA_036557125.1 Bryobacteraceae bacterium | reverse complement strand
TGCATGCGCGCATCCAGCTCTCCCACTTCGTCCAGAAAGAGCGTGCCCCCATTTGCCATTTCAAACAGCCCGGGCTTGGCGGTCTCGGCGCCGCTAAAGGCGCCTTTTTCGTGGCCGAATAATTCGCTTTCCATTAATTGGTCGGGGAGCGCGCCGCAATTGATATCCACCCAAGGGCGGCCACAACGCAAAGAGAAATGATGGATCGCGCGCGCCACGATTTCTTTCCCTGAGCCCGTTTCGCCGGTGATGAGGACAGCGACATTGCTTCCGGCGACGCGTTGAGTCAGAGCAACGACCTGTCGAATGGCTGGGCTTTCGAGGACCGCAGGCACTCCCAGGAATTCTTGCCGCCCGGCGACATTCATGGCTGCCCTTCATATCGGCAGTTCTTTCGAATTTCCTTAAGTTTTTTCGAAATTTGCCGATAGATGCATCAGGCACACAAAATGTCTCTAGCCGCCAGGCTCTACATCGGTTTAGTCATCGTGATTGGCGCGGCCTGTGCCGGTTTTGCGGGCTTCCACTGGCGTAGCCCGGACCCAACCCGTTTTCTGTCATACCTTGGCGTTGCGCTACTGGCTTCCCGACTGAAGGTGCCGCTGCCGGGTATTACCGGAGTGATGTCGGTGAACTATGTGTTCGTGCTGCTGGCCATCATGGATTGCAGCTATCCGGAAACGATCCTGCTGGCTTGTACGGTAATGATGGTTCAAACGAACTGGCGGCAGGGGCAGCGCGTTCTTCACCCGGCGTTCAACGCCACCAGCACGGCCATCGCGGCGACCGCCGCTTACGGTGTATATCAGTTGGGCGAGCGGGTCGGGCGCCAACTGCCCTTGACAATTGCGGCAGCAGCCTCGGCATATTTCGTTTTGAACTCGATTTCGGTCTCCGGTGTGGTGGCGCTGACAGAGCACAAAAAACTGTTCCGCACCTGGAAGGAGTGCTATTTCTGGTCCTTTCCCTATTACCTGCTGGGGGCCGGGCTGGCGGCCGCGATTAGCTGGTCGAATCGCCGCTTCGGCTGGCAGGCTTCCGTGCTGGCGTTGCCGGTTATCTATTTTATTTACCGCAGCTACCGGCTCTATCTCGGCAAACTGGAAGCAGAGAAGCTGCACGCCGAGCAAATGGCCTCTCTTCACTTGCGGACCATCGAAGCCTTGGCGCTGGCGATCGAAGCCAAGGACGATACTACTCACGAACATTTGAACCGCGTGCAGGTGTACGCGGTGGAACTCGGCAAGAAACTGCAGCTCACCGGCACGGAGCTGCAGGCCCTGCGGGCAGCCTCCATTCTGCATGACATCGGAAAGTTGGCGGTGCCTGAGCACATTATTTCCAAGCCCGGCAAACTGACTCCCGAGGAGTTCGGCAAAATGAAAATCCACCCGATTGTAGGGGCGGAGATTCTTTCGCGGGTGGGGTTTCCTTATCCCGTGGTGCCGATTGTGCGCGCTCACCACGAAAAGTGGGACGGCAGCGGTTATCCGGACGGGGTGAGTGGAGATGCGATTCCGATTGGAGCGCGCGTCTTAGCAGCAGTCGATTGCCTGGATGCGCTGGCTTCGGACCGGCAGTATCGCCGTGCCCTGCCGCTCGACGAAGCCATGGCGGCGGTGGTCGAGCTGGCGGGTAAGAGTTTCGACCCCGGAGTAGTGGCGATTCTCCAGCAGAATTACCGGGAGTGGGAGAAACAGGCCACTGCCTTTGGCAAACAGCAGCGGCAATCGTTGCGAGACGTTAAGGTGGTCCGCGGCCATGCGCCCGCCGCCGGACTGGAGATGAGTGCCTCCCCGAACGGCACTCAACCGGAATTTCTGGCTTCCATCGCCGCCGCGAGGCAGGAGGCGCAGATGCTCTACGAGCTGACCCAGGATCTGGGGAACTCGTTGAACCTGCACGAAACGCTATCGGTTTTAGACAGCCGGCTTAAGCCTCTCATCGTTTACGATGCCATTGCCATCTATGTGCGCAAGGGCGCAATTTTGGTCCCGTCCTACGTCAGCGGTGAAAACTTCCGTCTCTTCGCCTCGCTCGAGATTCCCATAGGGCAAGGCCTCTCCGGATGGGTTGCGGAAACCGGCAAGTCGATCGTCAACGGCAACCCCTCGGTCGAGCCGGGTTACTTGAACGATCCCAATAAATTCAGCACCCTGCGCTCGGCGATGGCAGTCCCGCTCGAAACCGCGGGAGGAATCGTCGGCGTATTGGCGCTGTATCATGCCGAGCGCGATGCCTTCCATCAGGACCATCTCCGCGTATTACAGGCCATCAATCCCAAAATCTCGCTTGCCCTTGAGAATGCCCTCAAATACGAGCAGGCGGCTATCTCCGCCACCACAGACGCACTGACCGGTCTTCCAAACGCGCGCTCTCTGTTCCTGCATCTCGACGCGGAACTGGCCCGGGCCAAACGGACCAAAACGTCACTGGCAGTGTTGGTCTGCGATCTCGACGGATTTAAGCAGGTCAACGATCGCTTCGGCCATCTGGAAGGCAATAAGGTACTGAAACTGGTTGCCGCCGGAATCCAGCAGAATTGTCGCGAGTACGATTATGTGGCCCGCATGGGCGGAGACGAATTCGTTCTGGTATTAAGCGCTCTTCGCCCGGAAGACCTCGCGCCTACCATCAAACGCCTCGAACAGGTGGCACACGATGCCGGTATCGAGGTTTGTGGCGAATCTCTGCTCGCCATCAGTGTGGGCGCAGCCTTCCATCCCGGCGATGGTAACGATGCCGAGAGCCTGCTGGCGGAAGCCGACCGGCGGATGTACGTCACCAAGCAAGGCCACAAGGCTAGGAACCAGCCCCCGGTCGCCGATAGTCTGCTGGCCCTGCAGAACGTTCTCCAGCCAAATACTCCCCCAATCGCCGCGCCCGAGCCTCTGGAATAAGCCGGCCGTTTTGTCTCAGAGGACAACCTGTCCCGATGAGACAGACTGTCCCCGGTCCTCCGCGATCAAGCTGTTGAAAATAATAGGTCTATCCATGGCTATCGAGGTGCATTTCCGATGAACGGAACCAAAATTTATGAATCTACGGCGTTGGTCCTCGACATTTCTCCTGCTCACTGGATTGGCGATCGCACAACCTTCCAAACAGAGCTCTGAGTTCTCTGGCCTTGCAGCCAATACGACTGTACAGGTTCTCATTCAGTTCAGCGGGTCGGTGAATAGCTCTTTATTGTCCGCGATTGCCGGAAAGGGCGCCACCAACATTAGGTCCTTCAAACATGTCAAGTCCGCTGTCTTTCAACTGCCGGCCGGAATCGCGAAACTGATCGCGGCTCTGCCAGGCGTCAAGTATGTTTCGATCGATCGGCAGGTGCAGTCGCATGATGCCGTGACGAATGCCGCTGTAAACGCCAATCTGGCTCAGCAGTACGGATGGACCGGCCAAGGCATCGGCGTGGCTGTGATTGATAGTGGCGTTTCTTCCCACCCGGACCTGAAGACCCCGGGTGGCGCGAGTCGCATCGTCTATAGCCAGAGTTTTGTGGCCAACGATTCCAGTACCGCCGACGCCTATGGGCACGGCACGCACGTGGCCGGCATCATCGGCGGCAATGGCGCGAGTTCCTCGGGCGCCATCAAAGGGATTGCCCCGCAGGTCAATATTGTCAGTCTGCGCGCGCTCGATGCGAACGGCGCCGGGACTGACAGCGCGGTCATTGCCGCTATCGATGAAGCTATCGAGCTGAAGAACCAGTACAACATCCGTGTGATCAATCTTTCGCTGGGGCGGGGGGTTTATGAAAATTTCCAGCAAGATCCGCTTTGCCAAGCCGTCGAAGCTGCCTATCAGGCGGGAATTGTGGTGGTGGTTGCGGCAGGCAACAACGGCCGGGACAATTCCGTCGGCAACCAAGGATACGGAACGATCAATGCCCCCGCCAACGATCCGTTCGTGATCACCGTCGGCGCCATGAACTCAGGGGGAACCACCACCCGCGCCGACGACATCGTGGCCAGCTACAGTTCCAAAGGCCCGACCGTGGGCGATCACATCGTCAAACCGGACATCCTGGCGCCGGGCAATCTGGTTACTTCGCTGTATGTTCCCGGCAGCACGCTGGCGCAGGAGTTTCCGGGAAATGTGGTGCCGCCATCGTCGTACGGCGGCACGGGAAACCCCGCCTACCTCAACTTGAGCGGAACCAGCATGGCGACACCCGTGGTTAGCGGCGCGGCCGCGCTGCTATTGCAGCAAAATCCGAACCTGACCCCCGACCAGGTGAAGGCTCTCCTCATGTTGACCGCCACCAAGACCTTTCCGTCCCTAAGCACGGTTGCGGATCCGATCACAGGGGTTATCTACACCGACTACTACGACATTTTTTCCGTCGGCGCCGGCTATATCGACGTTTACGCGGCCCTGACAGACTCTTCAGCGGTTACCGGTCTCGGCGGAGTGGCTCTTTCCCCAACCGCGGTTTTCAACAGCAAGACCAATACCGGCGTGCTGGTTGCCGACTCCTCGCCTTACGCGAGCAACATTATTTGGGGCAGTTCGGGCGCGTGGGCGGATTCCGTAGTGTGGGGAACCACCAATCTTTCCGGTTCGGCTTCCGTCAAAACCAGCAGCGGCATCGTAGCTGGTGACTCCATCTCCTGGGGCGACTCCATCAGTTGGGGCGATTCCGCCATCTGGAGTTCGAGCATTTCTTGGGGCGACTCGAGTACGGCAGCCAATGCCGTTGGGCATGGCGATAGAGAGAAAAAGTAGCGCAGCGGAGATAGACCTGTGCCGATACGATACCTGAGGATCATGGCCATGTACCAAGAGGACACTGGCAGCCGAAGTTCCAAGCCGGCGCCGCCTACGCTCTATACCTCGGCAACCTGGGGACTTCCTCTCCCGTTTGCCCCGAACGTTTGCCTACCGCCTGAATGGCGATGGCTGGTGCTCGCGGCTCCACTGCTTCCTTCTTACTCGCGATGTCCGGGGGCTTCTTAGCGTGCTGCATGTTTTGGCGCGGCGGCTGGCGCGGTTTGCCGCAGTCCTGCTAATCGGAGGCATGCTCGGGGCTGCGCTCGTGCGTGTCGCGCCAGGGTTCGGAACCGATGAGCGGATGCTGGATACGCGCCTCGGTAATGACAGCATTCAGGCGATCGCGCGGGAACGCGGCGCGGGTAGCAATATTCTCTCCTATTACGCGCAATACCTCGGCCGTCTGGCCAGGGGAGATCTGGGCGAATCGGTGTCGCTTGGCCGGCCGGTCCGTGAGTTGCTTGCCGAGCGCGCCTCGGTCAGCCTGCGATCGGTGAGCGCCGCCCTCCTCTTTGCCTGGCTCGCATCGCTCGGTTTGGTTTTGCTGCTCGAGTGGCTTTCCTTCCAGCCGCTCGGAACCGCTGCGTCGCTTTCGGCTGGAGCGCTACTGTGCGTTCCCGCAGCTCTTCTGGCCATTGGCTGCTTCTATTTTTCCGGCCCGCCTATGCTTGCGATTGCCGCCATTCTGTTTCCGCGTATTTTCCGCTACACCCAAAACCTGGTTTGCCGTGCGGCGCAGGCCCCTCACGTATTCGCGGCGCATGCTTACGGTGAAAGCCGCGGGCGCATTCTGCGGCTGCATGTGCTGGCGCCAGTCGTGCCCGAATTGGTTGCTTTAGCCGGCGTGTCGGTCAGCATGGCGGTGGGAGCGGCGATTCCCGTCGAAGCTCTTTGCGATTCTCCGGGCGTCGGGCAATTGGTTTGGCAAGCGGCCCTGGCGCGGGATCTTCCTGTGATCGTCAATGTCACTCTCCTGATCACCGCTCTGACTCTGGCCGCGAATCTCGCCGCGGATATTGCGCGCGGTATACGGGAGGTGGCTGCATGATACGGCGCCTAGCGATCGCTTTGCTCGTTACAGTCTTCCTCGCCGTGTTGCCGGCAGAATGGGTCGCCCCCTACTCCTTCGCCACGCAATTCCGCGAGCTTCCGAACGCTGCTCCCACCTACGCGCACCTTTTGGGCACGGACGCCCTCGGCCGCGACCGTCTCTCACGGCTGCTGTTCGGGGCGCGGGTTTCGCTGCTGCTGGCGCCCGCCGCCGCGTTGTTCTCGGTGTTGCTGGCGCTAGCTCTGGCGTCTCTGGCGTCTCTGGCGGGACCCTGGTGGGAACGCGCCATTCTGGCCTCGGCCGATCTCTCGCTCTCTCTGCCCTGGTTCTTTCTTCTGCTCGCCGCGCGCGCGCTGCTGCCGTTGAATACTCCCGCCGGTACTACCGCCGTAGCCACATTCGGTCTGTTGGGAATCCTGGGTTGGGCGGAGCCCGCGCGGGTCATGGTGGCCGCGATCCGGCGGCAACTT
>DATBID010000332.1:0-2238 GCA_036557125.1 Bryobacteraceae bacterium | reverse complement strand
AATATGCCCTTCCACATCGTAGCCGGCCGGGATCGCCACTTCTCCCTCTACCGACAGCGGCGAGTTCAAGGTTGCGCGGAACGTCTCGCCAGACTGGTTTGTCTCCGAGTCCAGTCCATCCACCAGACGAATGGCTAGCGTGGTCCCCGCCGGAATGGTCACCTTCTGCGGTGGCGGAGGCGGCGCAGGCGCCGGCGCCGCCTGCTGCGTGGGCATCGGCTGCGCATCCTGGCTCTGCCCCATGCCGGCGGCCGTCGCTCCCGCGCCCGCCGATGCCATCTCTGCCTCTTTTACCGGGACTCGCCTCTTTTTCGGCTCCGGTTTTGGCTTCGGCGCTGGCTCCTTCCGCTGGATGGGCGTCGGTTTCTCCTCAACCGGAGCGGGGGCCGGTTCAGCGGCCTGCACCACCGGCGGCGGGGCGATCTGCAGATCGTTGACTACCCGTTTTACCCCCGATATTCCCTTTGCGTAACGCTCGGCCGCCTCCCGCTGCGCATCGTTGTCGACCGCGCCGGTCAGGATTACCACGCCATCGGCCGATTGCACGCCGACTTGCTTTCCTTGCAGCCCGGAATCGGCGCTCAATCGCTCTTGTACCTGGCTCGAAATTTGCGCGTCATTCGGCGCCTTGCTGCATGCCGCCCCCAGCATGGCAACCATCAAAACCGCCGAAAGATAGAGAGAGAGCCTCGCCTTCATGCAAGTCACTCCTGAAAATTTTGGGTAGCTTTACTATTTAGTTTAGATGCATTTGGGTTGTTTCGACCACCCCAATGGCCGCCGGTTTCTTAATCGGAAGCGCCTTCCCGCACCAGATTCGTCACCAAAATGAAAAGCCGGACGTGTCGCGTCCGGCTTCCGTTTCAAAACAGGGTTATTGGTGCAGGAACTTGTAGTCGAGAATCGAGGCCGCTAGCCCCACCGAGTCTTCGCCGTCGCGCGCGTCCTTGGAGCGAATGATCCGCCCCTGGCACAGCACGTTGCTGTTGCGTTGGCCCGAAATTTCTTCCGGCATCTCAAACACCATCTCCACCAGTGCATTCACCGGCAGTTGCGATGGTCCCTGGAACAGGACGCCAGACTGGCTGATGTTTTCAATGACGCCTTCTGACCACGTGCTCAGGTTCTTCACACGATAGCGCAGCGGTACATTCAGCTTCAGCCGTCGCGCGCGCGGCACCCACGTCGGCTTCTTCTCGCGCGGACGACGCCGCGTGGTAGTTTCCGGCCCGGCTTGCGCTACGCGCTCGGTCCGGCGCATGGTCGCCCAGTCGTATTTGTATTCCACGGCGCACAACAAACAGACCTGGTAATAGTGGCCATCGGCGGCTCGCCGCGGCCAGGAGAACTCGTGCGAGCAACGGCCTAGCATCAGAACATCCATCAATTTCTGTGGCATAGGTACTTCCGGGTTGGGACCCTTCCGGACGATTCATAATCTAACGAGCCGCCCCGCTTTCATAGGTTACTTTCGTGTATTACTCCCCCCATCTTGCCAACGGATGTCGCTGCCCCGTCGTCATCAGCAATCGCCTGTACCTTTCTCGCACAGCGCCTTTTCTTTCTTGCGTGTGTATGATCTTTGCATGAACGACATTGCAGGTTTTGTGCTCGCCGGTGGCCAGAGTAGCCGCATGGGCGTCGACAAAGCCTTCATCCAATGGCAGGGAAGCACCTTGCTGCAGCGCTCCCTTGATCTGCTCTCAGGCGTCGCGCCGCGCGTCGCCATCGTAGGCCCTGCGCAGAAGTTCTCCGCGTACGGCACAGTCGTTGAAGATCAATTCCTGGGACGCGGCCCGCTCGCGGGCATTCATGCAGCGCTACGCTCTCCGATCGCTGCCGATTTCAACCTCATCGTCGCGGTGGACATCCCGTTGCTCTCGGAGGCTTTTCTGCGTTTTCTGTTGGAACAAGCCGTGGCGTCTCGGTCGGCTGCGACTGTTCCACGCACCTCCGAAGGCTGGCAACCGTTGTGCGCGGTCTATCGTCGTGAATTTGCAGAGCTTGCCGATGCTGCGCTTCGCCTCGGGCGCAACAAGATCGATCCTCTGTTCGCCGACCTCGAATTGCGCGTGATTCAGGACAACGAACTGCGCAACTTCAGTTTCTCGCCTGACCTCTTCCGTAACATCAATACGCCCGAGGACCTTCAACACGCCGGTGGTACTGCATGAGCGATCTCACCGTCATTCCGCCACCGCCGCAGGATACGGGACCGTATATCTCGTTTGAGAACGT
>DATBID010000331.1:0-12454 GCA_036557125.1 Bryobacteraceae bacterium | reverse complement strand
CGGCACGAATCCGTTCTTGCATGAGGTTGCCGACTGGTATGGCCTACCCTATGAAGCCACGCGCGGCGGGGCGAAGACCCTTTACCCGGAGTACAAGCTGACGATGCCGAAGCCGGAGAAGCAGGCGCCGGCTAAGTGCGAACGATTCTGCGTCTGCACGGTGCTGCAGGACTGCCAGTTGCATGCGTCGCCGCCCCGGTGAGGGACATCGAGTCAGAGCTCGTCTTCTTCTACATCGCCGACTTCCGGAAAGGCAGCAGGAGCCAGTGCTTGACGCGCTCCAGGCGGCCGCACTCCAGACATTCAGCAGGACAATCGCGCCCACCGTGCGAGACCAGGTACTGAAGCTGGTCGAATAAAACGTCTACCACCGGAGCAGACGCGAGATAGCAAGATTGTGCCGTGCGGGCAGGTTGGCCGTTAGGATAGCCTCCAGGCCCGGCCGGGCTGTTAGCACTCCCTAAAAGACGATCCGAATTCATCTTTCCGGCCTCCGAAACACCTTATCGGCGGCTCGGGTGAAAATCCTTAGGTGAAGCTAAGTGCGGCGTAGGACGGTTGACTGTAATCTCTTCCACATGCTACCGTTAGAGTTAACGACAGGCATAGCCGGGGCTGTGTCTTCTCCCCGTCCCTTCACATGGAAGCCACGCTGCACGCATTAGGCGAGATACTACTAAGAGCCATCCCCACCTTTGTCCTCTTGATCCTGCTGCACTTCTACCTGAAAGCGGTATTTTTCCGGCCGCTGCGGAAGATCCTCCACCAGCGTTATGAAGCGAGCGAAGGGGCCCGCATCCTGGCGGCGAAGAGCCTGGAGCAGGCCGCCTCAAAAGCCGCCGAATATGAAGCGGCTCTTCGCAAGGCCCGGGGTGAGGTCTATGAAGCCCACGAGCGCATGAACAAGGAGCTGCAGGAGCAGCATGAATCCGAATTGCGGGCCGCCCGCAAGCAGGCCGAAACGGCTGTCGAGCACGCCAAAGCCGTGCTGGCGAAGGAAGTGGAGTCGGGCAAGGACAACCTGTCCCGACAGAGCGAACTGCTAGCCAATCAGATTGTCGAAAGCATTCTGCGGGGGCAGGCGGCATGATTCGGCGCGTTCGCAGCCTGGCGGTGCTTTCCGCGCTCGCCGCCGCCGCGGCCCTTCCGGCGTTGGCCCAAGAGGGCGGGGGTCAAACCGAAGCCCCGGCAGGCTGGATGATTGCGAATTTTGTAATCCTGGTGGCCGGGCTGGGCTGGATGATCGCGAAGAATGCCGCGCCTTTTTTTGACGCCCGCCTCAAGAAAATTCGCCAAGACATCGTGCAGGGCGAAAAGGCCCGGCACGAGGCCGAACGGCAGGCGGCCGAAGTGGACCAGCGTCTGGCTAACCTCGACAAGGAAATCGCGGATCTGCGCGACGAGTCCCAAAGAGAGCTGGAAAACGAACTGGAGCGGATGCGGCAGAAAACCGCCGTGGACCGCGAACGCATTCGCGTGCATGCCGAACAGGAAATTGCCGCCGCCGGCAAAACTGCGCGCGCCGAATTGAAGCGCTACGCGGCCGAACTCGCCATCGGCTTAGCCGAACACAAAATCCGCGCCCGCATGAATGCCGCCACCCAGGATGCTCTCATCGGCGGCTTCGTCGAAAATCTGGACCGGTCGGACCCGGAAGGCCGCGCCGCCCAAGCCTGATCCGCATTTATGACCCTTACTGCTGTAGCCGTTCGATACGCCGAAGCCCTGGCTGATATCGTGACCGGCGCGTCTTCACCGGTGCGCCCGCAGGACGCGCTGGATGAGCTGAAGGCGTTCGCGCAAACCCTGCGTTCTTCGAGCGAATTGTACAACGCTCTCACCACGCCGGCGGTGCCGGTGAGCCGCAAGAAGGCGGTGGTAGGGCGCATCGCCGAGGACCTGCAAGTTTCCACCGTGGTGCGAAATTTTCTGTTCGTCATCATCGGCCACCATCGTATTCCCCTGTTTGCGGAGATTGTCGACGCTTTCGAACTCCAGCTTGATAAACGCATGGGCTATGTGCGGGCCGAAGTCTCTTCCGCGCGGGAATTGAGCGCGGAGCAGCGCGGAATGCTGAATGGCAGCCTGGAACGTCTCTCCGGCAAACGAGTGCGGATGCAATTCAAAATCGATGAATCGTTGATTGGCGGGGCTGTGGCGCGCATCGGGTCGACAGTGTACGATGGCTCGGTCCGAGGCCAGTTGCAGTCCCTTGAGCGCCGCCTGGTGATGCAGGATTAAGTTTTTCGTTCTGAGCCGCGACCCTGAGGGAGCGGTACGGTTTTGGGAGTTTCTTTATGGCTCATATTGCAGCGGATGAAATCACCAGCATTCTCCGGCAGGAGATTGAAAACTACGAGCAGGCAATTAATGTGCAGGAAGTAGGCTCGGTGATTTCGGTGGGCGATGGCATCGCCCGGATTTATGGCCTCGAAAAGGTCATGGCTGGAGAACTGATCGAGTTCCCCAACAACGTGGCGGGCATCGCCATGAACCTGGAAGAAGATCAGGTTGGCGCGGTGCTGATGGGCGATTACACGCGGATTAAGGAAGGCGACGAAGTGCGCCGCACCGGCCGCATCATGTCGGTGCCAGTGGGCGAAGCGCTTATTGGCCGCGTAGTCAACGCTCTCGGCGAACCCCTGGATGGCAAAGGCCCGGTTCACGTCACTGAGTACAACCCGGTGGAACGGCTAGCTCCCGGTGTTATTGATCGCCAGGGCGTCAAGGAACCGATGCAGACCGGCATCAAGGCCATTGACGGCATGATCCCGATCGGCCGCGGCCAGCGCGAGCTGATCATCGGAGACCGCCAGACCGGCAAAACCGCCATCGCGCTCGACACGATTATCAATCAGAGGGGTGGCGACATGATTTGTATTTATGTCGCCATCGGGCAGAAGCAGTCCACAGTCGCGCAGGTGGTCAAGACGCTCGAAAATTTTGGCGCGATGGAATATTCCATCGTCGTCACTGCTTCGGCCTCCGATCCCGCCCCCATGCAGTACCTGGCTCCGTTCGCGGGCTGCGCGATGGGCGAATATTTCCGCGACCGCGGCCAGCACGTGCTGTGTATCTACGACGATCTTTCCAAGCACGCCGCCGCCTATCGCGAAATCTCGCTGCTGCTGCGCCGCCCGCCCGGACGTGAGGCTTACCCCGGCGACGTTTTCTATCTCCACAGCCGCCTGCTCGAGCGAGCGGCCAAGCTGAACGATAAGAAAGGCGGCGGCTCGCTGACCGCCCTGCCCTTCATCGAAACGCAGGCGGGCGACGTTTCGGCATACATTCCGACCAACGTCATCTCGATCACCGATGGCCAGATCTTTCTCGAAGCCGACCTGTTCAACAGCGGGCAGCGTCCGGCCATCAACGTCGGCATCTCCGTCAGCCGCGTTGGCGGCAACGCGCAAACCAAAGCCATGAAAGCCGTTGCAGGAACGCTGCGCCTGGAATTGGCGCAATACCGCGAGCTTGCCGCCTTCGCCCAGTTCGGCTCTGACCTGGATAAGGCCTCAATTGACCAGCTCAACCGCGGCAAACACCTCATGGAGATTCTGAAGCAGGGCCAATATCAGCCGCTGCCGCTAGAAAAACAGGTGCTCATCATTTTTTCGGCAACCCAGGGCTTCCTGGACGATCTTCCGGTGGAGCAGTGCCGCAAGTTCGAGCAGGAGCTGTACCAATACATAGATAACGCCCACCGCGATATTTGGGATGAGATCCGGCAGAAGAAAGCGCTCGACGATAATCTTCGCGCGAAGATGAAATCGGCACTTCAAGAATTCAAGAGCCGATTTACGGCGGAAATCCAAGCGGCGGCGAAGGCGTAAGGGGTTCGCGGCCATGCCTAGCCTGATCGATATCCGGCGGCGCATCCGCTCGGTGAAAAACACCCAGCAGATCACCAAGGCCATGAAAATGGTCTCGGCCGCCAAATTGAGGCGCGCGCAGGATCGTGTCATCGCCGCCCGTCCGTATGTGGCCACTTTGCGCCAGGTCCTTGCCAACGTGGCTTCGGCCGCGGCCGGCGGTGAGGACGCCGGAACGAATCCGCTACTGGAGCAACGCAACGAGCGGCGGATTCTTCTGGTTCTGGTCACTGCCGATAAGGGCCTGGCGGGTGCATTCAACAGCAATTTGATTCGCGGGGCGCAGCGCTTCATCACCGAGCGTCGCGACGCCGAAGTGACTCTCGTGCTGATCGGCCGAAAAGGCCGGGACTTTTTCCGCAAGCGCGGCGCTCGGATCGCGGGCGACAGCATGAATTTCGCGCGGCCCTCTTATGACGATGCGCGGCCGTTCGCGCATAAAGCGATGGATATGTACCGCGATGGCGAAACCGACGCGGTTTACCTGCTATACAACGAATTCAAGAGCGTTGTGGCGCAAAAGATTGTTCTGCAGCGCGTGCTGCCGGTAGAGGTACCGGAAGAGACCCAGCCCGCGAGCTACATTTTCGAGGAGCCGCCTGAGCAAATTCTGCATGCGCTGGTGCCCCGCTATGTGGAAATGGAATTTTTCCGCGCGCTGCTCGAAACCGGCGCGGCCGAACACGCCGCGCGCATGACCGCCATGGACGCCGCCACATCCAACGCGGCCGATATGATTGACCGCCTGGTGCTCTACATGAACCGGGTGCGCCAAGCCAGCATCACCAAGGAAATTATTGAAGTAGTGAGCGGCGCAGCCGCGGAGTAATGAGCTAAGCATATGTCAACCACCACCAACGGACACGTAACCGGAAAGGTAGTCCAGGTCGCTGGACCGGCTGTCGATTGCCAGTTTCCCGAAGGCCAGATCCCACCGGTATACACGGCTATCCAGGTAACCAGCGAAGGGTTCGATGTTCCGCAGCCCATCGACATCATCCTCGAGACCCAACAACACATCGGCGAAGGCCGGGTGCGCACGGTTGCCCTCCAGCCCACCGAAGGTCTGATTCGCGGGATGAAGGCGATTAGCCTGGGCCATCCCGTACAAGTACCGGTAGGCCCGGAAACGTTAGGGCGCGTGCTCAACGTGCTCGGCCAGCCCGTCGACGAGATGGGCCCGATCGAAGCCAAAAAGTTCTATCCGATCCACCGCCACGCCCCTTCGTTTGAAGATCAGGCCACAGAGCTGCAAATGTTCGAGACGGGCATCAAGGTCATCGATCTAATCGAGCCTTACCTGCGCGGCGGCAAGATCGGCTTGTTCGGCGGCGCCGGCGTCGGCAAGACTGTCATCATTCAGGAACTGATCAACAATATCGCCATGAAACATGGTGGTGTCTCCGTGTTTTCCGGTGTGGGTGAGCGCACCCGCGAGGGCAATGACCTGTGGACCGAAATGCAGGAGTCTGGTGTCATCGATCCCCGTGATTGGCATAAATCCAAATGCGCGCTCATCTACGGCCAGATGACCGAGCCGCCCGGCGCCCGCCTGCGTGTCGGCTTGACGGGTCTGACCGTGGCCGAGTACTTCCGCGACGAAGAAGGGCAGGACGTGCTACTGTTCATCGACAACATCTTCCGCTTCACCCAGGCCGGCTCGGAGGTTTCCGCTCTGCTGGGACGCATGCCATCCGCCGTGGGATACCAGCCCAACCTGGCCACCGAAATGGGCGAATTGCAGGAGCGTATCACTTCTACGAAGAAGGGTTCGATCACTTCCGTGCAGGCCATCTACGTGCCCGCCGACGATTACACCGATCCCGCCCCAGCCACCGCGTTTGCGCACCTCGATGCCACGACCAACCTCTCCCGCGAAATCGCTTCCCTGGGAATTTATCCCGCCGTCGATCCGCTGGCCTCCACCTCCCGCATTCTCGATCCCAATATCATCGGGCAGGATCACTATCAGGTCGCGCAGATGGTGAAAGGCATCCTGCAGCGTTATAAGGACCTGCAGGACATCATCGCCATCCTCGGCATCGACGAACTTTCCGACGAAGACAAGCTCACGGTTGCGCGCGCGCGCAAAATCCAGCGCTTCCTCTCGCAGCCGTTCCATGTGGCCGAGCAGTTCACCGGCCTTCCCGGCAAATACGTCAAGCTGGCGGATAGCATTAAGGGTTTCCGCGAGATCGCTGAAGGCAAGCACGACGATATTCCGGAGCAAGCCTTCTACATGCAAGGGACGATCGAAGAGGTGCAGGAGCGCGCCGCGGTCCTGCGCAAGCAGTAAGGGACGCGATGCCGCTGGACCTGGAAGTAGTGACTCCCGAACGCGAAGTGGTTCACGAGCAGGTGGATGAAGTGCAGGTACCAGGAAGGGATGGCTACCTGGGTATTCTCCCGGGCCATGCCGCCCTGCTGAGCGAACTGGGCATCGGCGAACTCTCTTATAAATCACGAGGCCGCGAGCACTACCTGGCGGTCCTCGGCGGCTTCGTCGAAGTTCGCGAGGATCACGTCCGCGTGCTGGCCGACTCCGCCGAAAAGCCCGAAGAAATCGACCTCGAAAGAGCCCGCGCCGAACAACACCGGGCGCAGCTCGCGGTAACAAATCCCGCTTTAGGACTCGATCCGGCTGAGGCTGTAGCGCTCATATTGCGAGCACAGGCAAGGGTCAATGTGGCGGAGCGGCGGCGGGGGTCACGTACAGGTTAATGCTGCCGACCGGCGGCGGGAACGAATCCGACGTCATTGACCGGACTGGGAGCTGATTTGTCAGCCCCTCGCCTGTCGTGACGCCAAGCGCGAAAGATTACAGCTTTTTCTATTTGAAGGCCAAGTAGTTCCTTGCCTTGAATGTGGAGTTCCCCATCCTCGACCGGTAGGCTTCTTAGTAGGAACAGCACCCTGGAGTCATTGCCAGCCACGATCTCTACCGTTGACAACCGACTAACTGCGTCTCTTCCCATGAATTTCACAAGCAGACGGACAAGTTCCCGGCACGCCTTGAGCCGGCCGCGTTCAAGCCAGGGAGCCGAAACGACCAGGTCCCAAGTTCCCGGATCCGCCGTATCCATCAGCGGTGCTTCCGCAGGCATGAATAGGCCGAACAGCGTAAAGCTTCCCTTCAACTTGGCTATCTCCTGCATTGCAACGCGGAGATTATTGGTTTTCGTCAAAGAACCCCCAGGAGCCTCTCTACGCACTTTATCATGTCGGCCGCTTCCTGGCCTGCTGGCGAGCGGTTGGCTTGATACCGCCTTTCAGGATTCCAACGGACAACCACAGACCATTCGGCCATGTATCTCTCTTTTATTCGAGCTTCGATCCCCGAGAACCGAAGAAGAACCGACAGATCGTGAGTTCTCACCGATTTCAAGCCTTCGAACTCTTTCGCGCTGCTTGGAAACCGTGACCACCGAAGCGTACGGCAGATGCGCGCTTTGAGCGCGAGTTCTACTGCGTACCCGCAAAGATAGAAAGCACCATCGAAGCGTTTGGACAGCAATAGCACTTGGGCGTCTCGAAGACGTCCTCTGGCGATCCGTCGCAGTTCTTTGTTGGAAATCATCAGCCAGGAAGCGCGAGCTTGATTTCCGCCGTACCCCCCGATACCGATCTGGCCGCGCTGAGGAAGCGGTCCAGCCCCTCGTAATCCTGCGCGCCGAGTTCGTGCACGATGTGGCGCGTCAGGTACTGGCGCACGAGTTCGGGTGTGAAGCCGCGGCGGGGCGCCTCGGAGGCGACGATCTCTTCAATGCGCTCGCGGCCGTAGCGGCAGGATTGCTGAAAAACATCGATCACTTCCGGCGTAATCACTTCCTTACGCCCGGCCCACACGGCGAACACCATCGGCAGGCCGGTGGTTTCCACCCACTCGGCGCCGAGATCGTGCACTTCGTAGGGCAAACTCGCCGGATCGAGGTGCAGGGCTGGATCGCCGATCACCAGGGCTGCGTCCGCCAGACGCAGCATGGCGTCGAGGTCCGGCGGGTGCGGAATGAATTCCGGCCGTACCCGATAGCGCCGCGCCAAGAGTACGCGGGCGAGTTCGACGGAAGTGCGCGAACTGGAATCCACCGCCAAGCGCTGAATTTTCGCGGCAGGCACTTTGGACACCAGAAGGATGCTCCGCACCGGGCCGTGGCAGGCGATGCCCGCGCCCGAGACGATCCCTAAATCCTGCCGCGTCAGCTCGAATGAAGGGATAATGCCGATATCCGCGCGGCCGGACGCAACGTGATCCGCACAAACGGCCGGTATCTGGAAATCCAGATCGAAGAACCCGCGCTGCGGGCCATGCAGCATTCCCCAAACCAGCGGAGTTGTGTTCAGAAAACTAACAGCGCAAACACGGAGGCGAGTAGGCGTATTCGGGAGCAACGCATAGTTTATCAGGACGGTGCTAAGCAAATACTTGAGCCGAGTGTTATTTATGTCCGTCAACCCGCGGACCTGGTGATCGAACAGCCGGACCCCCTATTCTACGATTCCCGAAGGGCCTAGGAGCGCAGTCCAACATGGCGCGCACACCTTTATGGCGTTGCGTTCTCGGGCGGCAACGGTCGTTGTCGACATTCAGCATAACCGCATCTTGTATTTTGCGGAGACTAACGGCAGTTTCTCTAGGGGAGAAGCCGCCTCGAGAGTGTTCGGCCAGAGCGGCCGGACCGCGGAAGCAGTGTTATAAACACGGACGGAGTTTGCGACGACAATCGGGGTGAAATAATCATGCTTGACAGGCGCCCCGCGGGCTCCCTACCCTGAAAACGTATGGAAGTGCAGCTTACCGCTGACCAGAAAGCTTTCGTCCGTCAGGCGATCCAGAGCGGACGCCTTCAGCGCGAGGAAGATGCTGTAAAAGAGGCGCTGTCGCTGTGGGAAGAGCGCGAGCGCCGGCGGCTGGAAATTCTGCTTGCGGCCGACAAGGCCGAAGCATCGCTTATGCGCAGCGAAGGTCGCGCTGTGTCGACTCCCCAGCAAGTGGAAGAACTTGTTGCCGGCGTGAAGCGACGCGGGATGGAGCGCCTGCATGCCGAGCAAAATCGCCGCCCATGAGTGAATTCCGCCTCGCGCCGGAGGCGGAGACTGAGCTCGACGACATTTGGCTGTACATTGCGCGCGAGAGCGGCAGCATTGACATCGCTGCTACCCACGTGGTTGAGAAAATCGCTGAACATTTCTGGCTGTTGGCGCAGTATCCGTACCTGGGCCGCGCCCGTGACGATGATTTGCGGCCTGGCTTGCGCAGTTTCCCTGCTGATGGCTACCTCATTATTTATCGCATCGCTCAGGAACACTTGGTGTTGATTCTCCACATAGTGCACGGCAGCCGCGATATAGGGGTTCTGCTAGGGCAATAGCTCAGCAGAGAGCGGATGAGTTTTCGGCGGTTGAATGTTTTTGCGTACTTCGTACAATTAAATCGAGGGCTCGGTGGAGAACCGCGAAATTGCGCGCCTGCTGTGGGAGACGGCCGACCTGATGGAGATCGCCGGCGAGGACTCGTTCCGCATTCGCAGCTATCGCAACGGCGCTACCGCGATCGAGGGCTACCCCGAGCGCGTTCACGATATTCTGATTGATCCAAACCGCAAAATCACCGACATTCCGGGCATTGGTAAAGGCCTCGCTGGCGTCATCGCCGATATCGTGGAACGTGGTTCGTGCGAGCGCCGCGACGCACTGCTCGAAAAATTTCCTCCCACCGCGCTCGAGTTTCTCAAGATCCAGGGCCTTGGGCCAAAGGGCATCGCGCTGATTTTCGAGCACTATCGGATCAGCACCATCGATGAACTGGAGCGCCTGTGCCTGGAGCAGAAACTGCGCGTGCTGCCTCGCATGGGCACCAAGCTTGAAGAAAAAGTGCTGCGCTCGATAGCCCAATACCGCCAAAGGACCGGCCGCTACCTGCTTAGCTATGCCGAGGGCGTTGCCGGCGAGTTAACACACGTATTTTGGCAGGTGCCCGGAGTGGAAGCAGTGAGTCCTGCCGGGAGCCTACGGCGCGGGCGCGAAACAGTGGGCGATCTCGATCTGCTGGTGACCGGCCCGAACGCCACCGCCGTGCTCGACCGCTTCCTCCTATATCCCAAAGTGGACGAAGTCCTGGGCCGCGGCGAAAATAAAGCCAGCGCCAAGGTCGGCCGCGAAGGCCTCCAGGTGGACGTGCGCGCACTCCCTAAAGAGAGCTTCGGCGCTGCCATGCAGTACTTCACCGGCAGCAAAGATCACAACGTCGCCATTCGCACGCGCGCCGTGCGAAAGGGCCTGAAACTTAGCGAGTATGGCCTGTTCCGCGCCGAAGACGATTCGCTGGTGGCCGGTGAGACCGAAGAAGCTGTTTATGAGGCATTGGGGCTGCGCTGGATTCCTCCGGAATTGCGGGAAAATTGCGGCGAAATCGAAGCGGCCGAAGAAGGCCGGCTGCCGGAGTTACTGGAACTCGCGCAGATTCGCGGCGATCTGCACATGCACACCATCGAGACCGACGGCCGCGCCACCCTCGAAGAAATGGCCGAGGCGGCGCGCGAACGCGGCTATGAATACATTGCCATAACGGATCATTCGAAGGCGCTCGCCATGGCGAACGGTCTCGATGAAGCTCGCGCGGTCGCCTTCGCCGCTCGTGTTCGGGAAATCAACCGCAACGGCTTGGGTATTCGTATTCTTTCCGGTCTCGAATGCGACATCCTGCGCGACGGCACGCTCGATCTCGCGAACGACGCTCTCACCGAACTCGATATCGTCATCGGCAGCGTCCACAGCCACATGAATCTGGAACCGGCGGAAATGACGGACCGGCTCCTGCGCGCGCTCGAGTGCCCGTCGCTCAAAATTCTCGGGCACCCCACCGGCCGCATTCTGCTGCACCGCGATTCCTACCCATTCGATTTCGAGCGTGTAGTCGCGGAAGTCGTGCGCCGCGGTGTGTGCCTGGAGATTAATGCCTTCCCCGACCGGCTCGACCTGAACGGAGCCATGGTCCGTGCAGCGAAGGCTAAAGGCGCGCGCTTCACGATTTCGACCGATTCCCACCATCCGCAGCACCTTGCCTATATGCGCTACGGCGTGATCACCGCGCGCCGCGGATGGCTCGGTCCGAACGACGTTCTGAATACGCTGCGGGCGGATGAACTGCTCGCCGAGCTTTCTAAGAAATAGGCCAAGAAATCATGAAAATCAAATCTTCCCGCGAAGTCTACAGTTGCAGCCTGTTCCGTGTCACCGAGGACGATGCCGTCGATCCGAAGAGCGATTTTGAAATTAAGCGCTCCGTGGTGCGCCACGCCGGCTCGGCCGTGATGATGGCCGTGGACGAAAAGGAGCGCATCCTGTTAGTCCGCCAATATCGCCTGCCGGCCGATACATACCTCTGGGAGCTGCCCGCCGGCCGTCTCGATCCCGGCGAAAAACCGTTGCAGGCCGCGCGCCGCGAGTTGGCCGAAGAGACCGGCTACAAGGCACGAACCTGGACAAAGCTGGCATCGTTCTGGGTCAGTCCCGGATACGTTCAGGAGAAGATGACCATCTTCCTGGCTACCGACCTTACCGCCGGAGACGCCACTCCCATGGATGATGAGCGCATCGAGGCCCGTTGGTTTAAGCCCGCCGAGGTTGCCGAGATGATTGAAAGCCGCAAAATTGAAGATGCCAAAACGATGATCGGCTACTTCATGTGGAAGCAGTTTCGGAAAACAGCCAAAAGGTGATGCAGCGTGCATCAAGTCTTGATGCAAATCGCATCCAACGCTATCCGGAACTTATGAGGACCACAGTCGATATCGCGGAGCCGCTCCTGGACAACGCCAAACGCCGCGCCGCCGAACGAGGGGTAACCCTCAGCGTTCTCGTCGAGGACGCTCTCCGCCAGCACCTGTACGCCAGGCCCGATAAGGAAGCTCTGCCGTTCAAGCTGATCACCGTGGGCGGCGAGGGGCTTGTAGATCCGAGCATTAATCTGGACAAGATCTGCGAATTGATCACCCGCGACGATGAGGAGGAATATGGGCAGAAGTAGCCAATGGTGATGCCCGATGTTAACATCCTCGCCTACGCGCATCGCCGGGACGCTGTAGAGCACGAGCGCTATGCGGCCTGGGTCGAGCAGATGGCAAGCGGTCCGGAGCCGTTCGCGATTTCCGAACTCGCAGTTCACAGATTCCTGCGAATTGTGACCCACCCGCGGATCTTCCGCCCGCCTTCGACGATCAACGAGGCGCTGGGGTTTATCGATTCGTTATTGGCGAGCCCGGGTTGCGACTTGATCGCCCCGGTCCGAATCACTGGAGTATTTTCCGGAACTTGTGCGAGCGCGGCGGAGTGAAAGGCAAGATGGTCGCCGATGCTGTCCACGCCGCCCTGGCCATCGAAAGCGGTTGCGAATGGGTCACTGCCGATACCGATTTCGCCCGCTTCGAGGGTTTAAAATTTTCTGTGTAAACGTTCTTCCGCAATACTGAAAGGAAGAACGTATGGACGAAATCAGACCCGATCTCGTAGACGAACTGCTGAAGGGATACGAGAAACCGGAAGATATCATTGGCGAAAATGGGCTGCTGAAACGGCTGACCAAA
>DATBID010000330.1:0-4143 GCA_036557125.1 Bryobacteraceae bacterium | reverse complement strand
CTGGGCCTGGTCAATCCGAGCGCGGTCATTGATGGCACCGTGGTTCGCGTCAAGAAGGCGTACCCTGTGTACGACGATAGCTACCGGCGCGGCCTGGTGATCGTGCAGGAGTTCCTCACCGCGCTGCCCAACTTGCAACTGGTGGGGCGCAATGGCATGCACCGGTACAACAATCAGGATCATTCTATGTTGACGGCTGTACTTGCGGCCCGCAATATTATGGGCGCGCGGTATAACCTGTGGAACGTCAATGTGGACGCGGACTATCACGAATCCGGGGCGGCCATCACAGAAGAGGAACTAAAAGCGCTCGAGCAGACGCAACCAGCGGTTCCGCGTCGCGTCGGCGCGGCGTAACAAGTTCTGAGCCGCGACCAAAGGGAGCGGATGCTCTCGGTCATTGGCGTGGGGCGAATACTCTTTAAGCCGATGGCCTGAGAAGCTTCCAACAAGGTCGTAAACGGCAGCAGGGCATTCGACACCGCCGCTCCCGAGATCGATTCCAAGACCAAGGAACCTATAGATGCCCTAAAAAAGGAACTGGAAGAAGCCCGCCGTCAAGCCGAGAAGGCACCCATTAAGTTGGGGCGGGGTTACACACGTTCTCCGGCCCGGCCTCCCGCGGGAAACCCCTCCACAGCGCCTTTTTGCGGATCTCTCCGGCCCTCGGCGGGGGGAAAACCCTCAGTGCATCTCTCCTGGTTGCCCGCTGTGAAACCAGGGCGCTGCGCGATTGAGACTGTTCTGAAATCATTCGTTCGCTAGGCGGCTTGCCGCGGTTTCACTGTCTTTTCGATCTGGCGCCCGGCTTTGATCTGGGCCATCCGGAGATCATACAGGCTTTGAAGGTTGAGCCAAAACTCTGGCGAAGTTCCAAAGTACCGCGCCAGGCGCAAGGCGGTGTCCGCGGTAATTCCCCGGCGGCCGCGCACGATCTCGTTGAGCCGCGCCGCAGTGATGCCGAGTTTGTTTGCGAGTTGATTTACATTCAAGCCTAACGGTTCGATACAGTCTTCCCTAATGGTTTCTCCGGGATGCGGCGGCGTAATCGTTATGGACGGCATAGTACGTTATTCCGTTAATGGTAATCAGTGATCTCCACTGATTTCTCCGGCTGGCTGTGAGCCAGCGCCTCCGGCTGCAAACCAGCCAGCACGATTCGAGCTGCGGGCTCTCCGGCCTCCAACTCACGGCAATCCTCGCCAGCGAGCACCGAATGCAGCCCCCGTCATCCCAGCAGCGAGCCAAAAATCAGTGCGGGTTGATTGTATTATCGCGCGTGCTTTAGTTCCGACATTAGCCGCAGTGTTTTAGGGCCAGTCGGCCTATGGAGGCCGGCTGTTCCCCTACAATATTTATTCCCATGAAAAATCCACGCAGCAGCGCATGGTTTCAAAGTCCGGGTTATTCGGGTTTCTCCCGCCGCGCATGGCTCCGCTCGGAGGGGTTCCCAGCCGACATTTTCGAAGGCAAGCCGGTCGTCGGGATCTGTAATTCCTGGAGCGAGCTGAACAATTGCAACGCGCATCTGCGCGACGTCGCGGAGGCGGTGAAACGCGGCGTGCTGGCTGCGGGCGGCCTGCCGCTTGAGTTTCCCACCATCTCGCTCGGCGAGCTGTTCATGCAGCCCACCACCATGATGTTTCGCAACCTCATGGCCATGGACGTGGAGGAATCGATTCGCGCGAACCCCATCGATGGCGTCGTGCTGTTATGCGGCTGCGATAAGACTACGCCCGCGCAGCTCATGGGCGCAGCAAGCGCGGACATTCCGGCGATCGTCGTTCCGGGGGGCCCCATGCTGGCCGGCCGCTGGCGCGAGCAGCGCCTCGGTTCCGGCACCGATGGCAGAAAGCTGTTCGATCTCTACCGTACCGGCCGCCTGACCGACGAAGAATGGTGCGAAATCGAGGGCTGCATCGCGCGCACGTCGGGCCACTGCACCGTCATGGGCACCGCCTCTACCATGACCAGCCTGGCCGAAGCGCTGGGCATGTCGCTGCCCGGCTGCGCCAATATTCCCGCGCCCGATTCGCGCCGCCTTGCTATTGCCGAGTTGAGCGGACGCGCCGCTGTAGAGGCCATCGAGCGCGATTTACGGCCCTCGCGCATTATGACCCCCGAAGCATTCGAGAATGCCATCACCGTTCTCATGGCTTTGGGAGGCTCGACGAATGCCGTGATTCATTTGATCGCCATGGCGGGCCGGCTGGGGATCCGGCTCACCCTGGACGATTTCGATCGCGTCTCGCGCCGCACGCCGTGGATCGCCAATGTCCGGCCCTCGGGCGAGCATCTCATGGAAGACTTCTTTTACGCCGGAGGGCTGCCGGTATTGATGAACCGCATCGCCGGCCTGCTGCACACCGGCTGCCTGACGATCAATGGCAAAACCATCGGCGAGAATGTGGAGCGGGCAAGCGGATCGAACGATGTCGTCATCGCCTCGCGCGAGCGGCCCCTTTCCGCCGAGGGCGGTATTGCCGTGCTGTACGGCAATCTCGCGCCCGATGGCGCCGTAATCAAACAAACGGCCGCTTCCCCCGAGCTGCTGCGCCATCGCGGACGCGCCTACGTTTTCGAGAACCCCAAGCAAATGACGGCCGAGATCGACCGCGAAGATTTGCCCATCGACCGGCATACAGTGCTGGTAATGCGCAATTGCGGCCCCAAAGGCGCGCCAGGGATGCCCGAGGCCGGGCATATTCCGATGCCGCGCAAACTGCTGGCCGAGGGCGCCACAGATATGGTGCGCATCTCTGACGCCCGCATGAGCGGCGTTTCTTACGGCACTGTCGTGCTGCATGTAGCGCCCGAATCGGCTGTCGGGGGCCCGCTGGCCGTGGTCGAAACCGGCGATGAAATCGTGCTGGACGTGGCCGCCCGGAAGCTGGAATTGGCCGTTTCGCCGGATGTGATCGCCGAACGAATGGGCCGTTTCACGCCGCCCCCGCGCCACTATGACCGGGGCTACGGCCGGCTGTTTCTCGACCATGTCACCCAGGCACACCTCGGCTGCGATTTCGATTTCTTGGCTGCCGGCTACAAGTGAGAAACCGCTGGCTGACATAATCCAAAAAAATTCCATCTCCCACTTGCTTTTCCCTGTATAGCAGCGTACGATATGCCCATGCGTTTAATGAAAGTACTCACAGTGCTGCTGATGGCGGGTCTGGCTCTGTTTGCCCAGGAAGAAAAAAAGAAAAAGGGACCGAGTCCGTTCGACAACCCGCAGAACTTGAAATTGTTGCAGTTGAAAGGGCCGGAACTCCGGCAAGTTATGTTGTCGTTCAACCAGGCTTTGGGCGTGATGTGCACTGAGTGCCACGTACAAGGGAATTTCCCAAGCGACGAAAACCCGAAGAAGAACATCGCTCGCATGATGATTACCATGGCGCGGGATATCAACTCCAAGTTCCCAGATGGCCAGCAGCACGTCCGCTGCTACACCTGCCATCGCGGATCAACGATGCCTTTGACGGAACCACCCAAGAATTAGAACCGTCCCTCAGTATTGTCGAATTTTCCGGGTCCCTGGAAACTGCGTTCCGGGGACCTTAGTCCAAGGGTCACTACGTCAGCCTCTCACCGCCACACTCTCTCTAATCGCCCCAGCATGCCGTCCGTACCGCCGCGCACAGGTGTTTGGGAAACTGTTCTTAATGCCCCGGTATAGCGCTTTCCGGCTGGCGGTTCTCTTGTACGCGGGCACCGCGTGCGCACAGTCGGAATCGCCGGCGCCGAAGGAAGTCCTTACCTATAACATCGAATGGCGTTTGATCACTGCCGGCAAGGCCGTCATTGCTTGGCGCCCCACCGAAGTCGAAGGACATGCGGGCTGGCAGGCACACCTGGATCTCGAATCGGCCGGAATGGTTTCCCGGTTATATAAGGTCGAGATGGAGTCTGACAGCACGGTCGACCAGGATTTCTGCGCGGTGTCTACGCTGACTACCGGGCGGGAAGGGAGCCGCCGGCGCGAAACATCCGTCACTTTCGATGCCGAGGCTCACAAAGCGTTTTACCGTGAGCGCGACCTGGTGAAGAACGCGGTGATCAGTAATCAGCAGGTTGCGATTCCTCCCTGTGTTCATGACGTGCTGGGCGGCATGTTCTATCTGCGCGGCCTCGAACTGGAACCCG
>DATBID010000329.1:0-3019 GCA_036557125.1 Bryobacteraceae bacterium | reverse complement strand
TGCGATCGTTGTCACCGAGGATGGCTAGTCGCTTCTGTTCGCGCTCGAGGCGTGCACGGAGTAACGATCCGCTGTTGCCGCCGCCCTGCGACTTGCACTGTGCGATGGCTTCGATCTTTCGATCGATGTGTGAGCTGATATCCACCACGCGATTAAACTGCTGTCCGGGGCTGGCGCACATGTAATATCGTTCCGTTACGGCATGCGGCAGGAATCCTGCCTCGAAGTGCTCTTGAAAGTCGTGATCCTGGCCGGCCATTGAGGCCGCCTCCTTCACAGCGTGGGCGGTTACCGTGCGGTCAGAGTCGTCTTCCCCCTGTGGTGCTGGGTTAAACGTGATCACCGTATCGACTTTCAGCATGCGGAAGAGCAGAACCAGCCGGGATTGGATCTCCACGGCTGCGATGGCATCCATGAAATGGCTTCGGTAGTAGAGATCGATGACATCCTTGATCCCGAGCGCCTCGGCCATCTTCAGGTGTTCCTGCTCATTGCTCAGGATGTTCTCCGCGATCGATCCATGGCCGCTCTTCTCGTCGTTGGTCGTTCGAATGATGTAGCCGGTGTAGCCTTCCGCGATCAGCCGCGCACACAATCCCGCGGCATAATACGGGATATCGCTCAGGTGCGCGTGGACCGCCGCGAAAACCTTGCCGGCATGAGGCTGGCCGGTTTGCTTCTGAACTACCGTGACGCTGGCATTATTGTTCTGCATCGAAGCCCTCTATGCCGGCACGGCGTGCTCCGCCGCGTACTTGCGAATATTGTCAAGATAGTTCGGTTCGGCGCCGATATAACGGAACGCCTCGGCATACTCGCAACCGAACTGCTGACCGTACAACCGGTGATCGGCCATCAGGAAAAACTTTACGTACTGGAAATTGGCGGTCTCGTCGTCGTCGCCGAGCAGCGGGAGTTTCTTCCCCTGCTTCAATAATTCCTGACGCAGGCGCGCACCGGCGCTCCCGGCCGGACCCTTCCCCTTATTCGCCATATTGACGCGAACCTTGGTGTCGATATAGGAGCCGACATCCACTACGCGGTTTACCAGGTTGTGACCTTGGGGCGAGCGGGCGTAGTAGTATTTCTCCCGAACGTGAGCCGGTTTGAGGCCGGCCTTGTAGTGCTCGGCGTAGTCCCTGGCGCTGCCCGACATCCAGCACGCGCCTTCCACCGCTTTACCGGCGATGATATGGTCGGGGTTTTCGTCGTAGTGATTGTACGGATCCATGCTCACCACCGTATTCACCTGCAGCAGGCGGAAGAGAAAGATCAGGCGAGAGCGGACCTCGACCATGGCGCAGTCGTCCATGCGGTGATTGCGGTAGTAGAACGAGAAAACCTTCTTGCACCCCAGCGCCTTGCCGGCATTCTGATTGTCGAGTTCGTTTTGCACTACGCCGTAGCCGAGCGTCCGCCCAGCGGCCTCGTCATTAGAAAAGCGGATAAGGTAGGCCGTATAGCCTTCGTCGATGAGCTTTGCCACTGTGCCCGCCGCAAACAAAGGGATATCGTCCGAGTGGGCTTGCACAGCGGCGAGCACCTTACCCGCGTGCGGCTTGCCCGGGCGGTTCCTTTCAACGACGAGATTATCCGCATACGTATAGTAGTCAGGCGTTGTAAAGGGACTGTACTTGGTACTGGGCACGGAGAAAGCGCTGGGCGTAAACTTCGCGGGCAGATCGGACCGCGGACCCGCCGGCGCCTGCGCGAACGCTGCCATGCTCCCCCAAGTTAATCCGCCTGCCACCGATCCGCCCAGCAATTCCCGTCGTTTCATAACCAGCCATTACATAGGAAACGCGGATGCTTGGCAACTGCTCATAATTCGGCGACCGTCTCGATCACGGCATCGCCGTTGCGAAAAGCCTCTTCCCGAATCTCGATCCCCAGTCCCGGCGTCTCCGGCGCCGTGACATAGCCTTCCACCGGGACCGGAACATTCTTCAGGAAGTGTGGATACACGTCGTTGTAGAGGTGATAGACGCTCTCGATGATGTAGAAGTTGACGAGCGACGTTGCCGTATGAATCGAGGAATACCAGAGGATGGGCCCCCCGCCTGTATGCGGCGCGGTGGGGATTTTGTAGGTATCCGCCATATCCGAAATCTTGCGGGCCTCAGAAATTCCGCCGCACCATGTCACGTCGTACATGACGACGTCCACCGCATGCTGCTCGAACATCTCGCGGAACCGGTAGCGTGTCGCCAGCCTCTCGCTGATACAAATGGGAATAGATGTCTCGCGAGCGAGTGATGTGTATGCAGAAAGATTGTCCGCGAGCATCGGATCTTCCAGCCACATGATTCCGTACGGTTCCAGTGAATGCGCGATCTGCAGCGAACACGGAAGATTCCAACGGCTGCTGAGATCGAGCGCAATTTCGATCTCGTCGCCCGCGGCCTTGCGCATCCGCTGAATTGGATCGAGCGATTGCTTCAATTCGGCCTGCGTGATGAACGTGCCGCCATGGCGGGCAAGAGCGTTGACCGGCCCGCGATCGTAAGGGTAGATCTTAATGCCATGAATCCCGCGCTTCAGCAGAAATTCCGTCAGCTTCTCGGGGTCGCTATGCTCTCGCATTCCGTTAATCGGCCACCCATTCATGGTGTTATAGACCATCAACTTTTCCTGCGCTTTGCCTCCCAGCAACTTGTAGACGGGAAGGCCGGAGGCTTTGCCGAGGATGTCCCACTGCGCGATGTTGATGGCGGTGAGCATGCGGAAATCAGCGCCGCCCCACGGCTGGTAGGAGATGCGATAAAACATGTCCTGCCACAGACGATCGATTTTCGTGGGGTCCTTGCCCAGGATGACCGGGGCCAGTTCCTTGAGGGCGCCGCGGTGGGCGTCATAACCCGGATACGACTCGCCGATCCCAATCAAACCTTTGTCCGTGTGCAGCCTCACCCACATCCAGTTCGGCGCAATTCCCTGGATGCGCAGATCGGACCGAAAGCGGACGGCCTCGACCTTAGTAATTTTCATGGGACCGACAGCTTCAGCGGCCGCCCGCGCC
>DATBID010000328.1:0-26453 GCA_036557125.1 Bryobacteraceae bacterium | reverse complement strand
AGCGAGTAACTGCCGCTGATGACGTAATCGAACGGCAGTGCCATCTGTTCAGTGGCGGTTTCTGGCGAAGTGACTACACTGCGGTTGGCGGCGCGGCCGGCTTGCATTACGTTCAAAACGGAGGAAGGCAGACTCGGCAGCGTTTTGTCGTCCATATAAGCGGTGGGACTGGTTTCCACCAGCGAGACGTACAGTTTGTTATTCGTGCGCTCCTGATTAATGAGCGAGACGGTCTCGGGGAGGTTGAGGAAATGGTTAGCGGCGCCGGCGATATTCTGCATGCGGTTGACGGTATCGGCATCGCTCAGCAGAATACGGTGGTCGCCGCGCATGATTCCATCAGGAATCTTAATTTTGAATTCGCGCTCGATGACGTCCCCGCGGTAGGGCCGTAGAAACACCTTTACCGGTACTTCGTCGCCGGGGCGTACATCGGGGCTGCCGACCCAGGCGTTCTCGATGACGGCAACGCGCCGCTCGGGCAGCAGATCGACCGTGACACTCACTTTTTGCACGTCCGGCGTGTTCACATTATTCAGGTACAGGCGGTTGAACTTGTCGCCCCACCAGGTGGCGAGCATCATGGGCGCGGGAACAGGCAATTCACCGGAAGCCTGCATGGTGGAGAGAGAGAGACCCGCGCCGCCTTTCATTTCGATTTTGCCGGCCAGACGGTAGGTGGCTTCGTCGCGGAATTCGTTGAGGTCGGAGAGGGTGTTGGCCAGCGTCATCATCATTAGGCTGGGGGTCCATTTCTGATGGACGAAGACGTTGAAGTGGAAATCCTTTTGACGGGCGACGGTTTCATCTTCCTTCAGCGCGCGGACGCGGACAGTGACCGGAATCATCTTCGATTCGGCGCCGAGGATGCCCATGATGCCGCTGTGGCGGTCCTGGTGCAGCGCGCCGACGATTTCGGTGGCATTGGCCATTTTGTTTGGCTGGTACTGCGAGGCCAGGGTCATGAGCACCTCGCCCTTGCTCATAGGCATATCAATAGGACCCAAATTGAAGAAGGGGTGGCCGAATGCCAGCACGCGGTTGCCATCGTTATAAGTGACCGTGCCCAAACCGGTGATGCTCATATCCCCATCCACCAGCACGCCGGCGATGGCCTCACCCGGATTGAGGGAATGCTGCCAGCCGGGCGCCGGTTTGTTGGTGCGCAGCGCGCTTCCGGCGCCGCCGGTTTGTACGGCCGCAATTCCCATTTGCTGGAGCATCGGAGTGAATTCGGCAACGGTGGATTGGTTAAAACCCGAAAAGGTCAACGGCGTTTCAATGGGGACCATCATCTGGTTCTGGGGCAGCGGGCCGGCATAGCCTCCCGCGCTGACGAGTTGACCGAGCATGGAACCGGGTGCGGCTTCCGCTTCTTTGGAGGCTTTCAGTTTGTCCGGCGTTTTGGCATCGAGCGGGCGGGATTTATCCAGATCATTAATGTCGAGCATTTCCTCGATCGGCGTAATGCCGCAGATCGCGTCCGGCGAAAAAACGCTCAGGCGGAGCGCAATAGCGCCGATCAGTTTGCCGTTGATATAAACAGGACTGCCGCTCATGCCGCCCGCCACGTTGGTGCGGATGGCTTTGCCGCCCATTTTTCCGATAATCACGTCCTGATTTGGTCCCCACTGGTTTTTCCAGCGGCCGACGATTTCGACCGGCACCGGTTCGGGCTCGGTCCCCTGGAAGACCGTCCAGGCAATGGCTTTCATGCCGGGCTTGACTTCTTTGAGTGGGAGGATCTCTACCTTACCGGCTTTGGGGCGGGCTGGCGCGGAGGGTTGTGGCGCTTCCGCCGCGGTTACGGCCCAGACGCCGGCCGCGGCAACCGTGAGGACCGCGGCAAATCGAGCGTTCATGTGGTTAACTGCTCCAGTTCGTTTTCATTTTACACCGCGGGGCTTTTCCGGCCTATCCAGAAGCACTCCAATTCCACTAGGCAGGCACCCTCAGCGTTACTATTGTTCCAGCATGTCTCTCCGTACGGTTTTGCTCCTCTTTGTATTGGCCGGTATGCTGGCCGGTCAAGGGAACCCGGACGCGGCGGAGATCGGGCGAAAGGCGTTCGGGTTGCTGATGGCCGGACGGTACCCAGAGCTGGTGGAGATGTTCACACCCGAGATGCGGGCACAGCTCGGTGAAGAGCGGCTGCGCCGCCAGGTGGGTCCGCAGATGCGCTCGCTCGGGGCGGTTCAGAAGATCGGCGAACCGGTGATTGAGCCGGCCGGAAAACTGAAGGTCGCGGTGATCACGGTGAAGTTTTCAACAGCGACGATCGACTGGCGATTCACAGTGGATCCTGAGGGAAAGATTGCAGGATTGTTTTTCCAGCCCGCGGCGGGATCGGCCGGCACTTGGGACCGCCCGCCGTACAGCCATCCGGAATCGTTTCGGGAACGCGAGATAACTGTGGGAGAGGGCGCCTGGAAATTGCCGGGTACCCTTACGTTTCCTGTGAATACCGGAGGGGCCGCTCCCGGAATTGTGTTGGTGCAGGGTTCAGGGCCGCAGGACCGGGACGAAACGATCGGCCCGAACAAGCCGTTTCGGGATCTGGCCGAGGGCTTGGCTTCGCGAGGCATTGCCGTTCTGCGTTATGAAAAACGCACGAAGGTCTACGCTTCGCGGATGACCACGATGAAGGACCTGACTGTGGAACAGGAGACAATCGACGATGCAGTGAAAGCCGCGGCCTTACTACGGACAGAGCCGGAAATCGCTTCTTCCCGCGTCTTTGTTCTAGGGCACAGCCTGGGCGGATACGTCGCGCCGCGCATTGCGGAGAAAGAGTCGCGCCTCGCGGGGCTCGTGCTGATGGCGGCGAATGTGCGGCCGCTTGAGGCGTTGATTGAGGATCAACTGCAATCAATGGGGATGTCGGGGGAGGATCTACAAAAAGCAAAGGTGGAGATCATGAAGGCCGTTCCGCCAGCGTACATCGAAGATTTGAGAAACTACAATCCCGTCGAGACGGCGCGGATGCTCTCGCTGCCGATTCTCATCCTGCAAGGCGAACGAGATTACCAGGTCACCCTAAAGGATTTCAGTCTCTGGAGGGCGGGGCTGGGCGACCGGCCCAACGTCACGTTCCGCAGCTTCCCGGCTTTGAATCATTTATTCATAGCAGGCCAGGGCAGAAGTACGCCGGCCGAATATGCGCGAGCCGGACACGTGGATGAAGCAGTGATTGAGGTGGTCGCGAATTGGGTAAAGAGAAGGTAGGAGGCAGGCGAAAGCGCCTGCCCCACTTACGGCAGGAGGACTACCGCGTAATTGCGGAGCCCGAGTGTGTCACCGGGGCCGTTCATCGAGGCCTGGAAGGTAATGGTCAGGCCGTTGGCATAGGTATCAGTGGCGCTGCCCACGGTTGCGGCGAGCGGAAGTAAGGTGCCCCAGGATTCCGAACTGACTTGGGCGCCGGCCACATCGAGTCCGGCATCGCCGTGCCCGGAAACTTGCGCGTCACCGGCAGCGGCAGTTCGCTGCAGGAGAGTGGTTGCGCCCCATTGGACCTGAAAAGTGAAACCGCCAGCCGTGCCCTGATGGGCGAGATCGAATTTGACTTCAACGTGATCGCCGGCAGCCAGCACGCCGGGTGGAATGACGCAGGCGCCCAAGCTGCTCATGGTCGAACCGGTGACTACCGCTCCGGTGCCGTTGCAGAGGATTTGCGGGCTGGGATAAAGCTGCGCAGTGCCGCCGGAAGCGGGGAGGCGATAACTCGCCAGTAAGGTGTCGCCAGGTTGCGGGATATTGCCGACAGCAAATTGGACGACGTTGCTGCTCAGCGTGTAGTCGACGCCTTGATCCTGCAGGATGCCGTTGCGATAAAGCGCAAGGCTCACCGCAGGCGCGGGAACCGCTGATAACGTGAACGTGGCATTCGAGCCGTTTATCACTCCCTGAGGCAGATCGCCGTCCATAAATCCGGGTTGAGGGCCGCCGCACGGACTGGAAGAGCCGTTCACCATGACGCAATTGGAAGGCGAGCCGGCGACCGAATCGAGCGAGCCTTGCGCGTTCACCAGGGCGACCGCTCCGGGAGCAAAGTTAGGCCCCTTGATGGGACGCGCGCTGAGATCTGCGATCAGGCCTGTGACATCGGATTCGGGGATGGGACCCTGCGCGTTCGTATCGTCGCCGTTGCCGTTACCTGTGGGAATGGGGATGCGCACGTCTTGAATCCGCAAGGGAACGGAACTGGGCGGCACCGACCAGGTTTCGGTGAACTGCACGTAGCCGTCGCTATTGTAGGTAACGGTGTAGAAGATTTCGGGACTGGTAGTGGTGGTGGGAACCAGGCGGACATAGAGGCGGCCGTTGGAAACTTTGACGCGGATCATCTGGGTAGCGATGTCCGACTGATCGGGAGCTTCGAAACTGGCCCAGGCAATGGTCAAAAGGCCGTTGAAGCGCGTGCCATCGGCTTTATAAATCACATCTTCGATGGTGGTGAGCGGGGGACCGGCGAGCACCGGAGCCGCCAGCAACAATGCCGGACACAGCGCACGTAAGAGCGTCTTCAAGGAAGCGAATCCTCCTGCGCCCAGTGTATTTGTGGGGCAGAAAAAATCCGCGTGCTCAAGCGCCACGGTTTGACGTTAACTGATTCCCGGGCAAGAGAGTTAGGAAAATTCCAAAGTGCCGTGACTGCACTTTGAGAGCACGCTCATTTTAACGGGATTTCGAAATAGAACAGTTCCTTGCCGGTGGCAGCTTCCGTGAGGCCGCTGAGATAGATTTCCGAACCGCGCTGGAGGCCTGTCTGAAAATAGAAGAAGCCGCTGGCAGTATTTCCGGCGGGGAGCATTTTGGCGGCGAATGCGCGGCCTTCGACCTCCCAGGCATTGAGCGGGTTTTTCTTCTTAATCCGCCCAGGAATACTGGGTACCGGCGAGGGGGCCGAGGGGCCGTTGAGGTAACGGACTTCGGCGGCAGGAGTGGCATCGACGTGGTTGCCGGTGGGACCGACGTATTCCACTTTCAGGTTTTCCAGGCGAATTGCCTGGCCGCTATCGTTCTGCATGACGATAAGCACGGGCAGAACGCCGTCCTGATAGAGGTCCAGTTTACCGAAGGCGGTTTTTTCCTTGTCGGGAGTATTGTAGGGGTCTACGGCTATGGTGAGGCCGTTTTGGGTCTGGTGATGTTCGTAACCGGCGGCGGTGCCGGGACGGAAAACCTGGGCATCCTTGTCCGCGGCAAAGGCGGCGGATATAATCCAGAATAGAGCCAAACGTTTGAAAACAAAAGGCATTTACTTTCTCTACCGCTCCTTTCAGGCGTTTGGATTGCCGCTGGTTCTACTGTATTTCCTGTGGCGCGGGCTGCGCAACCGGGCGTACTGGAAATCGCTGCCCGAGCGGCTCGGGTTTCTGCCTTCCCTTCTCCATCAGACCGGTCCGGGAGCGATCTGGTTGCATGCGGTTTCGGTCGGGGAGGTTCTGGCGCTGGTTGAATTTGTGAAGGGGCTGCGGCAGGAGTTACCCCGGACCCCGATTTTTGTATCGACCTCCACTGTTGCGGGAAGAGCGGTGGCGGAGGAAAAGTTGCGCGAGCTGGCGGATGGATTGTTCTATGCCCCAGTTGACTATGTTTGGGCCGTGAGGCGGGTATTGCGGACGATCCAGCCATCGGTGGTAGTGATCGCGGAGACGGAAATCTGGCCGAATCTGTTCTGCGAGGTGAAGCGAATTGGGGCGGGATTGGCGATTGTGAATGGGCGGATTTCGGACCGGGCGCTGCCGCGATATCGAGCATGGAGCTGGCTGTTCCGGGCGGTGTTGCCGGCGGCGGACCGTATTCTGGCACAGAACGAGACGATGCGGCGGAGGTTCATAGAATTGGGAGCTGTACCGGAGCGGGTCTCGATCGGAGGGAATGTCAAATACGATTTCGAGCCGCGGCCGGCAGCGGAAAATTCACCTGTGCTTGCGCTGCTGGACCGCCTTCGCGCCCGGCGAGTATGGATCGCGGCGAGCACCATGCCGCCGGCGTGTGCGGGAGATGTGGATGAAGATGCGGCGGTGCTGGACGCATTTCAGAAGGTGGCGGCGCAGCAGCCGCGCCTGTTGCTGATATTGGCGCCGCGAAAGCCGGAGCAGTTTGATGTAGCGGCGCGAAAAGTCGAAGCCATTGGGCTGCGCTATGTGCGGCGATCGCTCGTTAATACTCATGACGCCGGGCCAGTGGATGCCCCGACTGTGTTGCTGCTCGATTCCATCGGGGAGCTGAGCGGATTATTTTTCGTGGCCGATGTGGTTTTCATGGGCGGAACGCTGGCGGCGCGGGGCGGGCACAACATTCTGGAGCCGGCGCTATTTCGGAAGCCGGTGATTCTGGGGCCGCATATGGAAAATTTCCAGGAGATCGCAGAAGAATTTCGGGCGGCGGGGGCATGCGTCCAGATCACGGGGGCGGGCGAACTGGCGACCGCAGTGGAAGGGCTGTTGCGCGATCCGGGCGGCGCGCGCGACCTAGGCGAGCGGGCGCACGCCTGCGCGGAAGCCAAGCGCGGCGCGGTGAAGCGCGGGTTGTGCGTAGCGCGGGAATTGTATCAGAGCCATTTGCCGCATCATCGGGTGGCGCAGCCGTGGTTCGCGCTGGGGTGGCCGCAGGAGAAGCTGTGGATTCGCGGAGCGCGGAGACGGCAGGCGCGGGCCGTGCGGACGCGGCGGAAGCTGCCGGTTCCAGTGATCAGCGTTGGCAACATCACCATGGGCGGCACAGGGAAGACACCCTGCGTGTTGCGGTTGGCTTCGGTGCTGCGGGAAGAGGGTTGGACCCCTGGAATTCTGACTCGGGGTTACGGACGTGTTTCTCCGGAAAAGCATTTGATTCTGGCAGCGGGAGCGGTGAGCAAGGCGGAGCGCACGGGCGATGAGCCGCAGCTCTTTTTGCGCGCGGAAGTGGCAGCGGTGGGGATCGGAGCGGACCGGTATGAAACGGGGAGGATGCTGCACCGGCAGTTCGGGGTGGATATTGCGCTGCTCGACGATGGATTCCAGCACCGGCGCCTCGAGCGCGATGTGGATATCGTGCTGCTGGATGCGCTCGATCCGTTTGGTGGAGGGCGTGTGTTTCCGCTGGGGCGGTTGCGAGAGCCGCCAGAAGGCTTGGCGCGAGCCGATATATTTGTCGTCAGCCGCGCGGATCTGAACGGCCTAGCGCCGGCGATCGAACAAGAAGTGCGGCGGTGGAATCGGCACGCGCCACTTTTCCGTTCGCATTTGGAGCCGCGCGCGTGGTTCGAACAGGGCAGTGGGACACGGCACGAGGCGGCGCGGCCGCCGTTCGGACAAGCGGCGGCGTTTTGCGGCGTGGGAAACCCGGATTCGTTTCGCCGCATGCTGTGTCGTTTGGGCATTCCGCTGGTCGACTGGCTGGAATTCGACGACCATCACCGGTATCGGCCGCGCGAAGTGCGGCACATAGCGGAGCAGGCAAGAGCGAGGGGAGCAAGCGCGCTGATTACCACTGCCAAGGATGCGGTGAACCTGGGCGAGGCGGCGGGTGAGATGGCGGCCCCGCTGCCGATTTATTGGTTGGAAGTGGAACTGGTGGTGGAAAGGGAGAGGTTGTTCCTCGATGAGATCCGGAAGCGTTTCGAGGGGTACGAAAGGTAAAATACGATTCACGACTAACCGGCCGGAATCCGACCGGTGTTATCATCACACAGTACTGATTCGGGCTCCGAATCCGTGCTACACTGAAGTTGCCTTTTGAGAGTCTCGCCAGAGCTTGGCTGTCCTGATCTGCCTCGTCTTGCCGCACAATTGAAAGACAGAAAAGAGTGAAAAGTGAAGAATATTTTTGTAGGTAATCTGGATTTTGCCGCTACCGATTCGTCTGTTCGCGCCATGTTCGAGCAGTACGGAACAGTTGATCGGGTTAATCTGGTGACGGATCGTGATACCGGCCGCTCCCGCGGCTTTGCGTTTGTTGAAATGAGCAACACCCAGGAAGCCGACCGGGCCATCGCCGGCTTGAACGGCGCTGATCTCGGAGGCCGCGCGCTTAACGTCAATGAAGCGCGTCCCAAGGTCCAGGGCGGCGGCGGTCGCGGAACCGGCGGCGGTTTCAGTCGTCAACGGCGCGAGCCGCGCTGGTAAACAATTCTTTAGGGCAGCGGCCGTCCCTCGCCGACGGCCGCAGCGGTTCGGAGTACGGCATGCGAAGAGGAAACCATCATGGAGACCTTTAACAAACGCCAGAAGGAAATGCGGCGATTGGAACGCCAAAGGGATAAGGCCGCCAAGCGCAAGGAAATCAAAGCGCGCAAGGCCGCCGGAATCCCGGTTGAGTCAGATCGCGATAGAGAAACAACCGAAAACGCTGCGACATCTGATCCCACGGCCGATCAATCGACCACAGATTGAGGCGATCCTCGATCGCCCTGGAAGGAACTCGTGGAGATCCGGTATCTCATAGGGGTAGGCGACGGTGCTCATAGCCCGCTAAGCTTTTAGCCGCGCGAAAGCCCCGATCATGGTAGGCGCGGGCACACCGCTCCTAGTCGCTCGATTTTCTGCCCGCAACCTTTCCTCCAATGTGTCGATGTCGATCTCGCCTTCGCTCACGATGCCCAAGGTAATCGCGCGCGGCAGAATCGAGCGCAGGGATTCAGCAAACCATTCGAAATAGAGACTGTCGGTTCCTCCATCTATCGGATATTCGGCGCGGCAGTCCGGATTCTCAAAGCCCGCTTCGACCAGCAGCGTCCATAGCCGCGAACCCATGTTCGAAAAGCAGGCGACCTCAAAGAAGCGGTCGAACACCTCGATCGTCCGATCACGCAAAGGAGCCGGAGGCCATGCCCGATGCATTACCGAGAAATCATACTCATGAAACACCGCCAACCCGCGCGGTTGGAGCATGCGAGCGCTTCGTTGGAGCACGTCCAACGGGCTTTTCGAGTGAATCAGAATGTGCCTTCCAATGACCGCATCGAACCTGCGCCCCGAATCCCAGTCTTGCACGTTGCCCTCGACGCACTCAATGTTGCTCAACATCTCGGTGCTCGCTCGCTCTTTCAGTGTCTTGAGCGCCTGCCCATCGAAATCCAGCGATGTTACTCGCCCGCGTCCGCCCACAATACGTGCCGCCAACAGCGATACGTCTCCCACGCCGCAGCCAATATCGAGGACTCGCATGCCGGCGGAAATCCCGGCCCGGCGCAGTAGATGGTCTGTGAACGGATTCAGAATCGAGGCCTGAAGGGCCAGGCGCCGTCGTTCCCGGTCATCGTGCCCCATTACATATGCCGACGTACTGGACACCGCCGTAGTCTACCACCTCTCATAAGCTCGAACGCGGCGATGAAGGCTATGAACCGTACCTATTGGGGCCGCGTTCGGCGGCCTTGCGGCAGCGGTGTTTCGGCTTGGGGCGATCGTGATTTCCTCCGGGCCGGAAGCTAAGGGCGTGGCGTTTGTCAGAGACGCGCGGCCCGACGGGCTGATCTGAAGCGACTCAGGCAAGAGGTCCGGAGCGAAGCGAGCTCGTCGCGGTCACTCCGGTCCGTACGGCCTCGGATACAGTAGAAGTATGCGCCTCTATCGAACGGCCTTGGCGGCAGTGGCCGCGGCATCGGTTCTGGCGGCGCAGAATCTGCGCCCCAAAGACGTTCGCGAGATCGCCAAAGGCGGATCTAACGCGATTCCGAAGCTCCAGGAATTATTGAAGAATCCGGATATTGACGTGCGCCTCGAAGCCGTGCGGCAGATCACGGAGATCGGCACCGAGCGGAGCTTGGATCCGCTGATCCTGGCGACACAGGACAACGACCCCGAGATGCAAATTCGGGCGACCGACGGCCTCGTGAACTTCTACCTGCCCGGATACGTGAAGACGGGATTCGGGAGCACTTTGTCGCGAGTCGGCACAAGCATCAAGGGCAAATTTACGGATACGAACGACCAGGTGATCGACCCCTACATTACGGTCCGGCCGCAGGTGATTGCGGCGCTGGGCAAGCTGGCACGGGGCGGGGCCGATATGAATGCGCGGGAGAATGCGGCGCGGGCAATCGGGATTCTCCGCGGGCGCGCGGGCGTGCCGGACCTGCTGGCGGCGATCCGCTCAAAGGACACCGATGTGATTTACGAATCGCTGATCGCGTTGCAGAAGATTCGCGACGATTCGGCGGCGGGGCAACTGGATTTCCTGGTGCGGGATTTGAATCCCAAGGTACAGACCACGGCGATGGAGACGCTGGGGATTTTGCGCGACCAGCAGGCTCTGCCGGAAATTGTAGATGCGCTGAACCGGACGCGGGACGACCGGGTGCGGCGATCGGCGCTGACCGCAATTGCTATGCTGCCGGCGGAGAGCAGCCGGCCGCTTTACGCAAAATATCTCGGAGACAAAGACGACAAAATGCGGGCCGCGGCGGCGGAGGGATACGCTCGACTGAAGGATCCGGCTGACCTGCCGATGTTGCAGAAAGCTTGGATGGACGAGGGCAAAACCCCGGTGCGGCTGGCGCTGGCGTTTGCGCTGGTGAGTTCAGGCAACATTCAGATGAGTGAATTCAGTCCCCTGCAATACCTGACTAACAGTCTGAATCTGGCGGCGTGGCATGGGGTGGCATTTGCATATCTGGTGGAAGCAGCGCGGGACAGCAATGTGCGCGCGGCGCTCTTCCCTGCCCTGAACAACGGTACCAAGGACGAGAAGATTTCGCTGGCGCAAGTGCTGGCGCGCAGCGGCGGCGCCGAGAGCGTTCCGTATTTGCAGAAGCTGAGCAACGATACCGATGGGGACGTGGCGCGAGAAGGCGCGCGGGCGCTGCGGAACCTGAAGGCCAGGATCTGATCACTAGAGCAGAGATTGTGAGGAAAACCACGAGAATACGTTCGTGACTAAATCGGACTATTTAGTGCGGAATACCATTGACAAGGACACAAATTAGAGGCACACTGTCATTGGAAATTGATTCCAGCAGTACGAAGCCGGTCCAGAAGGACCGGCGGGAGGTGCTTGGATAGAACCGGGCCAGAAGAGGGGCGGTTCACCTCCGGCAGCGAACAGGCAGTAAGGAACGGCTGAGTGATCGGATTCACAAAGGGCCGCAGAAGTGGCGGCAGGGCGCGTGAAGCGCAGAAGTGATGATCGCCGACAGGATGTTCCGAGTTCGGTTACCGGTAAGGTGGCCGCCCTTTTTGCGTATTTGTGTTCCCACCCTCGTCCACAGCACAGCTATAGCGTCAGCAAGTACTGCACGAGATCGGATTTCTCGTCATCACTGAGTTCGAGATTCATGCACCCGTCATAGTGGTTGACTACGTCGGACAATGACGCGAACCGGCCATCATGATAGAAACCGCCCTTCTGATGCGCAAACAGTCCTCCGAGCGGCGCGGTGCGATAAATCCGGTCGGGCGCACGGTCGGCCTGAAAACTGTCGACACACACATCGGCAGGCGCGTGCGCGTTCCATCCCGGCTCGGTAAACAGAGGCGGGACATGACAGCGCGCGCACTGCGCTTTGCCGTTGAAGAGCGTTTCGCCGCGCTTCGCTACGAAGTTAAATGGGTTGGTGGGCAGTTTCGGCGCGGGGATTGCAAGTTGATAGGCGTGCAGCGCAGCCAGCTTCGGTGTAACCCGATCTTCGGCTGGATTCACTGTCACATTGCCGAAACCATTGGCGGCGGCGATCGGAAACTGGCTTACATTGTTCAGCCGGGAATCGAAGAAACGACCTTTGCCATGCATCTCCAGATTCGCGACAAACGCGTTCCAATATGTGACGGATCCCCAACCAGTCCACGTGTGTAGGTTCACGCCCGCAAGGCCGTAAGCGGGTGGGATCAGAACCGCCGCGGTCGTCCCATCCGGCCGAAACGCCTTGCCGTCCATGAAGAGTTCAGCATCAAATTTCCCCGGTCCCCAGGCAAGCAGCGCCTTCCGTACGACAGACTGATCGACTCCGAGCAGTTTCGCGGGCGCGCTCAGGTCTGGCGACAAATCGACAATCGCTCCGACATTGAGATCGCGGTTTGCCCAGCCATCCAAGCGGCGGCCGATGTTGCCCGCGGGAATGCCGGGCGCTTGGAATGAAGTGTCCACGGTTGAGTGGCACAGCGCACATTGAATACCCACGGATTTCAGACTGCCGTCTGCACTGAAAAAACCAGTGACACCCACGACAGCGTTAAGTTTGAGCAGCGCCAAGGTGGTCGCGGGGCTGTTGAAATCGACCTTACCGGCACGGACATCCTCCACCAGGGACTGGGGAAGCGCATCGGCATCGACCTTCAACCCGACTGCCAGAGCCACGGCGGGACTTACGCCCGGTCCCACCCCGCCGAAAGCCGATCCCTCGATGCCCTGGTGCAGCTTCAACGTGTCTCCCCAGAACGCTTCGTCACCGAAGGTATCGAAGCGGAACGTTTGACGTCCCTCCTGTATCAAACGCCGCTCATTTTGCGCGATTGGGCTTTCGTCCTGATCGCCAACCGCGCGGGATCCCATCGTCAGGAAAGGCGCGGCTACAGCGCCCGCAAAGAGGCAACGGAAGAACCATTTCGTTCGCTTGTTCATCGGATTTTCTCCTCTCACCACGCGCGCCAATCGGTGGCTGCGCTCATTGCTGCGTTAACCTTACAGAGCCGCGAAAATGCAATCCGTTGCAGCCGGCTTTGTAACCTTTCGCCAGCCGGTGACTCTATAGGGAGTATGTTGCTGGAGGAGTGTCTGACGATTCCGGACGACGATGTCGTAACCCGCGTTCGCGCCGGCGAAACGGGTTTATACGAGATGCTGATGCGCCGGTACAATCAGCGTCTCTTTCGAGTGATCCGCTCGGTAGTGACGAACGATGGCGAGGCGGAGGATGTCCTGCAGGAGGCTTGGGTGCGCGCCTATGAGCACCTCGACCAGTTCGAGGGCCGCGCCAGTTTTTCTACTTGGGTTACGCGTATCGCGTTCCACGAGGCGTTAGCCCGCACTCGCAACGGCAAACGGTGGAGACCGCTGGAGAACGCTGAAGGAAAAATCATGGCCGAGGTGGATCGCCGCCAGATTACGTCAGAGACTCCTGAGGCACAGGCTATACGCGAGCAGTTGGGACGGATGCTGCAAGCGGCAGTCGATGCGCTGCCCGAAACCTATCGTTCGGTGTTTATGCTTCGGGAGATCGAGCGGTTGAGCACCAGCGAGACCGCCGAATGTCTGGAGCTTTCCGAAGAGGCAGTGAAAACGCGCTTGCATCGCTCGCGAGCTTTGCTGCGCCGTGAATTGCAAAATCGCCTGGGACCTGCGATCACCGAGGCGTATGCATTCCTCGGAACGCGCTGCGATCGAATGGTAATGCGCGTCCTCAAAAGGATCGGCAAATGATCCGTGGGGCGGCGCTTTTTATTGGGACCTCAACTAACCCCGCCCGAACAGCCGGTTAAAGAACTCCCGTGTCCGCCGCCGGATATCCCGCAGCATAATATCCAGCCGCTGTCCGTGCAGATGCTCCGGCGTCCACCGCTTCACCAGCGCCGATAGCGTTTCGAATTGCGCCTGTGCGGTGGGCAGGTTGCCCTCCGAATGGCCCGTCATCACGCGCTGGCCGTGATCGATTGCGCGATAGACAGTCGCAGCCTCACGCAAAAAATCCGCGTCTTCCCGGTCCAGGTGCCCCATCTTCTCGATCACGTCGATGCGTTCGGGCGTATTCAGCACCGGGTAGAAAATCCCCGCCCCTTTCAAGCGCAGATACATCAGCGCAAAATCGATATCGTAGTAGCCGCCCAGTCCGGCCTTCAAAGAGTTCCGTGGCCCCTGCTCGCGTTCCAGGCGGGCGCGCATCTCCGCCAGTTCCTTCTTAGACCGCATGCTTTGGCCATACCGCCGCCAGTCCAGTTGCTGCAAATCATGCAGGAATCGCGTGGCCCGCTCGAAATTGCCCGCCACGCCCCGCGACTTCATATACGTGATTCCTTCCCAGGCTTCGGCGTGGCTGGCGAAGTAGCCGCGGTAGGCCCCCTCCGTCTGCACCAGGTCCCCCTCACGCCCGTGCGGCCGCAGGCGCGTATCCACGGCGAACATCATGCCCTCTCCGGTATAGGAGCTCAGCGTCTGAATCATCCGCTCCGCCACCGCCGACCAGTAATCATGCTCCTCCGCGTCGTCGTCCGGAATCACAAACACTAGATCGGCGTCCGATCCCAGGTCGAATTCCTTCATGCCCAGCCGACCCAGTGCAATCACCATCATCTGGTCTCGCGGCGCATAGCCTGCTCCCGCCGGCGAGGGCGATTCCAGAATGGCGATCCGGTACGCCGCTTCGATCACCGCATCGGCCAGGGCGGACGTCTTCGAAAGCGTGTGGAAAATCGGCGCGCCCTCGAGCACGCTTTCGCTTTGAATGCGCAGCATCTGCCGCCAGTAGAAACGGCGCAGAGCCGCCCCATCATCCAGGCTGCCGCTAGCGGGTTCCACAGGTTTGCGAATCTCCCCTAGTAGCTCGGGGTTGCGCAGCAGTTGATCCGCCAGGAACGGGCTGTGCTCGAAAATGTCTAGCACCGATCGCGCCAACTCCGTGTCGCTGTTCAGCCGGTCGAGCAAACCGCCATCCGCCAGCGCTTTTTCCAGAAAGTGCTCGAAGCGCTCGCGCCCCCGGCGCAAATTCGCGGCATCTATGGCCGCCCCCAGTTGCGGCGCTTTCTGATCCAGAAACCGGATCAGGTTGCTTTCCGGAACCTGCGGCACCGGCGTCGCCGATTCGTCTCCGCCATTCGCGGGTGGCGTATAGTACATGGGCTTCTGCGCGTAAATCACCCGTTCATAGATCTCCCTCACCGCTGCTCTATGCTCCGCAAGCTTCGCCACCAGCGCCGCTCCATTCAATAGCGGCTCTGTGTACCCAAGCGATGCGCCCGCCGGCATGCGCCGGGCCAGCAAATCAAGTTCGTCTTCATCCGCGGGCAGCGTATGCGTCTGCCGGTCGTCCTCGATTTGCAGCCGGTGCTCCAGGTAGCGCAAGAACTGGTACGCAGAAGCCAGCCGCGCGTATTCCACGCCGGAAAGCAGTCCCTTGTCGCGCAGCCGAAATAAAGCCAACAGTGTTCCGCCATGGCGCACCCAAGGCTCGCGGCCTCCGTGCAGCCGCTGCAGGCACTGCACCAGGAACTCGATATCGCGAATGCCCCCCGGCGCCAGCTTCACGTCGGTTCCCGTGTTTGCGCCCCGCCGCGCCGCCAGTTTCTCGCCGATGCGTTGGCGCGTCTCCGAAACCGCTTCCACTGCCCGGAAATCGAGTGAGCTTTTGTAAATCAGCGGCTCTACGAATTCCAGTAGCGCCGCGCCCGGCTCCCGCTCCCCCGCCGCCACCCGCGCCTTGATCAGCATTTGCTTTTCCCAATCGCGGGCGCGGTTCGCATAGTAGTTGCACGCTCCCTCTAGCGAGCTGCAGATTTCGCCCAAAGTGCCGTCCGGCCGCAGCCGCAGATCTACCCGGTAGCATTGCCCTTCCGAGGTGTAGCTCGAGAGCAGCGCCGTGTACTGGTTGGCGACCTTTTTATAAAACTCCGCGTTCGAAATCACCGCCGGCCCGCTGGTTTCACCAGCTCCCTGATAAACAAACATCAGATCGATATCCGAACTGTAATTCAGCTCCTTGCCACCCAGCTTGCCCAGCGCAATAATCGAAAACCCGCAAGCGCCATCAGGCAGCCGCGACTCGCCGTGTCGCGCCTCGAGTTCCCTGCGGATCCTCCGGTAGGCCACATCCAAGATGGCGTCCGCCAGATTGGAAATCTCTTCTGTAACATCGGAGAGGCTGGCGATGCCCAAAATGTCGCGCGCCGCGATCCGCAGCAGTTGCCGCCGCCGGAAGCGCGCCAATTCTTCTGCCGGCAGCATGGGCCGGCCCGCCCCACCCTCGTCCAAGAATTCCACCAGGCGGGCTTCGTATTCGTCCTGCCGCAATACGCGGTAGAGACTCCCCGACGCCGCAACCTGCAAGATCCGTTCGGGGTGCAGCACCACCGACTCGGCCAAAAAACGACTATGAGAGAAAATGTTTGCGGCGCAGCGCAGCGCGGCGGGAGAGATAGCGATCCGTTCGAAAGCCTCCGGGTTCTGTTGGCGCAGCCCTTCTAAAAACCGGATGGAGGTGTCCGGATCTGGAACTGAGGCCAGCACCAGTTGAATGCGCCTGGCAACGCGTTCGGGCAATCCGGCGCCCAACCGGGTTACCGCCTCCAGCGACCGGATCGGGTCCCGGAGTTCCACCCCCTCCAGAAAACTTTGCATAGCGTAAGGCGAACGTGGCCTTCGCTTAAGATTATATCTTTATACTCAGCCATGCCCTCTCTGTTCGAACTCGTTTCCGCCGCAACTGCTTACGATCTGTCGCAGCCATATTTCATCGGCATGCCGCACTTTCCCACCCACCCGCCGTTCCTCCATAGCCTCACTCGCGCCCACGGCGAACACGTCGGCCCGCAAGGACACAGCTCTAGCGCTGACGCGCTTGCCTTAGGCAGTCATTGCGGCACCCACATCGACGCCCTCTGTCACTTCTCCCGCGATGGCAAGCTCTTCGGCGGAGAGCCCGTGCGGCAGGCCTATGCCGAAGGCATCGCATCTCATTCCGTCGATACCATTGCGCCCATCTTGCGCCGCGCCGTGCTTCTCGATATCGTCGGACTCCAGAACCTTCCCGCCCTCCCGCGCGATTTCGAAGTCGCCCCCGCGCACCTCGATGCCGCCTTGGGCGATCTCGCCATCCACGCCGGCGACATCGTCTTGCTGCGCACCGGATGGGCGGCGTATTTCCGCGATCCAGCGCGCTTCCTCCCCCAAGGCCAGGCCCCCGGACCCTCTCTCGCCGGCGCCCGCTGGCTGAGCGAGCGCTCCGTATTTGCGGCCGGCTCCGACACGATAGCGTTTGAAAGGTTGCCCTCCGACACTATGCCGGTACATGTCCACCTGTTAGTGGAGTCCGGCATTCACATCATCGAGTGTCTCAACCTGGAAGCCCTCGCCGCCGCCCGCGTCCGCCAGTTCGTCTTCGTAGCCGCCCCCCTGAAAATCGAAGGCGCTACTGGCGCGCCGATGCGGCCCATCGGGCTGGTGTAGAGCAGCAGATCCTCACGGTCGCGCGCTGCCGGAGGGAAGCGCCTGGCCTACTACTTCTTGCGCGCCGGCGGAGGCGGAAGGGTGCCGCCCTCGGCAAGGATTTTCATGTTCTTCAACGCCTGCTCAAACCGCACTCTCCTCTGCGCCATATCGCGTTCCCGGGCGGCCTCGTCGGGTAGCGTGGAATTGTCATAGACCAGCGTGTAGACCAGCTTGGACGTGGTCGCGGTCATCGGCCGAGCCTCCAGCGTGCCGTGATATAGGATGTACGGCACTCCCTCGCGCACAGGCTGCGTGTAGGTATACGAAAGCTCGGTCTTACCCACCAGGATTTCATTGCCGACCGACCGCACCTCGCCAAATTCATCGTCCTTGCCCGAAAGAATGGTGCAGGGAATCTGGAACCACTCACCGATGTCGCAGTATTTTCCGATCCGCTTCCACACTTCCGCTGCCGGACGGTTCACCTCGATTTCCATCGGAATGGAAACGTAGTGCGGATGCTCAATAGCCAGTTTGGCCGGCGGAGCCTGCGCATAAGCCATACCCGCCGCGATGGCACAAATCGCTAGTATCTTACCTGTGTCCTGCATATTCGCCTCCAAGATAGTTCAGCCTATCACTTACCGGCCTGGCGGTCATGCGCCGCGTCTTTTTCGTTTTCGATGCAATAGTGCTCGAAGACGTCAGTATCCGGAAGAAGCCCCTCGACCACGTCGAATGAGATCGGCTTGGTAAAAGTCTTAGGATCTGTGATCGTAATGCCGAGCTCCAGGTGTCCGTAATCGCGGCGGTGGAAGCGCTCTTGAACACGCATGTCCTCGCTGTGGCCGTGCCCGCGCGCATCGAGCCAGCTCAGATCGTTGAATCCCGTGGAGTCGATCACCAAAGTGTCGCCTTCCCACCTCCCTACCGAATAGCCGTTCCAGGTAGGATTTGGGTCGATGGGATACTTGCGTCCGTCGGTGAAGATCTGGCGAAAGGTGGTCTCCACTTCGTAGAGCATGATGACCTCGCCGGAAGTTTGAATGATTTTGAACGGCTCGGGCAGCAGGTCTCCGTGAGGCACGCCATCGGGCAGACAGTTCAGACCCGCCGCTCCACCGGGACCCAGGGCCTGGTGCTTGCGGAGGATCTCCGCGCCCATCGGCGTAAGCGGCTGCTCATCGGGCTTGAAATCGGACAGGATGTCCCGGAAATACTTGGAATTGGGCGATTCGCCCAAGCCGTACAATCCCGGCCCGCGCGGTCCGGCCTCAACCTGCCAGATTCCCGAAAGGTCCGGCTTGCCATTCACGTGCGGCACAGGTCCGGTCATATTCACTTTGCCATCGGGCGTGCGGGGCGCCCCCGCCAACGGCTGGTTCAGCCACTGAGCCGGCGCACACCAGCAAGCACCAAAAAGAGCAATCCCAAGGTAGATCGGGTAACGCATATTGATTGATTACACCACGAGTGAGCGGCTTTTAAATCCATGAACCAACCAGAATCGCCACTGCGGCCATCGCGGCCGTCTCCGCCCGCAGAATTTGCGGCCCCAGCGAAACCGGTTGCCAACCGGCGGTCACCGCCAATTCGCGTTCGTGTTCTGTCCAGCCGCCTTCAGGGCCGGTTAGCAGACCTACGGCGGCAGAGCGCGCGCGGCCGGCAGGCAGCGTGCGCGCGAGTGGCGTAGTGCCGGCTTCATCCAGCAAATAACGGTAGTCGGCGGGTTCCGCGAGAACGCTTTCGAAGTTCACGCGTGGCACGATCTCCGGAGCTCGCAGGCGGCGTGACTGCTGGCTGCTCTCTTTGGCGATGCGCTGCCAGCGCGTGGCCCGCTTCTGGGCTGCAGCAGCCAAGCCTTTTTCGCTGCGAGCAGCTTCGAAGGGCAGGATGCGCTCCGCGCCCAACTCGGTGATCTTTTCGATCATCCACTCCAGGCGGTCGAATTTGATGAGCGCGGGAGCGAGTGTCACTCGCACCGGCATTTCCGGCGAAGGAGCAGGCTCGATGACGCGAAAAACGACGCGGTCACCGCGGGCCTCGGCAATTTCGGCTAGCCATGCGTTCTGGCTATCGGTAATCTCATACTGCTGCCCCGGCTCGGCGCGCAGCACGCGCGTCAGATGGCGGGCATCCTCGCCGCGCAATTCGGCCGCGCCGCCGCGAATCGCATCTACAAAGAACCGCCGCCTGGCCATCTCTATGAGTTTAGAAGTTAATATGGAGCGGTGATCGCTCTACTGCGCGGCATACTGATCGAGAAGCATCCCAACCAAGCCATTGTGGAGGCCGGCGGCGTGGGTTACGACGTCACCATTCCGGTTTCCACGTTCACCCGTCTGCCCGATAGCGGTTCGGAGGTGCGGTTGCGAATTTATACCCACGTGCGCGAAGATGCTCTCTCACTTTATGGGTTCCTCACACAGGATGAGAAGGCGCTGTTCGAAAAGCTGATCGGAGTGAGTGGCATCGGCCCCACTTTGGCAGTGAAGATTCTTTCGGGGTTGGCTGCGCCTGACCTAATCTCTGCTATACGCCGGGGCGAAGCCGATCGACTGGTGCGCATTCCCGGCGTGGGGAAGAAGACCGCTGACCGTATGGTGCTCGAACTCCGCGACAAGCTTCCGGCGGTCACTGGTGAAGAGCCGGAAGCCCCTGCCGGAGCGCTCTCGCCTATCGATCAGGACGTGCTTTCGGCTCTCCTCAACCTGGGCTGCGGCCGCCCGCAAGCCGAAGCCGCGGTGCGCAAGGCCAAGACCCCAGAAATCTCGGGCGACTTCGAGTCTCTCTTCCGCCGGGCTTTGGAACTGGTACGGTAAGCTGGTAACACAATGCCCGACCGGAGCCTCATTTCGGGAGACCGGCAGCCCGAAGACGCAAATTTTGAAGCCGGTCTGCGGCCCCGCCGGCTGGGCGACTTTATCGGGCAGAGTAAGCTGAAAGAAAATCTTTCTATCGCCATCGAAGCGGCCCGGCTGCGCGGCGAAGCCATGGATCACGTGCTGCTCTACGGCCCTCCCGGGTTAGGGAAAACCACGCTGGCCTCCATCATTGCCGAAGAACTTGGAGTCCTTTTTACCGCTACTTCCGGGCCGGTGCTCCAAAAGAAACTGGATCTTACCGGTATCCTCAGCAATATTCGCGCGCGGCAGGTCTTCTTCGTGGACGAAATCCATCGCCTGCTGCCGGATGTGGAAGAAATGTTCTACTCGGCTCTGGAGGATTTTCGCGTAGACATTTTGGTGGGTGCAGGACCGGGCGCGCGCACGCACTCGCTACCCATGCCGAAGTTCACCGCAATCGGCGCCACGACACGGCAAGGACTCGTAAGCGCGCCACTGCGCGGCCGATTCGGTCTGGTGCTGCGCCTGGAGCCGTACAACGTGGAGGAACTGAGCGAGATTGTGAAGCGGTCGGCGCGGCTGCTGCAGGTGGAAATCGCCGTCGCGGCCGCCGAAGAAATCGCGCGCCGCTGCCGGGGCACGCCGCGCATTGCCAACCGCCTGCTGCGCCGCGTGCGCGATTACACTCAGGTGCGCGCCGACGGCCGCATCACACCGGATGTAGCCAAGACCGCACTCGATCTACACAACGTCGACCGCTTCGGTCTCGACGAAATCGATCAGAAGATCATGCTGACGATACTCGAAAAATACCGCGGTGGGCCGGTGGGCCTGAATACGATTGCCGCCTCGATTTCGGAAGAGCCGGGCACCATCGAAGAGGTATACGAGCCGTACCTGATCCAATTGGGGCTGTTGAACCGCACACAGCGCGGCCGCGAAGCCACCGCACGCGCATTCGAATATTTCAACGTGCAGCCGAAATTGCCCCAACGCGATCAGCCGGCGTTGTTTTAGCCATGAGGACGGCGTTTCTATCGCTTGGCTCAAACCTGGGAGACCGCGAGCGCAACCTGGAGGCGGCGCTCGAAAAACTCGCCGCGCCGGACCTTCGCATTCTCCGCGTCTCGTCGGTATATGAGACAGCGCCGGTCGATACGGACGATCCCCGCTGGTTCCTGAATCTGGTGGTGGAGGTAGAAACCGAGCTCTTTCCTATGCAGCTTCTGTGGCGCGCCGGCAAAATTGAGCACTCACTGGGCCGCGTGCGCACGGTCGTAAATGGCCGCGCACCATCGATATCGATATTCTGCTCTATGGCCGCGCGGTGATCCGCAGCCTCTCGCTCGAAGTGCCGCATCCGCGGATGACGCAGCGCCGCTTCGTGCTGGCTCCGTTAGCAGAACTGGCACCCGATTTACGCCATCCGGTGACACGCAAAACAATTCAAGAGCTTCTGGACGCCGCGCCTGAGCAGAGCGTGCGACGGCTGGCGAAGCCGATCGCCTGTTGATCAGAGCGCCTCGAAAGACCCTAACCAGCGGACGGGAAAACGGGGACTGAGGTGCTGCGCGAGGCGTTCATCGGCTGTTAGAAGCGGTAAGGCGGAGGCAACCGCCAACGCCACGTAGATACAGTCACAAACGGCGTGGCTCGACTCCAACGCGATCAAAAAAGCGTCGCTTACCAATTCGCTGCAGGATACTGTAGGGATGTTTAGCTCCCGCAAAGCTTGGATCGCCTCCGCGGCGGCGCGTGCGGGAAACCGGTTTGCTCGGACGGCCTTCCAAAATACGTTGCCAATTTCGGACCAGAACAGATCGGGAACAACCAACCGGACGCGCCCATTTTCCAGATCGCGCAGCAGCTTCAACGCCTCGCGCGTTAGCGTCTCCTGGGAAGGCAGCAGGAACCACTTCACCGCGACGCTGGCATCCAGCACATAGCCCTTCAACGGGAGCGATCCTCACGAATCATCTCCTCCGCCGTCGGGAAACGGCCGGTTTTCGGTCCCTGAGATCGTACATGCAAAATACGCTTTACTATCTTCTTGCGGCGCGCCAATTCCCCGGCGGTTGGCACATTCTCTCTAAGCAAGGAAACGACCTCAGCAGCGATCGACGCTCTATTTGCCTTGGCGCGCGCTCGCAAAGCCTCGTACAAGTCTTTGGGCACATTCTCTACGTAAAGCGTTGGCATATGGAGCTCCTAGACTTGTTCTAGCACTATCCTATGCCTTCTGTTCTGCCGGATTACCACACCCGGCACGCGTTCTCCGCCACCATCGGCTGGCCCGCTTTGCACGCGAACGCCTTCTGAAATTCGGACATATTGCGCACCACGCCGTTCACGCGGAACCTTCCGGGCGAATGCGGGTCGGTCTGGGTGTGCAGGCGAAGCGATTCGGGCGTTGAGTTTTCACACCAGATCTGCGCGAATGAGAGAAAATATCGCTGCTGGGGCGTGAGGCCATCAATCTTTTTCCGATCGTTGCCTATCACATCCATCAACGCCATCAGAGCCAGGCGCAAGCCGCCATTGTCGGCGGTATTTTCGCCCAGAGTAAGCTTGCCGTTCAGGTGTGTGTCATCCACTGGAGTAAAGCTGGAGTATTCCTTCACGAAGCAGGCTTCTTTTTCGTCGAAGGCTTTGGCGTCGGCGGGCGTCCACCAGTCGCGCAGGTTGCCTTGGGCGTCAAACTGGCGGCCCTCATCATCGAATCCGTGCGTCAGTTCGTGACCGATCACCATGCCGATCGCGCCGTAGTTCACCGCGTCATCGGCACGGTTGTCATAGAAGGGCGGCTGCAAAATTCCGGCGGGAAAGTTGATGTTGTTCATCTGGGGATCGTAATAGGCGTTCACCGTGGGCGGGGTCATCTGCCATTCCTTGCGGTCCACGGGCTTGCCGATCTTGTTCAACTGCCGCTGATATTCGAACTGGTCCGCGCGCATGCCGTTGCCCACCGCGTCATCGCGCCGGATCGCCACGCTCGAATAGTCGCGCCATTTATCGGGATAACCGATTTTATTGGTGATGGCCTTCAGCTTGATTTCCGCCTGTTTCTTCGTCTCTGGCGTCATCCAGGTGACGCTTTCGATATCCTTGCCGAGCGCCTTTTCAATTTCGGCCACCATCTTGAGAGTACGCTCTTTGCCCTGTGCGCCGAAGGTCCGCTCCACGAATTTCTGTCCCAACGCCTCGCCTAGCTGGTTGTCGGTGAAATCCACGCAGCGTTTCCACCGCGGACGCAATTCCTTCGCGCCAGTGAGAGTCTTTCCGTAGAAATTGAAGTGTTCGTCGACGAATTTGGCGGGCAGCAGCGGCGCCTCGGAGTGCAGAAGGTTCCAGCGCAGATAAGTTTTCCACTCGTCCAGGCTGTGAGCGCCAATGGCGGCGCTTTCGGCATTGAAGAAATCCGGCCAGGCGACGTTAATCTGTTCGAAAGACGGGGAACCGGAATCGGTGAAGAACTCGGTCCAGCGGAAGGCCGGCGCGAGCATTTCGAGATCCTGCTTGCTCATGCGGTGATAGACTTTCTCGGGATCGCGGCGGGAAACGCGGTCGAGCGATCCCTTCGCCAAATCGGTTTCAATTCGCATCACCTTTTGTGCGTCGGCCTTGGCCTGCGCGGCCGGTTCGCCGGCCAGCTCGAACATCCGTTCTACGTGCGCCACATACTTTTCGCGCACCTGCTTCATCTGGGGATCGTCTTTCAGGTAATAATCGCGGTCTGGAAGACCCATGCCGCCTTGATCTGCCTGCGCAATCACTGCATTCGAATCCTTGAAGTCCTGTCCCGAGCCGAAATCAAACATGGACGGAATGCCTTCCCGCTGCAGGCGCGCCACCTCGGCAGCAAGCTGATTTTTGTCCCGCAGGTCGCGAATGCGGTCCAGTTCCGCCTGGATAGGCGCGAGGCCCTTGGCGTCAATCGCCGGCACGTCCATGCAGGCGGCGAAATAATCCCCGATTTTCTGCCTGATAGCGTCGCGGTTCGGGGCAGGCTTGGCGGCCTCTTCCAGGATCTGGTGGAGGACCTCCAGGTTGCGCTCCTCAAGCTGGGTGAAACGGCCCCAGCGCGATTGATCCGGCGGTATGGGATTGTTCTTGATCCAATTGCCGCAGGCGTATTGATAGAAGTCCACACACGGGTCCACAGATTTATCAATGAGCCCGGTGTCAAAACGCAGGTCCGGCAATTTGGCAGGTGTGGCGGCCGGTTTTTGCTGCGGCACCGGGGAGGGAGCTTTGGGCGCCTCCGAATTAGTCGCGTTCTGCGCAAGTGCCCACGTTACCGGCAGACACACGAGAGCAATTTTCTTCAACACGGAAGACTCCTTCTCCCAATCGTAGCGTGCCGATTGGCATCTAGAGTCGCTCAGTTGTTACTCTTGGTATAGTTTTAGCTATTATTTATTATGTCCAGTATCCTGATCCGCAAGCCATTGGGCCGGATCCAAGCGGAGGCCGGAGAATCCGGGGAACATAGCCTCCGCCGCACGTTAGGGCCTTTCCAACTCACCACATTAGGCGTGGGCGCTATTATTGGCGCCGGCATTTTCGTGCTCTCCGGTCTGGGGGCGCATTATGCCGGACCGGCGCTGATGCTTTCCTTTGTGCTTTCGGGTTTGGGCTGCGGCTTCGCGGGTCTTTGTTACGCCGAGTTCGCGTCCCTCATCCCGCTAGCCGGCAGCGCTTACACCTATGCCTACGCCACCCTGGGCGAATTGTTCGCCTGGATCATTGGCTGGGATCTCACTCTCGAATACGCCATGGGCGCAAGCACTGTCTCCTCCGGCTGGTCAAATCATTTCATCGAGCTGCTAAACATCTTTCACATCAAGATGCCGCTCTGGCTCGCCTACGATCACTGGACAGGATTAAGTATCGCGGAAAACACCATCGCGCGGCAGATGGTTGAAACGGCCAATCCGGCGCTAAAGCCCGGAACTCAGGCTTTCATGGACCGCATAACTGCCGTCACGACGGCGCAATCGGCCGAGCTGGTCCGGCGAACCCATGAATTGCTGGCAGCGCCGCATCTGTTCGGGCACGAGATCGGCTTCAACCTGCCGGCCTTCCTGATCGCTCTGATTATCACCGCCATCCTGGTGATCGGCATCAAGGAAAGCGCCCGATTCAACGATGCCATCGTGGTGACCAAAGTGGCAGTAGTGCTGTTTGTAATCTTTCTAGGCATCCAGTACATCAACAGAGCCAACTGGGGATCGAGTTGGTCGGCATTCGCGCCTTTTGGATTCTCGGGAGTCGGAGCGGGCGCCGCCTACATATTTTTCGCTTACATCGGGTTCGATGCAGTCTCGACCACGGCGCAGTAGGCCCGCAATCCGCAGCGCGATTTGCCTCTGGGGATTATGGCCTCGCTGGTCATCTGCACTGTTCTCTATATTCTCGTCGCAGGCGTGTTGACGGGCATGGTGCCGTGGCAGGAGGTCAATATCGAAGCGCCGATCGCGCGCGCATTCCTTGATCGCGGATTGACCGGCGCCTCGCAAATCGTCACCCTCGGCGCGTTGGCCGGACTGACCAGCGTGATGCTGGTGATGCTGCTTGGACAAACGCGCGTTCTCTATGCGATGGCTCACGATGGCTTGCTCCCCCGGAAGTTTTTCGCGGCTATTCATCCCCGCTGGCGCACGCCGTGGAAAAACACCATTCTGGTTGGGTCGCTCGCGGCGATTGTCGGAAGCGTCACACCGATTTCCATCCTTGGCAACATGGTCAACATTGGGACCCTGCTGGCGTTCGTGATTGTCTGCACGGCCGTTCTCGTGCTGCGGCGCACCAATCCCCATCAGCCCCGGCCATTCCGCACGCCATGGGTGCCAGTCATCCCGATTTTGGGAATCGTCGTTAACGGCTACATGATGTACAAGCTCGGATGGATTAACTGGGCACGTCTTATTCTTTGGCTGGTGATCGGGCTAGTCGTCTACTTCAAATACAGCCGGAAGCATAGCCAGGTGAGAGCAGAGGCTGTCAAAGTAGCCCCGCCATCGGTGGCGAAGCTGTAACACATCACCCGGCGCTACACTCGGATCAGGAGCTTCTATGCACGATCACGACGAGCATCACTCGGGTGTGCGGCCGCCTACCGCGGTGCTGACCCGTGGCTTCGATCCCAAACTGTCGGTGGGATCGGCGCGGCCGGCTGTATTTCGCAGTTCCACCTACGTTTTCTCCACTCCGGAAGCGGCGGAGCGAGCTTTCGCAATCGCCACTGGAAAAATCCACCTGCCCGATGGCGAGCGTGCCGACCTCATCTACTCCCGCATTTCACACCCCAACGCCGAAATCCTCGAGGATCAGATCGTGCCGCTCGAAGCGGGAGCGGAAGCCGCAGCCGTCTTCAATTCCGGCATGGCGGCCATCATGACCGCGTTCTTTACGTTCGGCCGTCACCACGGAACCATCGTCTACACTACGCCGCTTTACGGCGGCACCACGGGGCTGATTCATCAGTTCTTGGAACCGTTCGGCATGGAGGGAATCGCGGTGAATGCGGGCGACGCTGCGGCGCTA